>JBGAIL010000028.1:0-34355 GCA_044225565.1 Steroidobacteraceae bacterium | reverse complement strand
CGCAAGTTCCGTATCCCGCCGGCATCCGGGAGGCGCATCAGGCGCAGGTACACCTCCTGCGACAGATCCTCGGCGTCGGCCTGATTCCGCAGGCGCCGGGCGAGGAAGCGCACCACGTCCTCGCCGGATTCCTCGACGAGGCGCGAAACCCGATCTTCCGGGGTGGCGGACTTCATGATGGCCTGATGCGAGCCGAAACGGTTCGGCGCCGGAGCGCGTCACCCTATGAGAGGGGTCGAGGCGGGAATTCTGATACAAATCGTCGGGACGGCAAGCACCGGCCCGGTCTGGTCACTGACCGGGCGGTGGCAGGACGAACTGGGGCGGCGGAGTGACGCCCATGAGGTGCTGGACGAAGTAATCCCAGCGGCGGCGCAGGAAATAAGGATCGGCGCGCTCGCCCCCGGGGCCACCCGGCGCCAGGTTCGTGAGCGAGTGGTTGCGGTTCGGCAGCACGAGCAGGTCGAAATCCCGGCTCGCGGCGATGAGCGCATTCACCAGCTGCAGCGTGTTCGCGGGAGGGACGTTGTCGTCGAGGTCGCCGTAGGCCAGCAGCAGCCGGCCCTGAAGGCGTGGTGCGAGAGCGGCAGCGGATTCCGGCTCGTAGTCGCTGCCAACGACCGGATAACCCTGGAAGCGCTCGCCCCACTCCGCCCAGTACGTGCGCTGGTCGTAGTTGCCGGAGGACGCCACGCCCACCTTGTAGAACTCGGGGAATTTCAGCATCGCGCGCACGGCGGCGTAACCGCCGCCCGAATGGCCGTAGATGCCAACGCGCTGCAAGTCCATTGCCGGCTCAAGCGCGGCCAGTTGCTCGAGCGCGGCGATGTGGTCTTCGAGCCCACCGCCGTCGCCCATTTTGCCGTAGGAGCGTTCGCGAAAGGCTCTCGAGCGCCAGGGCGTGCCGCTGCCGTCGAGGGTGACCACGATGAAGCCGAGCTCGGCGAGCGCGAGGTCGTCCTCGTGCCAGTAGTTCAGCATGTCGAAGGATTTGGCGGTGCGGATGATCTGCGGGCCGGGATAGATGCCGTCGAGCACGGGATAGCGTTTCGAGGGATCGAAGTGCGAAGGCCGGAAGATGGCGCCATAGAGATCGGTGACGCCGTCGCGCGCCTTCACCTTGAAGGGCTCGGGTGGACGCCAGCCCGTGGCGAGCAGGCGGGAGATGTCGGCGCGCTGCAGCTCCCGCACCGTGCGGCCGGCCGCTGTCCTCAAAACGGTACGGGGCGGGAGGTCGATGCGGGAATACGTGTCGATGAAGTAGCGGCCGCTCGGTGCGAAGGCGATCTCGTGGTCGGCGGGTTCGGGGGTGAGGAGCTGCAGGCCGGTTCCGTCGAGGCGTACGCGGTAAAGATGGCGGTAGTAAGGATCTCGGACGGACTCGCGGGCACCGGCGGTGAAGTACACGAGGCCGCGGCGCTCGTCGACGTGCTTGATGTCGCGAACCACCCATTCCCCGCGCGTGAGCTGGCGTTTCACGGAGCCGGTGCGCGAATCGACTAGATACAAATGGTTCCAGCCGTCGCGCTCGGAAGCCCACACCACATCACCTCCCACGAAGCGCGCCTGCAACTTGCGCAGGATGGATTTCTCCGCGACCTCGGTGATGGGCGTTCGCACTTCGCCGGTGGAGGCATTCGCGATGCGGAAGTACGCCTGCTTGAATCCGCGCGCCTCTTCTACGAAGCCCACTTCGGTGCTCGCGGCGTTCCACGCCACGGGGGTATCGAAACTCGTGAGGCGCGGGAAAGGCGGATGATGGACGAGCGTCACCGCCTTCGAAGGCAGGTCGACGATGAGCATCTGGATTTTGGCTACCGCGGCATCGCCAGCGAGCGGATAGCGGAAGGTGTGAGTCACGGGGCGCTCCGCGGGACGAGTTTCGGTAAGCGCCAGCTCTTCCACTTCGCGGGTATCGATTCGATACGTGAGCAGGCGGCGGGAGTCCGGGGAGAAATGCACCTCCGGCGCCAGCGCGGTGTGCTGCAGCAGATCCGTGATAGGCGAGGAGCTGATGCCGTCCTGGCTGGCGTATTCGTAGTGTGGCTCGCCGTCGGTGGTGAGCGCGCTGCTCGCCGGTACGTGTGTCGCGAACCCAGAGATTGTGGGCCTTGAGCGAAACGGCCCAGCGACCGTCGGGCGAGCACTTGACCGCTGTGGTGCGGGATCCGGAAACGACTGCTGTGTGTTGCGGTCCGGGTCGACGAGCACGAAGGACTTCGTGTCGCCGACCTGATCGGCATACCAGAACCGGTCGCCCTGCCCGATCCAGTTCGGCATGAGGCTGGTGCGGAACACCAGCGAGCGCGCGTTCTGAAGCACGGCCGCGCGCTGGTAATCCGCCAGCGTGCCGGCGCGCTCGCGCCGCGCTACCACTTCAATCCGGCTCGTGCTCGCACGGGCGGCGCATGAGCGGTGATGCGCCCGTTCTCCACCACTACGCCGCATCGCGAATCACGAGCGATACTCTGGCGAGATCGTCGAGTTGGAATCCGGGCGCCCATCCACCACCAGCACGTCCGCGAGCTTGCCGGCTTCGAGCGTACCGAGCTTGTCATCCATGCCCAGGATCTGCGCACTGGTGCGCGTCGCCGCCACCAGCGCTTCGGGAATGGTGAAACCCACGCCACGAACTGCTTCAGTTCGATGATGTACGCCTGCGGCAGATACCGGAACCAGTCGGTGATCGGTGCCCACGCCCATCCGGACTCCGGCGCGCTTCAGGCGGCGGAACATCTCGAGGTTCGCCTCCTTGGAGAAGTCGAACCGCCGCGAGGTCGAGCCGAAGTAGCCGCCATTCAGGTCGAAGATGTAGATGTAGGGCACCAGCGTCGGCACGGAATCCACGTGCCGCTTCGCCATCAGCCGAATGGTCTCGTCCGTGCGCGGCAGTGGATGCTCCACGGAATCGACGCCCGCCTCCACCGCCCACTGGATGTAGAAGGTCTCGGCATCCACGGTGACTTTCAACCCGAGCGCGTGAGCCTCGTCCACCGCAGCCTTCACCTCTTCGCGCGAGAAGTGGCTCGCGAGCTTGATGAGATCCGCGCCGCGCTTGAATTGCTCGCGCACCGCTTCGCGCCAGTCGTCCGGCCCCGAAGCCTCGCGGATGGACCGCGTATCGCGTTCGCCGCCCACGCCGCAGTGATCCCACCACTCCTTCTCGGCTCCATGCCCGCCCGTACCGGTGATCAGTTGACCAGCCGCAAACACGCGCGGCCCGGGGATGCGGTTGTCCGCCACCCACTTCTTGAGTCGGAACGGCACCGTGCCATCCGAAGCGAGATCGCGCACGCTCGTGATTCCGGACTCGATGTAGGTACGCAACCGCTCCTCACCGCGCAGCGTGGCAGAAGCCGGGTCGTCGGTTTCGCGCGCCGGCGTATCGGGTTCCGTGTACGTGAGGTGCGTATGCAGGTCGATGAGACCGGGCATCACCGTCTTGCCGGCAACGTCGATCACCCGTGCGTCTGCAGGCCATTCACGAGAACCCGCCGGTAGCACAGCCTTGATACGATTGCGCTCGATGAGCACCGTGCCCTCTCGCACTGCCGTGCCCGTGCCGTCGAACACCCGACCGCCTACCAGCACGATGCTGCCTTCCGGCCCGTGCGGGCCAGGCTTCACCGGCACGTGGCGAGGATCGTCGGAAACCGGCAGGCCGGGGCCGATCCAGTTCTGCCGATCCTGCGCACGCTCCTGAGCAAGGCTGGTCGCACCCTGCATCCATGCAGCAAGACCCAAAACCAGTATCCAGACCTTCGACGCCGAGAGCTTCATCACGGATTCATTCGCTTCATGACCCGATTTGCGGATTGCTGCAGCCACTCGTCGTACAGCGTCGTACCGGACAGCGGCGCAAAGCGGAGCGGGGCATATGCGACCGTCCTGGGCAGCTTCGCAAAGAAGCGCTCAGGCGTCGTCCGATCGAAATCAGCATCGATGAACGAGTTTATCTGCTCCAGTTGTTCGGGCCTTTCCTGCGCCATCGTGGTGAGCTCGCCGCAATGCGTGCCGTCGCGAACTTCTACCAGGTGTCCGTGCTTGAGGAAGCCACGCAGGTGGCGCGCGTTCTCGATCGGCGTGGACCAATCGAGATCGCCGTTCACCAGCAGGACCGGCACTTCGATCGGCCAGTCTGCGCGGAATGCATCGCCAGCATCCGGTGTCGGCGTCAGATCGCGCGTGTCATGGTAGATGGCATTGACGTCCCCCAGCCAGCGGGCTTCGGGCTCGGCGATGAGTCGACTGTCGCGCCCGGCACTGATCCCCAGGCTGTTGTCGATCAGCAGAAAGATCAGTGGCACGCCCGAACCCTCCGCCCGGCGGGCCTCCCATGCCTTCGCGGCGACGAAGCGGAAGTCCCCCCGGTACATCTCCAGAATGAAGCGTGGCCAGTTTCCCAGGCCTTCACGAATCGTCTTGCCGGAAACCAGGCGTGCAATCAGCGCGCGCACATCATCTGCCCCGACGGTCACAGGCACCGCCGCACCCGTATCGGGAGCCCGGATCGTTACGGTCTGCGCACGATGTTCGAGCCGTTCGATCACTGCCCGAAAAGCGCTCATCAATCCCCCTTCCGGGATGTCCTTCGCCAGGACGGCGTCCGCCTCGGCCCGTCCGGCCAGGCGGCTGAGCGAGGACCACAGCCATTTCGGACTGTCGTATGCGTAGTCCAGTGGCTCCACGCCGCTCAATAGCGCACGGTCGACGGTCTCTGGCCAGCGCTTGAGATACGACAGGCTCCACTGCGATCCGAAACTGCATCCCCGCAGCACGATCCGGTCGTAGCCGAGCGCGGCGCGCAGCTCGTGCACATCGTCGACGATGTTGAGGATGTCATATCCACGCAGGTCTACGCGCCGGTCAGACCATTCCTGCATCACCGCCTTGACGGCGACGCGGTTTCCCTCGCGCCGGAGCGCAGCAGAGCCGGGAAGATTCATTGGGTGGCCCGGGAGCTTCCAATACAGCGCCGGCACGAGTCCCCGTGCTTTCGGATTGCCACGCTGGCTCACATAGACGACGTCGCGAGTGCGGCGCAACCTCTCGACCAGAGACGGCGAGTAGTAGGCCTGGGGGTTCGTGAAATCGGAGTCGTCGCCCGGTCCGCCGTCGAGCAGGAACACGGGCGGCCTTCCTTTCTCCCCGTGCAATGCCGGAAAGCGCAGAAAATGCACTGCGATGAGACGACTCCGGGGGTCTCTGCGGTTCTCGGATGCGAAGAAGAGGCCGCGCTCCACCTTCGAACGCTGGTCCGGCGAGGCGACGATCGTATCGGGAATGCTGATGTAGGTTCCGGCAGTGGGCGAAGCTTCGCCGCAGTCCATCGCCATGCTGGCAAGCAGGCTGCAGGCTGCCGTGGCGGCGTACGGTCCGGGCCTCGATGGTCGAGCCGCGGCGCTCATCGATCCTGCTCGATGACGAAACCGGCAGGCGGCACGCCTCCCTGCAGGTTCACGACCAGGAAGTCCCACAGGCGCTTCACGTAGTATGGACTGCCGATGCCGTGATTCTGGTTGGGGAAGACCAGCAGATCGAAGGGCTTGTCATGCCGGATGAGCGCGTCGACGACGCGCATCGTGTTGGCCGGATGCACGTTGTCGTCCAGCTCTCCGCACATCAGCAGCAGTTTGCCTTTGAACTGCGCGACGTTCCGGTATGAGGCGATGGCCGCGTAGCTCTCCTCATCGAACGGCCCGTGATACATCTCGCCCCAGTTCGAAACATAGATGCGCTGATCGTGGTTGCCTGCGGTGGCCACGCCGACCTTGAAGAACTCCGGATAGTCGAACAGCGCGTGCACCGTCGCGTACCCACCGCCGGATCCGCCGAAGACGCCCACCCGATCCAGATCCATGTAAGGCCGGGTGGCCGCGAGCTGTTTGATCGCCGCGACGTGATCGACCAGGCCGCCTGCCGCCCCCATGTTGCCGTACGCGAACTCGCGGAACGCCAGCGGCCGCAGCGGCGTGCCGCGACCATCCAGCTCGACGACGATGAAGCCGAGCTCCGCGACGGACTGTGGCTCGAGGAAGCGGTCGCCGAAATAACGCTTCGACACGCGACCCGCCTGCGGGCCCGGGTACACCGAATCGACGACTGGATACCGCCTGGAGGGGTCGAAGTTCGTCGGCTTCAGTATCTGCCCGTAGATCTTGGTGCGTCCGTCGGCTGCGAGCGTCTCGAACAGCTCCGGAGGAATGAAGGATGCGAGGTCGGCGCTCAGAGTCGCCCTCTCGAGCGTCTGGAGCCTGCGGCCGGCCGAATCGCGAATGACGGTGACCGTCGGCTGCGCGGGAGTCGCGTAGCTGTCGACGAAATATCGGCCGCTCGCAGAGAATGCTCCGAGCGATTCGGGTGACACCGACACGCCGGCCCAGCTGGGCCGGAAGTCCTCGAGCAGCGCAGTCTCGGGCAATCCGCTCGAGCGAACCTCGTGATCGGCATCTTCCGGCGTCAACCGGGTCAATCCGCTCCCGTCGAGCCTCACCCGATACAGCGCTCGATAGTAGGGATCCGCGCTGCCCGGCAGACCGATCGCGGTGAAGTAGATCAGTTTCGCCGGCTCATCGATGCGCACGATGTCCCGAACGATCCACGGCCCCGAAGTGACGGCGTTCCTGAGCGACCCGGTGCGACCGTCGTACCGGTAGAGATGCAGGGAGCCGGAACGCTCGGAAGGCCAAAGGAAGTCCCCGTTCGCCAGCACGCGCACCAGCGGGTTTTCCTCGATGATGTGCGACACCGGGTAGCTGAGCGTCGCACGCTCGCTCATGATCTTTCGGACGGACCCGGTGGCTCCGTCGATCGACAGTAGCGAAAGGGTCCGGTAATCGCGGGAACTGTCGAGCAGATGCAGCGTTCGGCCGTCGGCCGACCAGCTGAGCTGGTGCATCATCACGGGGCCCACATACGGCGCCATGAGTGCGGGGTAATCGACGGTCACCGACCGGCCTGTTGCGACGTCGATGATCAGCAGTTGCGCCGTCGGCAGCTCATCGCCCGGGAATGGATAACGATATTCGTGAAGGATGGGCCGGACGGAGCCGTCCTGCGGAACGTTCTGCAGCAGCCACAGGGGCTTCACCCTGGATTGGTCCAGGCGATACGTGGCGAAACGCGAACCGTCCGGCGAGAAGATCCCGATCGGTGGAATCCGCTTGCCCTGACGGCGCATCGTGATCTCGAGCGTGTTCGACTCCGGGAGTGCGCTGTATGCACGATCCTTGTCGCCGTCCACGGTCAGCGCCCGGGACTCGCCCGTGCCCAGCCCCCTCACCCGCAGGTTGTGATCCTTCACGAAGAGGACCTGCCGCCCATCGGGCGCGAGCAGTTCTCCTGGTGCCACGGCCAGAGGTTCGCGAGCAACGCATCGGGAGATCTGAAGATCACAGCCCCAGAGCTGGCCCGCGACGAGGACATCCGGAACCGCCCTCGCCGATTCGTAGCTCAGATCCTCGATGGGCAGCGCGCGGGCGTCGACTGCTCTGCCCAGCGCACTGGCGAGCGCTCGCGCCATCGCCTGGTGATCGAAGGCCTGCGACTTCGTACCGCGTTTCGCGTCGACGATGATGAACTCGGAACCTTCCGGCGAACCGCGCCGGTACCAGAGCCGATCGGACTTTCCGATCCAGTGGTGCTCCACTTCACGGTTGAAGACGTTCCGGCCGTTGTTCCAGCCGATGTAGCGCTGCGCCCGCTGATAGGCTTCGAGCGTCTCCGTCTGAGCTGACGCGGCTGAGCAAAGCGCGAGCGCCAGAACTGCGAGAGCGGAGCCAGTGTTCATGATCGTTCGCACTCGGAGAGACCGGAACCGCGGACTGCTCCGCCCGCGTCCGGCTATTGATTCTCGAAGAAGCTGCGCCACTCCAGGTCGTCGGCCTCGGCTTCCTTCTCGAGGTCCGCCACGGTCCATACCTTAGTCCGGTCACCTTCCTCGACCTGGCGGCGTCTGTTGATCTCGCGCACGCGCGCCGGCGTGTAGGCACCCTCGATACGCCGCACCATCTTCCATTCCGTGACGGGGCCGAGGAAGACGTAGCCGTCGGTCACGTCGGCGAGCGTGAAGCCACCGCTGCGGCCCGGCCGATCCTGGGTCTTTCCCAGGAAGCCCGGCTTGCTGCTGGGAATGTCCCCGAAGGGCGTGCCCGGCTTGAGGTCGATGCCGAAACGGCGGCCCGAGCCGTAGCCCGGTCCGAGCAGGCGCTCCACCATCGCGGTCTCCGTCGGCAGCTCGATGCCGTGCAGCGAGATGCCGCAGACGCGGTCGCCGATGTAACCCTGGATGATATTGCCCGCACGCCGCTGGTTGTGATTGTTGGGAAACCGGTCCCAGTGGAAGCGCACGCTGGTGTGGCCCGCACCAGCGTACACCAGCGCCTTTTCGTCCTTCCTCAATATCTCCTTCTCGATCGCCTCCGCCCAGCGCATGTCGCGCTCTTTCACGCCGAGATTGCGCTGGATCGCCGAGGTGTCACCGCCCTTCTCCCCCGGGCGAAGGCCGGACCAGTCGAGCGGCACGGTCGGATAATCGAGGGCCACGACGCGGAATCGCGGCGCGCCCTTCGGCAGCCTGCTGTTGATCTCCCAGGCGACGCGCAGGACATCGCGATACTCCTGGAAGCCGAAGCGATCGTTCCAGTCCATCACCAGATCCGTGGCGAGCGACTCGTCGTACTGCGGCGCATTCAGGAGCTGGTCGACCTTTCCCTGCAGCTCACCACGGATCATCTCGTAGGCGAGATTGCGTACGCCTGCGGCGTAGAGCCGGGGCAACAGCGACTGCAGGAACTCCAGGTTCTGCCGCACCTGGTGCGGGCCTTCCCCCAGGAACACGATGTCGTGATCCTTGAACTTGCCGACGACGTAGTCTTCGGGAGACTGGCTGGCGCTCTGCAACTGCGACTGGAACATGCCGCTCAGCTGCGACAAGGAATACTTGTAGAAGGACTGGCTGTTGTAGGCTTGGCCCGGGTTCTGCTGCGCATCGACCCGCCCTGCGGCAAACACGCTCAGCGTCGCAGCGAGCACACAACCCATTCCCGTCGACGTGAACGAAGATCTCATCGTGAACCTGCCTTGCCCTCGATCTCGGCCCGCCATTTAGCATCCGCGTCCTGTGACATGCGCTCGATCTCCTCGCGCGTCACCGTCAACTCCCGATCGCCGGCCTCGACCTGCAGGCGCCTTTGCAATTCGAGCACGTTCTCCGGCGTGAGCGCGCCTTCGATGCGATTCACCATCCTGAATTGGGATACCGGCAGCAGATACACGTATCCGTCCGTAGTGTCGGCCAGCGTGAACTGATTGCCGCAGCGCATGGCTGGCCGGTAGCCGCTGCTCCTCGGCCCGCGACCGATATAGCCGTACTCCGAAGACGGCAGGTTGCCGATCGCCGTGCCCGGACGTGTGTCGAATCCCACGCCTGCGGCCGCGGCCGGGCCGCTGGACGCCGCTGAAGTTGCGGCCAGCATCCTTTCGAGCGCCTGCGTGTCCACCCCGGTGGAGGGTCCGTGCAGGAAGATGCCGAACACCTTGTCGCCCAGGTAGCTGTACAGCAAATTGCCTGCGCGCCGCTCATGAGTGCCGAAACCGCGGTCCCTGTGGAACCGGGTGTTGAGATGCCCGATGCCCCCGTAGATGAGGCCCTTCTCGCCCTTCTGCACGATCTCCTGGTCGATGATCTCGGCCCAGCGGACATCGCGCGTTCTCAATCCAACGATGCGCTGCGTGACGGCCTCGTCCGTCCCCTTCTCGCCGGGTCGCAGCTGCCACCTGTCCACTGCTCTATAGAAGGTATCGAGCCCCAGCACGCGGAATCGCGGGGCCCCGCGCGGCAGCGTGCTGTTCACCTTCCACGCGGCACGCAGCACATCGGCGTACTCGCGATACCAGCCGAAGTGCACGCCTTCGTAGTCCAGGACGATGCGGGTGGCGAGCTTCTCGTCGTAGGTGCTGCCGGCGAGCAGCCGGTCGACATCCTTCTGCGTCGCCGAGCGCACCATCTCGAAGCCGAGGTTGTAGACGCCCGCGGCGTGGAGCCTCGGAATGAGCGCCTGCAGGAACTCCAGATTCTGCCTGACCCGATGCGGACCTTCGCCCAGCAGCACGAGCTGGTGACCGGCAAACTTGCCGACGACGTAGTCCAGCGCAGGCCGGCCCGATTCGCGGATCTGCGCCGCGAAGGCCGCCGTCAGGCTCTCGTCGATCGGCTTTGGCACAGCCGCCGGCTGCGCCGCCGCCAACGCGGGAGCCAGCAGCGCGCCGCCCCATGACAGAACCGCCGCAGCAGCAACCTTCCTGACCCCGCCCACATTCCTGGCCGTGCCCACGAGCGCGCTCGTGCTGGTCATCCCCGGTCTCCTCATGCTGCTCAGAACTTCGTGTTGACGGAGAACAGGACGGTGCGCGCATCGCCCAGGAAGTACTCGTTGGCCCAGTACCGCTTGTCGGTCACATTGTTCACGTTCAACCGCAGCGTCACCGGACGTTGGCCGAGCTCGAAGCCATAGCGCACCCCGGCGTCGAACACCGTGTAGGCCGCGATGCGGTCCGTGTTCAGCGCGTCGCCATAGAAACCGCCGGTGCGATTCACGCCGGCGTTGAGCACAAGCAGCGGCAACCCCGGAACGCTGTACTCGGCGTACACCTTGAACATCTTCTCGGAAACGGCCACAGGCCGCTTGCCCTCGAGCGCCGGATCCTGCTCGTTGTCCTCGACGGAGGCATCGAGCAGCGTGAATCCGCCGATGAGGCCGAAGTGCTCGGTAAGCTTGCCGCTGGCCGTGAACTCGATGCCCTTGTGGACCTGCCGCCCGCTCTGCACGAACTCGGGACGCGTCGGATCCGAGATGTCGTAATACTGGAGGGCCTTGTCGATGTTGAAGAGCGCAACCGTCATCAGCATCTCGCCGACGGTGGCCTTCATGCCGAGCTCGATCTGGTCGCTCACGAGCGGACTCGTCACCTCGCCGGCATTCACCACCGGGACGCCGAGATAGGTGTCTGCCGCGACGCCGCCCGCTTCGAGCGACTGCATGTAGTTCGCGTAGAGGGTGACGTTGGGGACGGGCTTGTAGATCAGCGACGCGGTCGGCGTCATGTCGCTCTTGTCGTAGACGGTCCAGGGCGTGGCCGGGCCGGCGTAGCGCGACTCGTTGTCGATCGTCACGTAGCTCGCGCCGACCAGCATCGACCAGTGCTCGTTGAAAGTGATGTCGTCACCGAGCAGCCAGCTGTACTTCTGCCAGTTGACGCGCTCGAAACGGATACCCTGGCCGTATGGCGCGAAGGTGGGCTCCGGCACGTACATCGGTCCGTCGTCGATGGAGGCGATGGGCAGCAGCGCGAGCGAAGTATTCGCATCGGTGTACGTGCGGTCCCGGAGGCTGGAATAGATCGTTCCGGCCGTGACGCGGTGGCTCAAGGCTCCCGTGTGGAACTTCAGATCCCCGAGCGCGTAGTAGCCGCGACTCAGCCAGTCCTGTGGTGCATTGGCTGTTGCATACGGCAAGTACAGGCCGTCGGCGATGATGTAGTGCGAGGCCTGCGCGTAGGCTTCCCGATGGTCCTTCTGGTCCAGTGCCGCGACCCGGAGCGTGAACGCATCCGAAGCCTGCCAGCGGGCGCTGGCGCTCACGCGCGTGCTCTCGACGTCCTGGAAAGACCATTTCTGCGCCCAGAGCTTGCCCGAGTCGATGTCATCCGGATCCGGGCGAGGCGCGCCGCCGAGCGGCGCCCAGTAAGCCTGGCGGCCGTCCAGCCGGTAATCGCGCCGCGAGCCTTCGATCTGCAGCAGCAGCGTATCGGTCACCTTCCAGTCGAAGGCCGCGCTGAGCAGGTTCTTCTTGAGCGACTGGCCATCCACGCGCGTATCGCCGTCCTGCACGACACCGTTCACCCGGTAGCCGAACGTGTGCGCCTCGTTGAACTGGCCCCCGAAATCGCCGTGCAGGTAGAAATTGCTGCCGCCCGTGTAGCCGGCGGTGATCGAGTTGAGCCGCTCCTCGGTGGGCCGCTTCGATTCGTAATTCACCATGCCGCCGACGTTGCCGGCACCGTACATGAAGCCGGAGAGGCCGGTGAGCACCTCGACCTTCTCGACGTCCTCGGTGGTGGTGCCGTGATTGTAGGCATCGCGCGGAATGCCGTTGCGGGCCGAGCTCTGGCTGAGGAAGCCGCGCATGAACACGTAGGGGCTGTCGTTCTGGCTCTGCGGCCAGGAGAACTGCGTGACCGGGTTCATCTTGAAGATCTGGTCGGGCGAGACGGCCTGGATGTTCTGGATCACCTCGGCCGTGGTGACGTTGAGCGAGTACGGCGCGTCCTGCACCTTGCGGCCTTCCCACACGCCGATGCGGGAAACTTCGCGCGTGCCGCTGACGAGCACTTCCTCTTCGCCGGATGCTTGCCCGGCACCAGAGCCGTCCGTCGCAACTGCCGACCGGGTGCCGCCCGCCTGCGAATCGCCGGCCTCGGCCTGCGCGAGCCTGAATCCCTGATCCGCTCCCGGGGCCACGGAAGGGCCTCCACTGGACGAAGACGCAGGCAGGGAGACGCGCACGGTGCGCTCATCGACGAACTCGTACTTCAGCCCGGAGCTGGCGAGCAACCGCTCGAGGGCTTCCTGCATGGTAAGCGTGCCGCTCACTTTCGGTGCCATCACGCCGTCCAGCGAGATGTTGTCGACTCTCAGCAGGACCTGGACGCCCGCCTGGTCGCTGAGCTCCTTCAGCGCCGCCCTCACCGGCTGCGGCTCGATGTTCAAGGCGACCCGCGCAGGAGCGTTCCCGGCGTGGGCGGCCACGGCGAGCAGACAGAGCGAAACAGAAGCGAAGATGCGATTTCCCATGCGACTCCCCGATCGTGATGGTGCTGCTTTTCTGCCACCATAGTCGGGACCGGGCGATGAATTGTTAACGCGACGCCTCGGCGTTAACAAATGCCCCCGCAGAACGGACATAGAGGTGATGCGGGAAGTGCTGCAGTGACCGACCAGCCAGTCACGTCGAAAGGTGAAGGGGCTCTGGAGGGCGCCGAGGACCTTTTCTCGCGCTGCTCGGCAGACCTGCACCGGTATGTGCGCAGGCGTCTGCGCCGCTCCGCGGATGCCGCCGACCTCACTCAGGAGATCTTCGAGCGATTCCTGCGGGGAGACTGGCGCTTCCGGGCCCGCAATCCGCTGGCTTACCTCTTCGGCATCGCCTCGAACGTCGTCGCCGACGCCAGGCTCGCGGAGCGCCGGGATATCGTCACTTACGACTCCGATGCCTCGCACAAGGCCAGCGAGCGAATGCCGGATGCGGCAGCTGGAGGTGCCGAGCACATCGCGCTGGTGGATGAGCTGAACGCTGCGCTCGAGCGGCTCTCCGACGTGCACCGCGTGGCATTGCTGCTGACGAAGCGCGATGGGCTGTCGTGCAAGGAAGCGGCGCTGAGGATGAGGACTACGGAGGGAAGCGTCCGCGTCTACGTGTGCGAAGCGCGCGCGCAGCTGAAGATGCTTCTGAGGAAAGACTGAGGATAGCGAGAGCGTTTGCGTATGCAGGTTCAAGAAAGGATCGACGAGCTGCTGGCCTTGCGGGCCTCGGAATGGCTCGAGCTGCTGCCGACGGCCTCCAGCGGGCAGCTGCGCGCCTTCGAGGCCTGGCTGCTCGAATCGCGGCTGCACGTGCAGGAATTCCTGGAGATCGCGGAGATCGAGTTCAGCCTCGGGCATCTCGATGCCGGGCGCCGGCACGACGTGGACCGGCTCCTCGAGCGCATCGGGTCGCAGGTGACCGCCCTGCCGGCGCGACCGGTCGCGGGCCCGTTCTCCAGCACACCGTCCCCGCAACGGCAGCCCGTATGGCGCCGCACGGCCATCGCAGCGGTTGCAGCGATCATCGCGGTGACGGTGGGGGCCCTGATCGTGCAGCACGGCGCCACCCGGCAGTATTCGACGTCGCTCGGCGAGCAGAGGACCGTGGAGCTCGCCGACGCATCGGTTGTCACCTTGAATGTGTCCTCCAGGATCGACGTGCGGTTGCAGCCGACGGGCCGCGATATCGACCTCCGGCAGGGCGAAGCCATCTTCAAGGTGGCGCGGGATGTCGACCGGCCTTTTCGCGTACACACGCGCGCGGCCGTGGTGCAGGCCATCGGCACCCAGTTCAACGTGCGGGATCGCCCGGATGGCACCACTCGAGTCTCGGTGATCGAAGGGCGGGTCCGCGCCACCTCGAGCCGGGAGACGCAGATCCTGCTGAATGCCGGTGAGGAGGCCGACATCTTCCCGGACGGGGCGATCCACCCCAGGCAGCACGGCGTCGTCACGAATTCCATCGCCTGGCGCCAGCACCGGCTGATGTTCGACAGCGCTTCGCTCGAGGAAATGGCGGCCGAGTTCAACCGCTACAACCAGTCCGTCCGCCTGCGGGTGGAAGGCTTGCAGGGCGATCCGCGCCGCTACGATGGTGCTTTCGAGGCGACCGAGCCCAACTCGATCGCCGCGCTGCTCTCGCGCGAGCCGGATCTGATCGTCGAGAGGCGCGGCAACGAGATCGTGATTCGCAAGCGCTGAGGGGCCGCGGCTGCGGACGGGAACGCTCAGGGGGACATCCGTCGCATCACGAGGTTGCGCAGGCCCCGGTAACAGTTGGCCCGTATCGCCGTGACCGTGCCGTTCGCGTCACGATCCAGCAGCACCGAATGCAGGATCGCGCTGTCGGTCTCGAAGCGATCCGGCGTCACGGCATGCAGTGGAATGGGCTCGTCGAGCCAGAGAGTGGTCGCGGCCAGATTCTGGCCGTCGAAGGCGATGCTCAGCGTGCCGTCGATCTCGTCGCTGTAGTAGTCGCCCGCCACCGCCGCCAGTTGCTGCACCGTGAGCGCCGGTATCTCGACGCGGCGGAAAAACACCGTAGGCAGCTCATCGATGTCGGCCTCGAGGCCGACGACCCTGCTCTTCTCCTGCCTGAGACGATAAGAGCGCCACTTGGGATATGACGCGTCGAACCTTCCATTCGCGCGAAAGTGCACGGGCACGCGCTCCGCGCCGCGCTCGTCGAGAAACAGCGTGCCGTTCTCGTAGACCAGCGAGAGCATGAGGTCGGAATCGTTCATGTAGTGGCCTGCGGCAGCGCGCAGCAATCGGTCCCGTGGCCGTGCCTCCGCAAATCCCGCGGCCCGCTCGCGCGCCTTGAGCTTGCTGCCGTCCGGATCGAAGTAGGCCGCGACGATGCGATCGAGGTAATCGTAGTTCGGGCCATCGCTGTTCATCAGCAGCACGGCGGCGAAGTCGCGCTCGGGGAACCAGGCGAACAGGGACACGAAGCGTCCCATCGTGCCGCTGTGGCTCACCGCCCGCTCGCCGGAGAACGTCCAGGCACCCAGCCCCAGGCCCTTGCCGAACGGCGTGCCGTCGTTCAGGCGGCCCCACTCCGTCATCTCCCTGAAGATCCCGGCGTCGCCGGGCCGCGGACGCGCCATGTTCCGGGCCCACTTGAGCAGGTCGCCGATCGTCGTCTGCACGCCGGTCGGGCCCACGTAGCTGTAGTTGTCCGTGTAGCGCCGCCACGGGGAGGATGCATCGTGGCGTTCGTACGAGCTGGCCCGGTTCGGAATCACTTCGGTGAGGTCGTCGTAGAACAGGGAGCGCGTCATGCCGAGCGGGCCGAAGATGCGCTCCTGCGCGAACTCCCGCAACGACCTGCCCGATGCGGCCCGCACGATCTCGGCGAGCAGGATGTAGCCGGTGTTGCAGTACTCGTGCTCGGCGCCGGGCTCGAAATTGAGACTGCGCTGGCGCTTCACCAGGTTGAGGATCTGCTGCTGCGTGGTCGGGCTGCGCTCGTCCTGGCCGCCGAGATCCAGCAGGCGGAACTGGTCCCGCAGGCCGCTCGTGTGCTGCAGCAGATGGCGGGGTGTGATCCTGCTGCCGAAATCCGGAACGTAGGGCAGGTACTGGCGGATGTCCGCATCCAGGCTCACCTTGCCCTCGCGCACCAGCAGCATGATGGCGTAGGCCGTGAACTGCTTGGACACGCTCGCCACGTCGAACACCGTGTGCTCCGTGATGGGCACGGCGTTCTCCAGCTCCGCGTAGCCATAAGTCCTGACGTACTCGACCTCTCCGCCCCGGATGATGCCGATGGCTGCGCCCGGACTACCCGGCTGATCGTACTGGGCGAAGATCTGGTCGATGGCGCGATGGCGAACGCTGGCGACTTCCTCTGCGGTGGCAGTGAAGGGCGCTGCCGCGCAGATGAGCGCGATCGACAATGCCAGTGTGGAGCGTTTGGAAGCCACGGCCCGGCCCTTCACAGGCTGAGCCTCACCCCGCCATAGATTCGGCGTGGCTCGCCGGCCTGCACGCGGTCGCCACGTCCAGCCGAATCGAGATAGTAGACCTCGTCTAGCAGGTTCTGGGCGGCGAGGAAGATCTCCCAGCGTTTGTCCTCGGTCTCGTAGAACAGGCGAAGATCTGCGACCGTGTACTGGTCCAGCCCGTCGAGCCGCGTCTGCGGAAAGTCCCCGAAGCCGAGCGCCTTGATGCCCGACTTGTGGGTGACGCCGACCCCGACGCCGAAGTGGCGCAACGGCCCTTCCTGCGGCTGCCAGGTCGAGAACAGCGAGAGCGCGCGCCGCGCCGTGTTGGGTGCCTGCAGGCCAGCGTAGTCTCCCTTGACGAATTCCGGATCCAGCCATGATGCGGAGAGGTACACATCCCATCCCCGCCGGATCTCGCCGGACAGATCGGCTTCGACGCCCTTGCTGCGCTGCTCGCCGAGCGGGATGTCGAAGCCCTCATGAAGCGGATCCCCGGTGCTCAGCCCGTCGCGCTTCATGTCGAAGTAGGCCAGCGAATACGCGACTCTCGAGGAGAGCCAGGTGCCCTTGAGCCCGCCTTCGATCTGCTTGCCGGTCTCCGGCCCGATGCTGGCACCGCCGAACACCGTGCCGAACTGCGGCAGGAAGGTTTCGCCGTAATTCACGTATGCATTCAGGTCCGGAGTGATCGCATAGACGAGCCCCAGCTGGGGGACCGTCTGGGTGCTCCCCATGCCGGTGTCCACGCCATCCGTCGTGAGCTTGCTGTCGTCGAGGCGCACGCCGATGAGCACCGAGAACCTGTCGGTTGCCTGCAGGCGGGTCTGCAGCGTCACTCCCGTGTTCTCCTGGCGATCGATCCAGCTGTACTGGAAGCTGGCGTCGTTCACGGGCACGCCCGGATCCAGCGGCTCCGGCGGAATCAGGTTGTAGTTGGGGTCGAAGATGTTGAACAGCGTGCCGCTCGTCGCGGGGAAGTTGCTCCGTCCCGCGAAGCCGTATTTCCAGGAGTAGTGATCGAGGCTCGCGAAGAAGGAATGCCGGCGCGAGAAGAGCCCGAACGTTCCGGACAGCGTGGCTTCGACGGAATGCATGTCGAAGTTTTCGGCGTACGCGCCGCTCGCGAGGTCCGTGCTGCCATCCGGCTGCACGGGGAAATAGCCCGCCGTCGCCGCGACGCCCTTGTTGCGCGACCGGTTGTACTGGGCGTTGAGGCCCGTCTTCCATCCATTCGGGAGCTCGTGGGTGAGCACACCGTTCACCCAGCGCAGCTCCCGCTCGAACTTGTTCCACGCCTGACCGAAGAAGAAGGAACGCGGCACATCCGGCAGCGTGCCCTCGGAAGTCATCGGCTGGCCACGATAGGACGTGAGCCCTTCGTCGAGCAGCGTCGATTGCAGCAACAGCGTGGTGTTATCGCCCAGATCGTAGGCCAGCGATGGCGAGACCACCTGCTTGTCGGACTCGATGACGTCGATGAACGATCCGTTCTCCTCGAGGGCGCCGGTGATGCGATAGCGCAACCGCCCGTCCTGCGTGACCGCCCCCGTGGAATCGAACTCCGCGCGGTAGAAATCCCACTGCCCGCCTTCCAGGCGGAATTCGTGCTTCGCAGCCGCTTCCGGCTTCCTGGAGATGAGGTTCACGGTGCCCGCGAGGCTCGCCTGCCCGTACATCGTCGAGACGGGGCCTTTCACGATCTCCATCCGCTCGACGCTCGAGAAGTCGGGCATACCGCGCGAGAGGAGACGGAACCCGTCCATCAGGATGCCGTTGGTGAAATCCATGTTGAAGCCGCGGAACACCAGTTCCAGCGTGCGGTCCCGACGGCTCTGCCCTGCGGAGGTGACCGAGGAGTCGAGACGCGAGATGTCCTCGATCTCGCGCAGACCCGTGAGCTGGATGAGATCGGACGAGATCACCTTCACGCTCTGCGGCGTATCCTTCAGCGAAATGTCGAATCCCGTGGCCGAAGAGGCGATGTCCGTTCCGCGCAGATCCTTGCCGTGCACCACCACTTCCTCGAGCGTATCGGCGGATGCACCGGAAGCCTGCGGGACGTCGGCTGGAACCGCTTCGGCCTGCGATGGACTGGCGCCGCCGTTCTCCGCCTGTGCCACGCGCAGCTCGCCTGCTTCCAGCGATTCCTGGGAGATGCGCCCATCGTCCGGCGCCTTCCGCGCCTGGATGGTGATGGTGCGATCGTTCACGAACTGGTACCGCAGGCCACTGTCGGCGAGCAGCTGGTCCAGGGCGGATTGCGGCGTGAAGCTGCCGACGACTTCCGGTGCCATGCGCTGCGAAGTGATTTCCGCAAGGAACAGCAGCTGATAGCCCGTCTGGCGGCCGAACTGGGTGAGCGCGTCCTGCAAGGGCTGCCGCGGGATGCTGAACGCCACCGGCGTTGACGGCAGGGCCACCGCGTGAGCGCCCGCGCTCACCAGGATGGCAGCGATGATTCCACACACTGTCGAACGAATTGGCGTCATGACGCTCCCCGGCTACACAATACGGTCTCGTTATCGAGGCTGCGAGCCGCACGAGCGCGTCCGGAGCCCCGTCGTTCCCTTCGAGTGCTCTGCCGGGGCAAAACCCATAAGGAATTTCGACTACCGGTTTTTCCTTCGCGAACACTCGTAAGGGGTGGAAGCCCATGAAAACCACGCCCGATCCGCCCTCCGATGCCCCTCAGGCGAGCGCCCGCTTCGCCGATGCGACTTATTCGGAGTACTCGGAGGATCTGCACCGATACCTGGCCCGCCGCATCCGCCATCCGGAGGACGCGCACGACCTGGCCCAGGAGGTGTTCCTGCGCCTCATGCGCGTGGAGGCGCCGGAGCGGGTGCGCAAGCCGGTGGCCTACCTTTTCAGCGTCGCCTCGCACCTGGTGCGGGAGTTTCGGTTGCGCACCGGCCGGGAGAACGAGCACGTGGTGTACAACTCGGAAGCTGCCGACGAGGCGGCGCGGACGAGCGGGAGCTCCCCGGACGGTCTCGCGGACGATTTGAATATCGAACGGCAACTGCTGCGTGCTCTGCAGCGGCTGCCGCGGACGCATCGCGCAGTGCTGCTGCTCGTGAAGCGCGATGGATTGTCACATCAGGAAGCGGCCACAGCACTGGGTCTCAGCGTGCACACCATCGAACGCTACGTGGTGGAAGCGACGGCGCGCATGGCGAACATGGCATGGGAGCTGGACCGATGAACACGGAGCGAGTGCACGATCAGCTGATCTACGAAGCGGCTGCTCGCTGGCATGTGGTCATGGAGCGTGACCCGAGTGCCGCGGAGCGCGAGTCCTTCGACCGGTGGCTGCTCGAGTCGCAGCGACACATCCGCAGCTATCTGCGGGTGGTGGCGCTGGATCGCGAGCTGAGGAAGATGGATCCCAAAAAACAGCTCGCCATCGAGCCGATCGACGCCGGTGCGGCGGACGGTGCGGTGGTGAGTCTGAAGCGACGATTGCCCACCTCTCTGGAGCCGGTCCGGGCCGAAAAGAAGCCGATGTCGCTCCGTTGGGCCATTGCGGCTTGCGTGGCGATCGTCGCCGGGCTCTTCGCTGCGGCGATCCTCAAACCCTGGAGCGTCAGCGACCCATACGTCACCACGGTGGGCGAGCAGAGGATCATCAAGCTCGCGGACGGCTCGGTGATGTACCTCAACACACGCTCACGCGCGCGCGTCGGATTCGACGCTGGCACGCGGCAGATCGAATTGCTGGACGGAGAGGCTTCGTTCGTGGTCGCGAAGGACTCGACGCGACCGTTCCGCGTGACGGCGGGCAAGACCGTCGTTCAGGCCATCGGAACGGAGTTCAACGTGTATCGGCGGGCCGACGAGACAGCTGTGTCCGTGGTCGAGGGGCGCGTGCAGGTGCTCGCGAACGAGCAGCCGGTGCGGCTCGACGCGGGAGAAGAAGCAGATGTACGCAACGATGGAAAGGTGACGAAGCGCAAGTCCTTCAGCGGCGGCAGCGCCACCGCATGGCGCGAACGCCGGCTGGTGTTTCGCGAGAGCACGCTGGACGAGATCGTCGTCGAGTTCAACCGGTACAACGAATCGCCGCAGTTGCGCGTGGAAGGCGACGTGGCGGCGAGCCGGCGGTACTCCGGAATCTTCGACGCTTACGACCCGGGCTCGCTCGCGCAGCTGCTGTCCACGGACGAAGCGTTGCGCGTGGACCGCTCGGCGCGGGAAATCGTCGTGCGCGAGCGCTAAGCCGCCAGCTGCTTCCCGATGGACAGCCGCCGGTGCGCTTGCCCGTCGCCGCGAAAATAGCATTGCACAGCGCAAGCGCAATCGGCGGAACGGCAGGTTCGCCAACGCCACCGAGCGGCGTGTCGAACGCTCCGAGAATCGAGTGCACGCGAATTTCGCGTGGCGCCTCCTGCATGCAGGCCACCTGGAACTCGTGAAAGTTCGTCTGCTGGACCCGGCCGTCCTTGAAGGAAATCTCGCCACTGCGCGCCAGGCTTATGCCCATCACGCACGAACCTTCCACCTGTGAGCGCACGCGGTCCGAGTTCACCTGGGCACCGCAATCGATGGCGACATCCACGCGCGGGATGTTGATCTGGTCATCGGAAGTGACTTCCACTTCGATCACTGCACAACGTCGTCGAGAAGACTCTGGCGCGCGGCGGCATCCACCAGGCATGCCCCGATCAAAAAATCGGCGCCGGCTCGTTCCGGCACGAGGATCTCCGCGCATTTTCTCGATTTCTTGCGGAAATAGGCCGTCAGGTCCACATCCCGCCAGGCCATCGAATGGATGTCGTCGAAATCGAGATACCTTCATTGCCGGGGATGGAGGAATCGCACGCAGTCGCTGGCTGCGTTGCAATCGGTGATGACAGCGCCCTCGATCTCCATGACCTCTGCGGAGATGCGCAGCACGCACGGGCTGCATCGCGACCGATCTGTGCGCCATCTGCGAAGCACGCTCAGAGGAGACTATCTCAAATGGCCGCAGGATCGAGAATTCGCGACCACCTCTTCATGGCCAGCGCGAGGGCTCCGAGCCGCTGCGCCGACATCCGGCTGAAATCGTCATCCGCGATCGCCGAGAACTGCAGCGGACTGCAGTCCATAGCCGCTGCCACCGGCAGCACTACCACTTCAACCCTGCCCGCTCCTCGGGCTTCGGCTCCGGCACCGCAACGTGCGGCGTGAGCGTGATGCGGCCATTCTCCACCACCACGTTCCCGTCGCGGATGACGAGCGACACCTTGGCCAGATCGTCGAGATTGGCGTCCGGCCGCCCATCGACCACCAGCACGTCCGCCAGCTTGCCGGCCTCCAGCGTGCCGAGCTTGTCGTCCATGTCCAGGATCTGCGCGCTCGTGTGCGTCGCGGCCGCCAGCGTTTCAGGAACGCTGAACCCGCCCGCCACGAACTGCTTCAGCTCGGTGATGTACGCCCGCGGCAGATAACGGAACCAGTCCGTCACCAGGTCCGTGCCCACGCCCATGCGCACGCCCGCGCGCTTCAGCCGGCGCAGCATCTCGAGGTTCGCTTCCTTCGAGAACCCGAAGCGTCTCGAAGTCGAATCGAAATAACCGCCATCCAG
Organism: Steroidobacteraceae bacterium; assembly: GCA_044225565.1. GTDB lineage: Bacteria > Pseudomonadota > Gammaproteobacteria > Steroidobacterales > Steroidobacteraceae > CAVXAE01. The sequence goes on along the minus strand of JBGAIL010000028.1, from coordinate 12,475 downwards.
ATCGAAGATGTAGATGTACGGCACGAGGGTAGGCACGGAATCCACGTGCTTCTTCGCCATCAGCCGGATGGTCTCTTCCGTACGCGGCAGCGGATGCTCCACGGAATCCACGCCTGCCTCCACGGCCCACTGGATATAGAACGTCTCGGCATCCACGGTGACTTTGAGCCCCAGCGAGTGGGCCTCGTCCACCGCGGCCTTCACTTCCTCGCGGGAGAAGTGGCTCGCGAGCTTGATGAGGTCCGCGCCACGCTTGAACTGCTCGCGCACGGCTTCCCGCCAGTCATCCGGACCGGAGGCTTCACGAATGCTGCGCGTGTCACCCAAAGCGCCTGCGCTGCAGCGATCCGCCCACTCACCCTCCGCTCCATGCCCACCAGTGCCCGTGATCAACTGGCCGGCCGCGAACACGCGCGGGCCGGGAATGCGGTTCTCCGCCACCCATCGCTTGAGGTTGAAAGGCACGGTGCCGCTGGATGCGACGTCGCGAACGCTCGTGATGCCCGACTCGATGTAGAACCGCAGCCGCTCGGCTCCGCGCAGCGCAGCCGCGCCGGGATCGTCCACCTCGAGAGATGGAGTATTCGGCTCGTGATAAGTGAGATGTGTGTGCAGATCGATGAGGCCGGGCATCACCGTCTTGCCGGCAACGTCGATCACTCGCGCGCCAGCGGGCCATTCACGTGAGCCTGCCGGTAACACGGCCTTGATGCGATTGCGCTCGATGACCACTGTGCCGTCGCGCACGGTTGTGCCCGTGGCATCGAACACTCGTCCTCCCACCAGCACGATGCTGCCTTCCGGCCCGCGCGGCCCGGGCCTCGCCGGCACACGGCGCGGATCGTCGGACACGGCGGCGTCCGGCGCGAGCCAGGCACGTTTGTCTTGCGCACGTTCCTGTGCAACGCAGGCAACGCTGCACAAGCTCAATGCCGCAAGCAGCCGCAGGCCGCGAACGAGCCGTTTCGGGTCATTCATCGCTTATGTGTCTCCAGTGAGTGCCGGACGTCAGGCCTTCGCCGTCAGCTGATTCCCGATCGGCAGCCGCCGGATGCGCTTGCCCGTCGCCGCGAAAATGGCGTTGCAGAGCGCCGGCGCGATCGGCGGTACGGCTGGCTCTCCGACGCCGCCCAGCGGCGCATCGAACGCGCCGGGAATCGAGTGAACGTGGATCTCCCGCGGCGCTTCCGGCATGCGGGCCACCTGAAACTCGTGGAAGTTGGTCTGCTGGACGCGGCCGTTCCTGAAGGAAATCTCGCCACTGCGCGCCAGGCTCACGCCCATGACGCACGAGCCTTCCACCTGCGCGCGCACGCGGTCCGGGTTCACCTGTGCGCCGCAATCGATGGCGACATCCACGCGCGGAATGTCGAGCTGGCCGTCGGGGCTGACTTCGACCTCGACCACCGCCGCGACGTACGTGACGAAACTGTACGTGGCCGCGATGCCGAGCCCGCGCCCTTTCGGCAACTGGCGTCCCCACCCTGCCTCTTTCGCTGCCCGTTCGATCACCGCGCGCCAGCGGCCGATGTCGAACAGATACCGCTCGGGCGACTCGTCGTGATTCCACGTGTCGCCGAGCTTGCGCGTATCGATGCGACGCGGCGGGCCGATGAGCTCGAGCAGATAGTCCTTCGGATCGCGATTCGCCGCCGCAGCGAGCTCCGCGACGAAGCTCTGTACCGCGAAGGCGTGCGGAATGTTGGACACCGAGCGGAACCAGCCGATGCGCGTGTGCGCCTCGACACCCGGCGCCTCGAGCCGGAAGTTCGGGATCTGGAACGGCAGATTCACCGCCGTCATGCCCACCTCGAACGCCTGCTGGCCCTTGGCGCCCGCGGCAAATGTGGATGCGATGGTGGGCGCCACCGAGCGGTGCAACCACGCCTCCGGCATGCCTTTCGAGTCGAGCGCGGCTTCGAACCGCTCCAGCGAGACGGTGTGGTAATAGTCGTGCTGCAGGTCGTCGTCGCGCGTCCACGTGACTTTCACCGGTGCGCCGCTCATCTCCTTCGAGAGCCATGCGGCTTCGATGACGAAGTCCGGCATGGATTTGCGGCCGAACGCACCGCCCAGCAGCGTGACGTTCACGGTGACCTGCTCCGCCTTCATGCCGAGCGCAGCAGCCACTGCATCGCGGGTGCCTTGCGGCGCCTGAACGCAGGCCCACACTTCACAATGGCCGTCCTTTATCCGGGCCGTCGCCGCCGGCGGCTCCATGGTGGCGTGCGCGAGATGCGGAAGGTAGTACTCCGCTTCCACCTTGCGGCTCGACTTCGCGAGCACGGCGAGCGCGTCGCCGTCGTTCCGCACCGGCTTGTCGGGCGCGGCGGCCTCTTTGGCGTACTGCGAGATCTTGTCCGCGGTCTGGCGCGCCTGCGCTTCGAGCGTCGCCTTGTAGGTTTCGGAATCGTAGGTGGCGTTCACGCCGTCGTCCCAGACGACTTTCAGCGCCTCGCGGCCTTTCATGGCCGCCCAGGTGCTCTTCGCAATGACCGCAACGCCGCCCAGCGGATGGAACATCGGCGGCGGCGGCTCGCTCTTGAGCTCCACCACCTTCACGACGCCCGGCACGGCGAGTGCGGGCTTCGCGTCGAAGCTCTTCACTTTCCCGCCGTATACCGGCGGCCGCGCGACGACGGCGTACAACATGCCTTCGAGGCGCGTATCGATGCCGTACTGGGCGCGGCCGTGCACGATGTCCGCGCCATCGACGAGCCGCGTGTCGACCTTGCCGATGTATCGGAATTGCTTCGGGTCTTTCAGGCGTAGCTTGTCGCGCCTGGGAACCGGCTGACTCGCCGCCGCTTTCGCGAGCGCGCCATAGCCGAGGCGGCGCCCGCTCGAGGCATGCACCACTTCGTGGTTCGAAGCCCGCACCTCCGAGGCCGGCACGCCCCACTGCGCTGCGGCGGCCGCCTCGAGCATGGCTCGTGCCGACGCGCCCGCGCGACGCATCGGCTCGAAAAAGTGACGCATGCTGCGCGAGCCGTCCGTGTTCTGGTTGCCGTACTTCGCCTCGTCGCCCGGCGCCTGCTGCACGCGCACGCGCGCGAAATCCGCTTCCAGCTCTTCCGCCACGACCAGCGGCAGGCTGGTGCGGATGCCCTGGCCCATCTCGGGGCGGTGGCAGGTGATGGTCACCGTGCCGTCCTCGGCGATGGAAACGAAGGCCAGCGGATTGTCCACCGTGCCGCCTTCCATCGCATCCGCGCCGTATTTCTTCTCTTCCTCAGCGGCGAGCGCGACGCCGGAGAATCGCACGGCCAGCACGAGTCCTGCGGCAGTGCCGGCGCCCTTGAGCCACTCGCGGCGGTTCATCTGCCGCACATCCACGATGTCGGTGCTCATTTGCCTACCCCCTGCGCCGCCCGCTTGATGGCCTCACGGATGCGCGTGTAGGTGCCGCAACGACATAGGTTTCCGCTCATGCCGGCGTCGATGTCCTCGTCGCTGGGCTTCGGGTTGGATTTCAGCAGCGCGGTGGCGGACATGATCTGGCCGCCCTGGCAGTAGCCGCATTGCGCCACACCCAGCTCGAGCCACGCGGCCTGGACGGCGCGGCCGGTGGGGTCGCTGGCGACGCCTTCCAGCGTGGTGACCTTCTTGCCGGCGGCCGTGGAGATGGGGGTGATGCAGGAGCGTACCGCGATGCCATCCAGATGGACGGTGCAGGCGCCGCAGAGGCCCATGCCGCAGCCGAACTTGGTTCCGGTGAGGCCGGCCACGTCCCGCAGGGCCCAGAGCAGCGGCATCTCCGGTGCCGCGTCGACCTTCCGCGATTCGCCGTTGACGTGCAGCTCGATCATGGGGACCTCCGCTGAGAGCCTGGCTGAGTGCGGAAGGATCATTCCGCAAGCTTCGCCGATGCGCAAGGCGATCTTGGGCAGCGCGAGCCACCCCCGACGCGCAGGACGACGATCCGCCGGGCGGCGGCGCGTCGACTCGGCGGCGTGCGGCGCGGGTCGCCTACTTCCACACCTCCCGCGCGACGCGCAGGTTGTTGTGCCCCATGATGCCTTGCACGTCCGCCTCGCCGTAACCCATCTTCAGCAGCCGCTCCGCGATGATGGGGAAGCGCTCGGGCTCCACCTGCCGATACGAGCCGGGCTCGCGCAGCGCTGCGGGGAAGTTCGCGGGATTGGCGCGGATGAATTCCTCCAGCTCGGAGACGTCGAACACGTAGTCCAGCCCCAGGCCCACGTGCTGCGCGCCGATGAGCTGCACGGCGTAATCGATGTGCCGCAGTACCGTCTCGGTACTGTCGTCCCCAGCGCCATCCGGGCCTGCGCCGAGAAAGGTGCCGACCCCATTGATGTTCACGACGCCACCGCTGCGCGCGCAGGCCTTCATGAGGTCGTCCGGAATGTTGCGCACGTGCTGGTACACGGCCGAGGGATTCGAGTGCGAGAAGATCACCGGCTTGCTGGCGTACTCCAGCGCTTCACGCGCCGTACGGTGACCGATGTGCGTGCAGCACAGCACCATGCCGACCCGCTCCATCTCGTCGATGATCTGGCGGCCGTAGCCGGTGAGGCCGGTGTCGTCGTCCATGCAGCCGCCGCCGAGCTTGTTGTTCTTGTTGTAGGCGAAGAGCATCCAGCGCACACCGAGCCGGTAGAAGACCTCGACGAGACCGGGATGCGCAGCCACGGCGTTGCCGCCTTCGATATCGAACACCACCGCGAGCTTGCCGGACGCCTTCGCCGCTTCGATGTCCGCGACGGTGTCGGCGAGCACGCAATGCTCGCCATGCCGGCGCACCCAGTGACGGAACGTGGCCAGCATCTTGAACGCATCGTTGGGGTCGACGACGTCGAAGCTGACGTTCAGCGAGATGACGTCGATGCCGGATCTCCTCGCGCGCTCGAGCTGCGGCAGGAAATCCACATCGCCTGGCCGCAAAGGCATGCAGGCGTGGTTGTCCCATACGATGCCGGAACGCAGCAGCTCGAGGGTGCGGGGCGAGACGGCTTCGGCGACGGCGGCGGACATGTCGGATTTCCTCATCGGGCTGCGCGGCGGAGCACGGTGGCATCCACTTCCGAAACGCGGTTCCTTCCCGTGAGCGCGAGGCTCACCTTGAGCTCGTCACGGATGATCTCCAGCGCGCGGGTGACGCCAGCCTCGCCGTTGGCGGCGAGTGCGTAGAGGAAAGCCTTGCCGATGAGGCAACCGCGCGCGCCCAACGCGAGCGCCTTGAGCACGTCCTGGCCGGATTGCACGCCGCCATCGAACAGCACTTCGCAATCGTCGGCGCCGACCGCGTCGACGATCTCCGGCAGCATCGAGATGGTCGAAGGCGCGCCGTCGAGCTGACGGCCGCCGTGATTGGAGACGACGATGGCATCCGCGCCGGCGCGAACGGCGAGGCGCGCGTCTTCGGCGTCCAGGATGCCTTTGATGATGAGCTTGCCCGCCCAACGCTCGCGGATCCACTCCATGCCCTGCCAGGTGACCGTGGGATCGAACTGCGTTCCGATCCATTGCGCGAGCGTGGTCAGTCCACCCGCCCCTTTCAGGTGCGCCTCGAGATTCCCGAAGGTCCGCCGCTTGCCGAACAGCACGCCGAGCGCCCATCCGGGCTTGGTGGCGACATCCAGCACGTTGCGCAGGGTGAGCCGGGGCGGGATCGACAGCCCGTTCTTCGGGTCACGGCGGCGAAGGCCCTGGATCGGCAGGTCCACCGTGAGGATCAGCGCCGAGCACTGCGCCGCACGGGCGCGCTCGATGAGCTCCGCGTTGAAGCCGCGATCCCGCATCAGGTACACCTGGAACCAGAACGGTCGTTTCGTCGCGCTGCGCACGTCCTCTATCGAGCAGATGGACATCGTGCTCAGGGAGAACGGAACTCCGAAAGCTTCCGCCGCTCGCGCGCCCAGCATCTCGCCGTTGGCATGGAACAGCCCCGTGAGCCCGGTGGGAGCGATGGCCAGAGGCATGGTGACCGGCGTGCCGACCAGAGTGGTCTCGAGCGCCTGGGCGGACACGTCCACCATCACGCGCTGGCGCAACTCGAGTGCCTGGAGGTGCTCGCGATTGCGGCGGTAGGTGATTTCGTCGTACGACCCGCGATCCGCGTAGTCGAAGATCGCCCTGGGAATGCGACGCTGCGCGAGCTCGCGCAAGTCCGCGATGCTGTTGATGACGGACGGCATGCGCGAAGTTTACGGCAGTACGCTACACCCCCGGCACGATTCGCAGGTCACGAACCACCCCGCCCTCCAGCGCGGCGAGGGCCGCCTGGTAGGCCGGGCTGTCGTGCGCAGCGACAGCCTGCTCCACCGAGTCGAACTCGATGAGCACCGTGCGCTCCACCAGGCCTTGTTCGTAGGCTTTCGCGGCCAGGCCTCTCGCCAGGAACCGGCCGCCGGCGGACTGCAGCGCCGGGGTGGCCAGCCTCGCGTAGGCCGCGAGCTTCTCCGGGTCCACGATCTTTTGATAGGTGCTGATCCAGTACGCCTTCGCCATGAGCGGTGCCTCGTCGGGTGGGCTCCCATTATTGCCTGAACGGCGTCGTCGCGACGGGAACCGGTGCCGTCAGGAAGGACGAGGTCGTCGTGTTGCCGCCTCGCGCATTGCAGGCTTTGTCCGCCGGGTCGTCTCCGGGGCCATAGAGGGATCCCCAGTAGTTGCGGGTGGCGGTGACGGTGCCGCCGGAATCGTTGCGGAGTCCGCAGGCCTGCAGCGGCTCGACGGTGCCGTTGCCGAAGATGTTGCTGTTGCGGATGGTGACGGGAGCGCTCGCCGTGATGCCGGCGATGAGATTGCTGATGGCGGAATTTCGGTCGAACGAGGCGATCGTGCCGAGGCCGAAGCCGATGACGTTGCCGGTCGCCACGTTGTCGGACACCTGCGCACCCGTGGTCCACCCACCGATCAGGAAGCCGCTGCCATTGCCTTGCGACACGTTGTGCTGAACGATGGCGGAAGGGCCCAGGATGTCGAAGCCCGCCGAGGCATTGCGGATGGCCAGGTTGTGGTGGATGTAGAGCGCCTTGCCGCCGACTTCGAAGCCCGCGTTGTTGCCGCTCGCGATGTTGCCGGCGATCTTGATGCGGGGATTGGCGAGCGTGATGGCGAGCCCGGCCCGGCCAGCACCCAAAAGCGAGAACCCCTGCCCCGGCCGGCCGAACTCCACGTCCGCGGAGCTGATGAGCACGCCGAAGTAGTTGGCGAGCCCGTCGGATTGGAAGTAGCGGTTGGTCGCGTCGATGCGGGTCACCGCAGCGCCGGCAGTCGAGAGGATCGTCAGCGGCTTGTCGATGTTGATGAGATAGAGGTACCCGTTGCTGGCGCGGCCACCGGGCTCATCGCCCGGGGTGTAGAGATGGCCGTCGCCATCGATGTCTCCGTAGTCACCGGGACCGACGTAGATGAAATCGCCCGCGACGGCGTTGCGTATCGCCTGGGTGATGCTGCGGCAGGGATCGCTGGTGGCGCCGCAAGTCGGGGCATCGACGCCATTGGTCGCCACGTTGATACGGCGCGCGGCGTGGGCCGTGGTGATCGATGCTGCAGCGCAGACGAGCAGCACCGCCAGGTGCCGGGCGGAGCGGACAAGGAAGGTGCGCATGGGAGGCCCTCTCTTCGAATGGTTTATGGTTGGCCCGATGAGCGGAACGGTCGACGCTGGCAGCTTACGCGGGGTTCAGGGAGTTCGGAAGCTCGGGCGGAATGAATGGCGTAGCCGCGACGAAGCATGGCAGCAACCCGAACCGTCAATGGAGCTTCCACGGACGCGGGCCTGCATGCGTCGGGATTCGGCGGCGCTCAGCGGGGTCCCTGACGAGCGCGTCGATGCCACATGGGCTGCTATCGGAGCTGATTCGCATCGAGCCCTGAGTTACCCTGCGCACCATGAGAAAATCACCGCTGATTCTCGCCGGCGTCGCCACCGTCGCCGTCGTCCAGGCTTTGGCGCAGGATCCCGCCCGCGTGACGCCGATGACGCCCGACGTCATCGACAAGTACGAGCAGACGCTGCCGTCCGCGGATTTCATCCGCCGCGAGGCGATGGTCCCCATGCGGGACGGCGTCAAGCTCTACACCGTCGTCGTCATGAAGAAGGGCACGGCCGATGCGCCGATCCTGCTCTCGCGCACGCCGTACGACGCGCACGGCTCGACGCACCGCGTCGCGAGCCAGCGGGCCGTCGACATCCTCGAGATCATGGACGCCGAGTTCGTCGAGGACGGCTACATCCGCGTCTACCAGGACATCCGCGGCCTGCATCGTTCCGAAGGGCAGTGGGTGCTGAACCGGCCGCTCGCGGGCCCGGTCAACGACACGAAGATCGACGAATCCACCGACGCGTACGACACGATCGACTGGCTCGTGAAGAACATGCCGGAATCGAACGGCAAGGTCGGCGTCATCGGCTCGAGCTATCTCGGATTCACGACGCTCATGGCGCAGATCAATCCGCATCCGGCGCTCAAGGCCACGGTGCCTCAGAGCCCGATGGTCGACGGCTGGATGGGGGACGACTGGTTCCACAACGGCGCGTTCCGAGTGAGCGCGCTCGACTACGTCGTGGGCCTGAGTCTCGCGAAGGGCACCGGCAAAGGCGATTTCGCCCTCGGCGGTGGTGACCACTACACGCGTTACCTCGAAGCGGGCTCGATGGGCGACTGGGCAAAGAAATTAGGGATAGAGAAGGTGCCGGGCGTCCGCAAGTTCCTCGAGAATCCGGCGTACACCGATTTCTGGTCGCTTCAGGCCGTCGACAAGTGGCTCGCCGCGCATCCGCTCACCGTGCCGACGCTGCTGGAAGTGGGCCAGTGGGACCAGGAAGACAGCTACGGCGCGCCCGCCGTGTATCGTGCCCTGGAACCCAAGGACACCAACAACGACAAGGTATTTCTGCACATCGGTCCGTGGCGCCACTCGGGCGCGAACCACTATGGCTTCGATCTCGGCGCGCTCACATTCACGGGCGACACCGCGCGCGAATGGCGCGTGAAGTACGTGAAGCCGTTCTTCGATCACTACCTCAAAGGCGGCCCGGACCCGAAGACGCCGCCGGTGCTCACGTACGCCACGGGCGCGAACGAGTGGAACGTGTCGCAGAAGTGGCCGATGGGCGCCGCGCAGCCTCTCTACCTCGCCGCGGGCGGTGTCGCGACATTCGACAAGCCGAAGGCGAGCGGCCGCGAGGAGTACGTGAGCGACCCCGCCAAGCCGGTGCCGTTCCTGCCGCGCCCGATCGACATGGGCGACCCGTACCAGTGGAAGCCGTGGCTGATCCGCGATCAGCGGTTCGTCTCCGAGCGGCCGGACGTCGCTTCGTGGAAGAGCGAGCCCCTCGCGAAGGCGGTGCACATCATGGGCGCGCCGGAGGTCGAGTTGTTCGCCGCGACGACGGGCACCGACAGCGATTGGGTCGTGAAGCTCATCGACGTCTATCCGAACGACGTGCCGGAAGCCGCGTCGCAGGGCGCCAAGCCCAGTATGGCGGGCTACGAGCTCGCCGTCGGCATCGAGATCTTCCGCGGCCGCTATCTCAAGAGCTTCGCGAAGCCGGAGCCGATCAAGGCCGGAAAGGTGGAGAAGTACCGCTGGCGGCTGCCCGACGTGGACCACGTATTCCTGCCGGGCCACCGCATCATGGTGCAGGTGCAGTCGAGCCTGTTCCCGCTGTACGACCGCAATCCGCAGACCTATGTCGAGAACATCATGTTCGCGAAGCCGCAGGACTACAAGAAAGCGACGCAGAGCGTGTACTTCGGAGGCGTGAACGCGAGCGCGGTAGTGCTGCCCGTCGTGCCCTGACTCGGTGGCCGCTTTCGTGATTGACGCCGTGCGACCACGAGTCGTCCCGAAATTGCCCCAAACCGAAATCACCTGCCGCGTAAATCACTGATTTTATGACGAATTCAGATACTGCGGCCCACACGCCCATGATGCAGCAATACCTGCGCATCAAGGGCCAGCACCCCGACACCCTCCTCTTCTACCGGATGGGTGACTTCTACGAGCTCTTCTTCGACGACGCCCGCCGAGCCGCAAGCCTGCTGGACATCACGCTCACCGCGCGCGGGCAGTCAGCCGGCGCGCCCATTCCGATGGCGGGTGTGCCGGTGCACAGCGTGGACGGCTACCTCGCCAAGCTCGTGCGCAAAGGCGAATGCGTGGCAGTGTGCGAGCAGATCGGCGATCCCGCCAAGAGCAAGGGGCCGGTCGAGCGGCAAGTGATCCGCATCGTCACGCCAGGCACCGTTACCGAAGATGCGCTGCTGGATGCGCGCCGCGACACGCTGCTCGCCGCCGTCGCCCGGGATGGTGCGCGCTTCGGCCTCGCCTGGCTGGATCTCGCCGCGGGCCGCTTCACCGTGCTGCAGTCCGAAGGCGACGTCGCGCTCGCCGCGGAGCTCGAGCGGCTGAAGCCGGCTGAAGTGCTCGTGAGCGAAGACCAGAGAGACGCCACGGCCTGGCCTGCGGCGCGCACGCGCCCGCCGTGGTACTTCGAGCTGTCGAGCGCTTCGCGCCTGCTCACGGATCAGCTCGGCACGCTGGATCTCAAAGGCTTCGGTGCGGACGAGCTGCCGCTCGCCATCTGCGCCGCCGGTGCGTTGCTTCAGTACGTTCGCGATACGCAGAAGTCCGCCGTTCCGCACATCCGCAGCATGGGCGTCGAAGAACGCACGGACGCACTCACCCTGGATGCCGCCACCCGCCGCAACCTGGAGCTCGATGCCAGCCTCGGCGGCAACGCGGAAGCTACGCTCTTTTCCCTGCTGGATCGCTGCGTCACCTCCATGGGGTCGCGCCAGTTGCGCCGCTGGCTCAACCGGCCGCTGACGGATCAGGCAGTACTCCGCCTGCGCTATCAGGCCGTGGCTGCATTGAGCGATGGCCGGCGATTCGAAGGGCTGCGCGAACGGCTTCACGGCATCGGCGACGTCGAGCGCATCCTGGCGCGCGTCGCGCTGCGCTCGGCGCGGCCGCGGGATCTCGCACAGCTGCGCACTTCACTCGGAGCCGTACCCGAGCTGCGCCAGACGCTCGCCCAAATCGATTCACCCCTGCTCCAGCAGATGCACGGCCGCATCGGCGAGCATCCGGGTGTGGTGCAATTGCTGACGGCCGCCATCGCTGCCGAGCCCTCCGCCATGGTGCGCGACGGTGACGTGATCGCCGAAGGCTACGACACCGGGCTCGACGAGCTCCGCCGCATCGCCTCGCACACGGACGAATTCCTGCTGGAGCTCGAGCAGCGGGAGCGCGAGCGCTCGGGCATCCCGGGCCTCAGGTTGAGCTTCAACCGCGTTTCCGGCTTCTTCATCGAAGTGAGCCGGCGGGATGCGGAGCGCGTGCCGAAGGACTACATCCGCCGCCAGACGGTGAAGTCCGCGGAGCGATTCATCACGCCGGAGCTGAAGAGCTTCGAGGACAAGGTGCTGGGCGCACGGGAGCGGGCGCTCGGGCGCGAGCGCGAGATCTACGATGCCGTGCTCACGCAGCTCATCGAAGACCTGGGCGCCATGCAGCAGACGGCAGGCACGCTTTCAGAGCTCGACGCTGCGGCCTGCCTGGCAGAGCGCGCCTGCACGCTCGAGTGGACCCAGCCCGAGCTGGTTGCGGAGCCGATGCTCTGCATCGACGGTGGCCGGCACCCGGTGGTGGAGCGCTTCTCGCAGGACCCGTTCGTGCCGAACGATCTCGCGCTCGATGCGAAGCGGCGCATGCTCATCATCACAGGGCCGAACATGGGTGGTAAGTCCACCTACATGCGCCAGGCGGCACTCATTGCGATCCTCGCGCACATGGGCAGCTTCGTGCCGGCGGCGCGCGCCCGCATCGGCCCGCTCGACCGCATCTTCACGCGCATCGGTGCCGGCGACGACCTCGCCGGCGGGCGCTCCACGTTCATGGTGGAGATGACCGAAGCCGCGAACATCCTGCACAACGCCACCTCGCGCAGCCTCATCCTGATGGACGAGATCGGTCGCGGCACGAGCACGTTCGACGGACTCTCGCTCGCCTGGGCGATCGCGCGGCACATCGCGACGAAAGTGCAGGCGTTCACTTTGTTCGCGACGCATTACTTCGAGCTCACCACGCTCGCCCGCGAGATCGAAGGCTGCGTGAACGTGCATCTGGATGCCACGGAGCACGGCGAAGGCATCGTGTTCCTGCACGCCGTGAAGGAAGGGCCCGCGAGCCGCAGCTACGGGTTGCAGGTGGCGCAGCTGGCTGGTGTGCCGCGGGAAGTGATCCAGCGCGCCCGAAACTATCTCGCCGCGCTCGAATCGGAGCGCGACGCGAAGAAGCGCCACAGCCCGCAGGCGGAGCTGGAACTGTTCGCGGCGCCGCCGGCCGTGGCCGAGCCACCGCCCGATCCGTTGCGTGACGCGATGCAGAAGCTCGAGCCGGACTCGCTATCACCCCGCGCCGCGCTCGAAACGCTCTACCGATTGAAGGCTCTGCTCGAGAAAGACTGATCAGCCACCGGCGCCGCGACCGCAAGGAC
>JBGAIL010000027.1:0-35151 GCA_044225565.1 Steroidobacteraceae bacterium | reverse complement strand
GGCGCAAAGGCGACTGCGCGAAGGCCGGCCCATCAAGATACTGGCCGAAGAGCTCGGATATGCGAACCCTTCCGCGTTGTCACGGGCCTTCGCTTCCAGGGCGGGAATGTCGCCTCGCGACTGGTTGGCGAAAGTGCGTGGTCCCGGATCAGAAGCCTAGTGGCAGAGGTCCGGCCTCCGCCAAGATGATTCTGCATCTTCCACTGGGAGAAGCGCAGGATCAGCGCGCGTCGGGCTGCAACGAGCTCTTCGAGAACTTGCCTGCTTTCATCACCGCAAGAATGTTTTGCTCCGGGTTGGAGAAGCCCTTGAAGCCGTCCCCGAGCGGGTCGAATCCGAGAACCAGCAGGTCGGCAAATTTCCCGCCACTATCCCATATCGATGCGCGAGAGAGGCCCGGGTAGTCGCGCCGCCGAGAAGGGTAGTGGGCTGGCCATGATCCCGCCGCGGTCATAGCCTCGGGAAAATGGCAGATTCCATCTACCGCCACGGCCGCATCGTGCGCATCACCCATTGGGTGAACGCGGTGGCCATCTTCGCGCTGCTGATCACCGGCCTCGGCATCACCCAGCTGTACGGGCCGCTGCACTGGGGCGATGCCGGCCAGGACTGGGGGGATGTCGGACGGGAGATCAACGGCCCTGATGGGGATGCCTATCCCGCCATCGCGAGAGTGCCCGCCATCCCGGCTGGAGCAGCGGATCCCGCCTCGAATCCCCGGCTCGACGACACCCTCGCGTCGATGCACGCCTATCTGCGGACGCCCATGAGGGCACGCGATCACATCCTCTTCGCGTGGCTGTTCCTGTTCAACGGGCTGGTGTATCTCGCGGCGGGAGTTCTCACTGGCCGGTTTCGCGGAGTTCTCCGCCCCTCGTGGCGCGAGCTCTCCTGGCGGAAGATCGCCGCAGATCTCTGGAGCCACCTGCGGCTGCGCTTCCCGGAAGGCGAGGAGGCGCGCGGCTACAACCTGATCCAGAAATACACCTATCTGTTCATCATCTTCGGGGTGCTGCCGCTGCAGCTGCTCACCGGACTGGTGCTGCTGCCCTGGATGGATGCTGCCTTCCCGTGGTTCAAGGATCTCTTCTTCGGGCGCCAGTCGGCGCGCACGATCCATTTTTCCTGTTCGGTCCTGATCCTCGCGTTCGTGCTGGTGCACCTGGCCATGGTGGTGCTCTCCGGCTTCCGCAACAACATGCGTTCCATGATCACCGGCTGGTACCGGCTCCCGAGGTAACCGATGGCGACCCGAATCACCCGGCGCCAGCTATTGACGGCATCCGTGCTCGGCGGCGGAGTCGCCGTGATCGGCGGTGCGGCAGCCACGATGCTCACCCGACGGGGCCTGGGGTATTTCCTTCCGCCCAGCATCGGGAGCCTCGGTGGCATGGCGGAGCTCCTGAGCCACGCGGGCAGCCGGCTCATCCTGACGCACAGGAGCCGCGTGCCCGAATATGCGGCGTCGGCGATCACGATGCTGGACGACTGGAAGAAGGAGGCTCCCGCCGATCCCGAGCTGCTGCCGCATCTGGCGACGCGATTCGAAAGCTGGCGATTGCAGGTGACGGGTGCAGTGCTCCATCCCACGAGCTTCTCGCTGGCGGAGCTAGCGGAACTGCCCGTCAAGACGCAGATCGTGGCGCGGCATTGCATCAACGGTTACACCAGCATCAGCCCTTACACGGGGGTGCCGCTACGGGACCTGCTGGCCACGGTGGGGCTGGCGCCCGGCGTGCGGTACATCGGCTTCGAGTCCTGGTATGACGGCGGGTGGGACTCCATCGATCTGTTCGATGCGTTCCATCCGCAAACCGTGCTGACGTACGAGGAGTTTCCTGGTACGCGCATCAGCTGGACGCGCGGCGCGCCGCTTCGCCTCAGTGCGCCGCTGCACTACGGCTACAAATGGATCAAAGGCGTTAAGCGGATCATCGCGCTGGAGAATCTGGATACCTTCGGAGACGGATCGGGACTGGGCAGCTCCTATGCCGCCAAAGGCCGCACGTGGTCGGCAGGTGCGGCGTGACCCGCACATGCCACGCGGGCAGCGGGTGCAGCGTGCGTCGCGCACGGCTCAAGGCTTACTCGAGGAAGCCGTGGGCAATATTCGGCGCGATTGCGCTGGCGTGGTGGTACTACGCGGCGCCGATCCATCTCGCCAAGCGCATCCGTGGCGCGGTCGAGGAGCCCGGCGGCGCCTCGATCATTGCATCCCGCGTCGATTTCGAGCGGGTCAACGCCCGATTGCCGGAAGGCCTGCGCAGTGCAACCCCGGGGCACCTGAGCAGCGAGAGCTTTTCCCACCTGCTTCTGCATGGCTGGCTGCCGCAGCAATCCCGCAAAGTCGGCGGCGAGCGAACCGGGCCGGACGGTCTGACGCTCCTCGAGCCGCACACCCGCTTGACCCAGGTCCGCTACAAGGACCTGAACCGTTTCATGGCGATGTTCTGGGACACGACCGAGGCGCACGAGATCGTTCTCACCCTGCGCAGGAAGAGCGTGCTCCACCGGTGGTACGTCACCGAGGTGAATCAGTTCAACGTGTGCGCCTACGACTTCGATTGCGCGCAAGTGGCGATCGAGGATTTTCCGGCGATGCACTCAACCCGGGCTGTCGGCCCTTCCGCGCCGCGCTCCTGACAATCCCATCACGCCCACGAAGAACAGCGGCACCAGCATCACCGCGAGCCCCGTCCCCCGCGACGCCGGCGACTGCGGCGACGAGCCTGAACGGGTCCAGCGGGCGATGGCGCGAAATGACGCGCATGAGAGGGATCATGTTCATCCCAGGCATGCACTCTTGTGGTGCACAAGGACAATCGGCTCACGCACGTTCACGATCACGCTGGTCCTGTTCGCGATCCTTCCGCGTTCCAGTGTTACTTCGCTCGCGCTGCCCGAACCAACTTCCCGAACTCCTGCGCCGTCTCGCTGGTCGCGCGGTCCGCTTCCTTCGTCACTGCAGTCTGCTGCAGGAATCCGTGCGGCAGCGAGGCGTATTCGAGATACACCGTCGGCACGCCAGCTTTCTTCAGCGCTTGCGCATACGCCCGGTCACAATCCCGCAACGGATCGAATCCCGCCGAGGCCACGAGCGTCGGCGGCATCTTCGCGAAGTTGTTCGCATACAGCGGCGAGATCTCCGGGTGCGAGAGGTTCTGGCCGGGAAACACGCGACGGAGCACGTACTCGGTGAACGGCACGTCGAGCCCGAACCCGCTCCAGAAGAGCCGCGCGGAAACATAGTCCTGGCGCATCTCGGGCACCGGCCGATTGTCCACCGCTGCATAGTAGAGCAACTGGCAGGCAGGGCTGGGTTTGCCCGCCTTCTGGGTGCGAGCGGTCACGACCACTGAAAGGTTGCCGCCGGCGCTGTCTCCGCCGACGCAGATGCGGGACTTGTCGCCTTCGAGCTCGTCCGCATTCGCGACGGCCCAGTCGAACGCGTCTTCGGCGTCATCCCAGGACGCGGGATACGGATGCTCGGGGGCGAGCCGGTACTCCGTCGAGACGACGATCACCTGTGCCTCGTCGGCGAGGCGGCGCATGGAGCGGTCCACCGCCGCGATGTTGCCGAACAGCCAGCCGCCGCCGTGGTAGTAGACGAGGATCGGCAGTTTCCCCGAGCCCTTGGCCGCCCTGGGATGATAGATGCGCACCGGGATCGACTCGCCGCCGCGCGAACGCACCGCGTCATCCCGTACGGAGGCGAGCTCGGGGCCGAGCTTCGTCTTGTGGATCCAGGCCTGGTTCGCTCCGTCACGAATCTCCGCGGCGCTCTTCGGGTCGTCGAAAGGATCGGCGGCCGGCTTCGCGTCAGGGTCCGCGGCAGGCGCATTGGCCTTCTCGGCCGCTTCCGCTTCCTGTCCCTCGTGAAAGAGATACTGCATCCGCAGGTCCAGCGTCTGCCCATCCAGCACGATGCGCTTGCCGCCCACCTGCTGCAGCACCCAGCTGTCCGGCTTCGCGGCGAGCTCCGCGATCTCGCGCTCCCCGGGGCCGTGTGCGAGTGAGGCGGTGGCGGTGAACAGCATCAGCGTCGTGAAGAGTGTCGAGCGGTTCGGCATGAGATTTCCCCTGAAGACTACGTGTTTGCCGGATCAGATCATCGCGAGCGCCTGGCCGGCACCGCGGTGGGCTTCTCTCATGGCATAGGCCATGCTCATCAGCCCTTGAAGCTCGGAATGCGCGAAGACGATGCGCCCGTGCGGCCGTCGCAGCACCTCGTGCGGCGGTGGCTGCCCATCCCGTCCCAAAAAGAATCCGGGCTGCGGCGCGAAGAAAGCGTGACCCCACCGGTTGAGGATGATGCCCGCGATGTCGCGGCGCGCATCGAATCCTGCGCTGCCGAACATCTCCGACATCTGCGTGCGGATCTGCTTCTCGAACTGCGCATAGGAGGTCGAGAGCAGCCGCGCCCGCGCAGCGGGCCCTTGGGCCGCGGGAACGAGGTCGGGATTGAGGAAGGGAATATAGAAGGTGAGCACGGTCGGGTCTTCGGGCGTGAAGGGCTTCGTGCCGCCGAACGACACGTTGCGCCGCACGCAGACCTGCCACCCGAGTCCTTCGAACCAGCGCGCGGCGGTGAATCCCAGCTTGTCGAAGAAGCGCCAGTTCCTCAGCGCCACGTTCATCGTGAGCACGGGACCGTAGTGAAACTCCTTGTAGGCCGCGGCATGCGCTGCCGGCAGGTCGGTCACGATGTTGCGGTTGACCCAGCCGCCGGATGCCATCACCACGGCCTTGGCCCGAACCTTCCGGATGGCGCCGTCACAGACATAGGTCACGACGACGTGCTCGGCCGTCGCAGGGCTGCCTTCGTGACGAACGTCGATCGCGGTCGAGCCGAGGCGAATGCGCAAAGGGGCTCCGACCCGATCCAGCTTGGAGAAATCGACGGGTGCCGAAGCGGTGGCTGCGAGGCTTCCATCACCGCTGATCGCACCAGGCAGCATGCGTGACAGCATCGTTCTCAGGATCGCCGCGTTCCCGCCGGGGAAGGACACCACGCCGACGTCCGGGTAGGCCTTCTTGTCGGGCTGCGGAATGGTGGTGCCTGGTAGTCCCAGGCGCATGGCCGCATAGGCGGAAATAGCATTCCCGCACACACCGAAGTTCGCCACGGCGATGTACGGGTCGATGTAGCGCCGCACCTGCGAGCCGTAGCCGAGCTTGTCCAGCAGATCGTAGTAGGTGATCGAGTCCAGCCAGGCTTTGGCGTTGGGCATGCCGGCGAGCACGTTGCGCCGATCGTGGACGTAGTCGTCCATCTCCTTCTGCACGTCGGAAGGCCACGGCGTGTTCGCGAATTGGTTTCGCAGCGGCTCACGCGCCCAACCGTGGCCGTGGAAGTAGTACGCGGTGCCGTACCCGCTCTCCGATGCGGGATGCATCGGAGAGAAGTGATAGTCGGGCAGGTTGTAGTGCTCGGCGCCTCCCGCGAGCGGCTCGAGCTCGAAATGCGTCGGCAGTCCGAGCTCCCGGTAGTAATCGACGTAGACATCGTAGCGCCCGTCGTCGAAGCTGCCCTTGACGTAGCTGTCCTTGATGACCAGTCCGCCGTTCGATCCCTGGGGCGCGGTGAGGCGGCGACCGTCCACGATGAACTCGTTCTGCCTGGCCTCGCCGCCCATGATGGGATGGTTCTCCAGCAGCAGGCAGGTGTGCGTCGGCGCGCGCCGCTTGTGGAACTCGTAGGCTGCGGTGATTCCGGAGAAGCCGCCGCCTACGATCAGCAGATCCACTTGCTCATCTATGGGCTGCGCCGACGTGTCGGGATACTGGTGATCGCGGAAGCGGTGCGCGGCCTGCATCACCGCTTCGGTGTTCCCGTTGGACAGGCTGTAGTCGCCCACGCCGCCGTAGCCGGTCCAGGGCGACCCGGACGGAGCCAGCGACGTCGTTGCGGTTGTGTTTTGCGCAGGCGGCCCGCAGCCCGACATCAATGCTGCGCCCGAGCCCGCCAGCGCGCCATTCACGAAGTCGCGGCGCGTGATCGGGCAGCTCATCCCGAGTCGATCGTCCGGTGGTTTGCGATTGCGCACGTTGGCCGCGGGAGATTTGCCTACCACGCGCTCAGCATGCCGGAAACGGGCCCGGCCTCTCGTTATATATCCATGCAATCGATGGAACGGCTCATGACGGCCGAGCGATGGAACGTAAGCGGCCCGAAAACCCTCACGGGGAATCGAAAAAAGGCGCCGGAGCTTGATCCACCGCGGATCGCGGGAGTAGCTTCCCCGCGTGATCCCCGAAGCCCAGGCCACCGTCTCCGCCGCATCAGAGCAGGACACTCTGCGCGAGCTGAACGACCATTTCGGGCCGATCCTGCTGCAGTTCTTCCGCCGCCGCGTCGGCAGCCTGGCCGAATCGGAAGACCTCGTGCAGGAGGTCTTCGTCCGTCTCATCAAGCGGGGCGACATCGCTTCCCTGCAGGATCTGCGCGGCTACCTGTTCCAGACCGCTGCCAGCGTCATCACGGATCGCAGCCGCCAGCGTGTCTCGCGCCACAGCGGCGATCACGTCGCGTTCGATCCCGTCGCCCACGCGAATACGGATTTTCCCGCCGACGTCGTTCTAATAGGACGGGAGACGCTCACGCGCGCGTCCCGGGCGTTGCTTGAGCTGCCGGACCGAACCCGGACGATCTTCGTGTTGCGCCGGCTGGAAGGCCTGCGCTATCAGGACATCGCCCAGCGGCTGGGCGTGTCTTTAAGCCTGGTCGAGAAACAGATGGCGCGAGCGGTCGCGTACATCACGCAGCGGATGGGTGAAGAGTGAGCACGAAGCGGGTGTCGGGAGCGGATCTGGGTGCGATGACGCCTCACGAGGCGGCGTCCTATTGGTTCGTCCGGCAGGACTCGGGTGGCATGGCCGATGGCGACCGGGAAGCGTTCGAGAGCTGGCACCAGGCGTCGGCGGAGCATCGTGAGGCCTACGAACGGACGAAGGCGATGTGGGCCGGCTTCGAGGCTGCCGCCGAGGACAGCGAGCTGCGCGCGTTGCGCGTCGCTGCATTGTCTGCAGCGCCCATGCCCAGGATATGGCCGCGCGCCGTCGCCGTTGCCGCAAGCCTGGTCGCGGCTCTCGCGGGAGTCGTCGCATTGTCCTGGCGGATGTACGAAGCGCCGGTGGCCACGGCTGCGGCCGTAGAATCCCGCGCGTCCGCCACTCGATACGCCACGGGACAGAATCAACGGTCCACCGTCACCTTGCCCGACGGCACGTCCGTGACGATGAATCTCGATACGCTGTTCACGATGGACTTCACCGGCGAGCAGCGGCTGATCCATCTGAGCCGGGGCCAGGCATTCTTCGACGTCGCGAAGGATCTTCACCGGCCTTTCGTCGTCGCCGCGGTCGATCGCAAGATCCGGGCGCTCGGCACGAAATTCGACGTGCGGGTGGATCGTGACCGCCTGGAAGTCGTGCTGCTGGAGGGCCGCGTCAGCGTCGATCCGGGACGCAGCTCCCTGATCGGGAAGCTCACGCGACGCCTGGCGCGCGTCGAGCTCCAGCCCGATCAGCGTTTCGTGGTGGATCCAGGCCAGGCCGCATCCGTCACGGCCACCAATGCGGTGCAGGCCACGAGCTGGCGCGAAGGCTGGGTGGTATTCGAGGACGAGACGGTGGAGCACGCCATCGCGGAGCTCAACCGCTACTCCGACCGGCCCATCGTCGCCGCGCCCGACGTTCGCGGGATGCGCCTGAGCGGCGTGTTCCGCATCGGGCAGCCGGACCGGTTCGGCGCCATCATCCAGGAGTTCCTGCCGATCGAGGTCGAGCGCGGCGCGCACGGTGAGACCTTGCTCGTGCGCCGGTCGAGATAATTCCTTCCCTTCGATATGGGGTCGCCATGAGGATTTTCCGGCGGCTTACGTTTTCGGTTTGAGCGGGTCAGCCCGGTCATCGAAACCCGAGGGGAAAACAAGATGCAAGGTCTCAAGAACAATCACGTGCTCCGTGCTGCGGTGGCTGCGGCCGTCTGCGCAGCGTCGCTCGCTCTGGCGCAGCCCAGTCTCGCCCAGGCCGCTCAGAAAGTGCGGCTCGACATTCCCGCGCAGGATCTTTCCGCAGCGCTCACTCAATTCGGTCGTGAGACCCGCACGGAGATCGTGTTCTCGCCGGAAGCCGTGCGCGAGAAGAGGGCGGCCGCCGTCAAGGGTGAATTCGAGCGCGGCCAGGCGCTGAAGGTGATGCTCGAAGGCACCGGCGTGACCTACCGGGTGACGGCGCAGGGCGCCATCGTCATCGAGTCCGCGATGCCGAGCGCTGCGGCGGCGCAAGGCTCGGCGATGCGCCTGGCCAGCAACGGCACCGGGCAGAGCGCCGATGCATCCGGCCAGGTCGAATCGGCAAGCGCAACGGCTTCGGCCGAAGCGGCCCGTGCCGACCAGGACGAGGTGGTCGTCACCGGCAAGCGCTTCAACTACGAGTACATCGAGGGCGCCAACAAGATCCCGATGTCCGTGAAGGACACTCCGCAGAGCGTCAAGGTGATCACCGAGGACGTGATGGAATTCGCCGGCGTCCGCCAGCTGCGCGATTCCTACAAGGTGGACGCCAGCACGCATGCCTCGCCGACCAAGTCGGGCTTCCCGCGCAATTACTTCCGTGGATTCCTCGCGGAAGGCGACAACGCGTACAAGCTCGACGGCATGCGCGGATTCGGCCGGTTCGAGACGGACATGGCCACCGTGGAGCGCGTCGAGATCGTCAAGGGCGCGACCACCACGATGTACGGCCATGCCGTGGTCGGCGGCACGTTGAACGCCGTCTCGAAGAAGCCGAAGCCCGAGTTCGGCGGCTCCGCCTCGGTCGAGGCGGGTAGCTACGATCACTATCGCGGCGTATTCGACGTGCACGGTGCGCTCACGAGCAGCGAGAAGCTGAGCGGGCGCCTGATCGCTTCGTACCTGGACGAGGAAGGGCCCGAGGATTTCTTCTATCGCAAATCCAAAGTGCTCGCCCCCTCGCTCAAATACGAGTTCTCGCCGGAAACCTCCCTCACCCTGCTGACGCAGTACCAGGACCTCGACTATCTGCCGATCGGCAACTTCGGCATGCTCGTCGACCGCACGCCTGCCGCGCGCTATCCGTCCGAGGGGTCGGCCTACCACATCCCGGACGTGCCGCGCAGTCGCTACGGCGGAAACCCCGACGGCTTCAGCGACAACCAGATGGCCTACGGCCGTCTGCTGCTCGAGCACAAGTTCGCGGGCACCTGGCAGTTGCGGGCCAACGCGCAGTACGCCCGCAACAAGTACCACAGCGTCTGGTCGCAGGCCGTGACGACGTTCAGTGATACCAACGAGACAGACATCGAGGTGCTCGGTGACCAGGGCAAGGACAACATCCGCTTCGGCGAGATCAACGTGTACGGCAACGTCACGATCGGTGGCCGTGAGCACACGCTGTTCTTCGGCGCGGACTACTACAAGCGCAAGGCGGAGAATTACTATCCCTACGCCTGGCTGCCCGGGGAGCAGACCGGCTTCAGCCTCATCAATCCGGATTACTCCCTGCTGCCGCGGCTGTCGGGCAACCTGCGCGACTTCGTGGAGGAAAACACCTACCTCGATCCCTATGCGCTGTATCACTACGTGAACACGCAGGCTTTCAACACGTCGGAGGTCGGCTACGTGGCACAGGCGATCCTGCGCCCGAGCGACAAGCTGACCGTGCTGCTGGGTGCGCGCTACTCGCAGTTCGACACCGAGTCGACGGGCAACTGCTGCGGACTGGCGCTGTACGACGACCCCTTCCCCTGGGACGATCCGGACGCCACGGAGTCTTACAAGAATCACGCGCCCACCTATCAGGTCGGAGTGACGTACGCGGTCACGCCGCGCGTCAATGTGTATGCGAGCTACGGCCAGACCTTCGAGCCGCGCAACTCGGTCCAGTGGGTCGCCGAGGGCGAGCCCGGCAAGCTCATCGGGCCCGAGGAGGGCGATTCCTACGAGATCGGCGTCAAGGGCGATGTGGCGGAGGGGACTTTCTCCTGGTCGGCGGATGTCTTCCAGACCTCACGCACGAACATCACGGAGATCGATCCTTTCCACGGCTGGCCGTTCTACGTCGTGCTGGGCGAGCAGCGCGCGCGGGGCGTGGAGCTGGATTTCCAGGGCGAGATCCGCAAGGGATGGTCGGTTTACGTCTCGGCCGCCACGATGAAGAACGAGTTCGTCAAGGGCGAGTTCAAGGGCTTCACCTCCTTCTTCGCGCCGAAATTCGGCCTGTCGACGTTCACGAGCTACCAGATCCAGGGCGGTCCCGCGCGCGGCCTCGGCTTCGGCGGCGGCGCTGTGTTCAAGAAGGTGCGCGACGTGAGGGACTTCTACCGCGGCCCGCTCGAACCACTGGATATGTACGACGATGTCTTCGAAGTGGATGCGCGCGTGTTCTACGAGAGAGGTCCGTGGAGCTACGGGCTGTCGATCACGAACCTGCTCGACGACAGCTACTTCTCGCCGAGCTACCAGAGCCCGTATTTCGCCCTGAAGGTGAACCCGGGCCGGCAGTTCTTCGGCACGATGACGTACCGGTTCTGAACCGGTGCGGAGATCGATGCTCGCGCTGCTGCTACTGGGTTACGCGGCAGGGGTCTCCGCCCACTCCGCCGTCGAGCCCGTGCCACGGGAATGGAAAGGATTCCTCGAGCGGGTGCATCTGCTCAACGAGCGGGCGACGAAGGCGGGTCGCGGGGCGCAGCTGCTCTTCGTCGGCGATTCCATCACCCAGGGCTGGGAAGACGCGGGCAAGGCGGCGTGGGAGAAGCACTACGCCTCCCGCGGCGCGCTCAACATCGGCGTCGGTGGCGACGGAACGCAGAACGTCCTGTGGCGGCTGGATCAGGGGAACGTCGACGGGATCGATCCGCGTCTCGCCGTCGTCATGATCGGAACCAACAACGTCACAGCCGGGAACACGGTGGCGCAGGTCGTGGAAGGAGTCACGGCGGTCGTCGCGAAGTTGCGGCAGAAGTTGCCGCGCACGTACTGCTCGTGGGCATCCTGCCGCGTGAAGAATCCTGAATGGTGCGTGGCACGGTGCTGCAGATCAACCAGGTCCACCCGCAGCAGCTCGAGGACGGGTGAGCGTCTTTCTGGCTCGATGCCGGTTCTCGCTTCGTGGCGCGGGCGGCACCATATCCCGCGAGCTGATGCCGGACTTCCTCCACCTGTCGCCCAGCGGCTATGCGCTCTGGGCCGAGACGATGGAAGAGCGCATCACGGCGCTGCTGGCGCAGCCGCGATGAAGGGGTCGAAGAAGCACATGCCCGCGCTGTGCCGGGCAGGATTGGCGTCCGCACTCACGTTTCGCGTCGCAATCGACGGCCTCTGCCGGCACGGAAGACGTCGACATCCGGGTCGATCGGCTGTTCGCCAGATGGGATTCCAACGTCACGCCCGGCTGCGCCCTGGCCGTGTCCGCAATGGGCGCATCGTGCAGGAGCGCGGCTACGGAATGGCCAATCTGGAACATGGCGTGCGCATCCGTCCGGACACCGTGTTCCACATCGCTTCGGTCTCCAAGCAGTTCACGGCCGCCGCCATCGCGCTGCTGATCCTCGATGGCCGGCTCTCCGCGGACGACTCCATCCACAAGTACCTGCCGGAGATGCCGCAGTTCGGGCGCGCCATCACGGTGGGGAATCCTGGTTCACCATACGAGCGGGCTGCGGGAGCACAGCGAGCTGCTGGCGCTCTCGGGCTGGCGCTACTATGAGGACCTGGTGACCACCGGGGATGCGATGAGCGTGCTCGTGAAGCAGAAGTCGCTAGTCTTCGAGCCTGGGTCACGCTATTCCTACTCGAATACCAATTACCTGCTGATGGGCGAGATCGTGCGGCGGGTCAGCGGCAAGTCGCTGCGCGAGTTCACGGAGGAGCGCATCTTCCGCCCGCTCGGCATGCAGCGCTCGCACTTCCGCGACCGGTTCTCGGAGGTCGTCCGCGACTTCGCTTCCGGCTACGGCGTCGACGGCGATACTTTCTACACGAGCCTCACCCAGTTCAGCACGGTCGGCTACAGCTCGCTGCTCACGACCGTGGGCGATCTGATGAAGTGGGAGGAGAATTTCCACACCGGCGCCGTCGGTGGGAAGCGCTTCCTCGAGCTCATGGAGACGCGCGTGCCGCTGAACGACGGCAAGCCCAATAAATATGCCTATGGCATCGTCGTCGACGAGTATCGCGGGCTGCCGGTCGTGGAGCACGAAGGCGGGGATGCGGGGTACGCCGCGCACCTGATGCGGTTCCCGAAACAGCATCTCAGCGTTGCGGTGCTGTGCAACGTCAACACGGCCGATCCGCGGCAGCTGGCGATGCGGACCGCGGAGATCCATCTCGGTCTCGAGCCCGAGCCTGCGCGATCCGCCAGGCCAGCGTCGATCGCTGCAATCCAGGTGCCGGCCCGCGAGCTGCAGACCAGGACGGGGCGCTACCTCAACCGCGATACGGAGCTCGCGGTTCAGGTCGAATTCCGCGACGGCAAGCTGCATGTGCGCACCGGCGGTCAGGAGAGGGAGCTCGTGCCGCTCGCGCGGGACCGCTACACGACGAGCGAGGGCCGGTGGACTCTCGACTTCCCGAAGCGCAAGGGAATCCCAGAGCGTGTGACGCTGCACAGCCTGTATGACCCGTCCCAGGTGCTGGAGCGCGTACCGGATTTCGATCCGAAGGGCGATGCGCTCGCCGCTTACGCCGGCACTTATCACAGTGACGAGATCGAGGCGCCATTCCACATCCGGGTCGTCGACGGTCATCTGGTGCTGCGGTCGATCAAGATCGAATTCAGGCTGATGCCGGTCACCGAAAGCCTGTTTCTGGCCGACTGGGGCAACCTGGCGTTCGACCGGGATGCGGGCGGGCGCATTGCCGGATTTCGCTACGGGAGCAAAGAGTGGCCGCTGACGTATTTCAAGCGCTCGGGAGACTAGGCGCGCTCTGCGCGATCGCCTTGCTGGCGAGCACCGCCGTTGCGGCCACCGACTCTCAGCTGCGCATCGCGGGTCTGCAGCGGCCGGTGGAGGTCCTTCGCGATCGCTGGGGCATCGCGCACATCTATGCGCAGACGGAGGCGGATCTCTTCTTCGCGCAGGGCTACAACGCCGCGAGGGACCGCCTGTTCCAGTTCGAGCTCTGGCGCCTGCAGGCGACGGGCACCGCTGCCGCGGCTTTCGGCAAGCGGGAGCTGAAACGCGATATCGGCGCACGGCTCCACCGCTTCCGCGGCAACCTGCACGAAGAGCTGAGCCACTACCATCCACGCGGGCCGCAGATCGTCGAAGCCTTCGTGCGGGGCGTGAATGCCTACATCGCCGAGGTGGAGCGCAATCCGCGGCTGCTGCCGGTGGAGCTGCGTCTGCTGGGCCTGAAGCCCGGGCGATGGACGGCGGACGTCGTGATCTCCCGTCATCAGGGCATCCTCGGCAATCTCGGCAGCGAGGTGAGCATGGCGCGCCTCGTCTCGCGGCTCGACGGGCGGCAGATCCGCCGTATGTATCATTTTCAGGGCGGGGATCCGCGGCTCGAGCCCGATCCGAAGATCGATCTCGCTTCGATTCCGGACGACGTGATCGGGTTGTACGAAGCCTTCCGCGGCCGCATCCGGTTCCGGCCCGACGATGTCGTCGCCGCGCATCGCGGGAATGCCTCCACGCCTGCAGATGCTGCGAGCCATGCCGGCGCCGCCACCCTTGCGAACCTGGCCGGCGAGCCGCCTTCGGATTTCGCACTGTCCCGCGAGCCCAACAGCGGCATCGGCAGCAACAACTGGGTGATCCACGGCTCGCGCACGCTGTACCGCTACCCCATCATGGCGAACGATCCGCATCGCTCGCTCGTCGCTCCCTCCCTGCGGTACTGGGTCCATCTGGTGGGGCCCGGATGGAACGTGATCGGTGCCGGCGAGCCCGTGCTGCCCGGAGTCTCCATCGGCCACAACGAGCAGGGGGCCTGGGGCCTCACCATCTTCGGCAACGATTCGGAAGATCTGTACGTCTACGACACCCATCCGTCCGATCCGAACCAGTATCGATACCGCGACCAGTGGGAGTCGATGCGCATCGAGCGTGATTCCATCGCGGTAAAGGGTGAATCGGCGGTCGCCGTCGAATACAGATTCACGCGCCACGGGCCAGTGCTGTTCGAGGACAGGAAGGCGCGCAAGGCCTATGCACTGCGCGCGGCGTGGCGCGAGGTGGGCGGTGCGCCTTATCTCGCGAGCTTGCGCATGGCGCAGGCGCGCAACTGGGAGGAATTCCGGAACGCCTGCGCCTACAACCACGCTCCTTCGGAGAGCATGGTGTGGGCGGATCGCGAGGGCCACGTCGGCTTCCAGGCCGCAGGCATCCAGCCGTTGCGCCGCAACTGGAGCGGACTGCTGCCCGTGCCGGGCGACGGACGCTACGAATGGGAAGGCTACCTGCCCATCCGTGAGCTGCCCCACGAGCTCGATCCGGCGCGCGGCTTCATCGCCACCGCCAACAGCTATCTGTACCCCATCGATTATCCGCGGCCCGAGGCAATGCACCATCTCTGGAACGATGCGTACCGGCTGGGGCGCATCTCCGAGGTGCTAGGATCCGGCACGCTGTTCAACGTGGCGGAAGTCATGCGCCTGCAGAACGACGACCTTTCCATTCCGGCGCGCCAGCTGGTGCCGCTGCTCGAGGGCATTGCCCTCGAAGGCGATGCGGCGCGAGCGCGCGACATGCTGCTGAAGTGGGATTTCATCCTCGACAAGGACTCCGTGCCGGCCGCCATCTTCGTCACGTGGCAACGCCGGCTGCGGGGGCACTTCCGGAATCTCGTTCTGGTGGATGAGGCGCAGCGCGCCTTGCCGATCCACCCGTTCCCGACGAGGCTGGTGGATCAGCTCGTCGCGCCGGATGGCCTCTTCGGTGCGGATCCCATCGCAGGCCGCGACGAGCTGGTCGCGCGCAGCATGCGCGAGGCGGTCGCGGAGCTCTCGACGAAGCTGGGTCCGGAGATGAACGGCTGGAAGTACGGCCAGCAAGCGTTCCACCACGTGATCATCCGGCATCCGCTTTCGGCGTCAGTGAGTCCGGAGATGCGCAACCGCCTGGACGTCGGCACTGCGCCGCGTGGCGGCGACTCCAGCACCGTCAGTGCGACCGGGGGCGATCCGCAGACTTCGGGCGGCTCGTTCAAGATCATCGTGGACGTCGAGGACTGGGATCGCTCGGCGGGGCAGAACTCGCCCGGCCAGTCCGGCGATCCGGACAGTCCCCACTACCGGGACCTTTTCCAGATGTGGGCACGAGGCAAATACTTTCCCGTGCTCTATTCCCGCGAGAAAGTGGAGGCGGCGAGCGAGAGGGAATGGCTCACGCCATGAGGCTAATCAGCAGGCCGCGCTGCGTGCTCTTGCTCTGCGCCGCCCTGCTGGCGGGAGCAGGAGTTGCCGTCGCCGCGACGCCTGCGTCCGCAGCCACCGCGGCCGTCTCTGAGCTCAACGAAGCGCTGGGAGATGGCAGCCTCAGTTCCGAAGCGCTGGTGCGCCTGCTCCTGGCGCGCATCGACGCCTATGACAAGGCAGGCCCTCATCTCAATGCGCTGCTCGCGCTCAATCCAAAAGCGATCGACGAAGCGAAGGCGCTGGACGCCGAGCGCAAGCGGCGAGGGCCGCGCGGCCCGCTGCATGGAATCCCCGTCATCCTCAAGGACAACATCGACACGGCGGATCTGCCGACGACCGGCGGCTCGGTGCTGCTCAGGGGCTCGCTGCCGCCGGACGATGCTTTCGTGGTCCGGCGCCTCCGGGCAGCCGGCGCCATCGTGCTCGCGAAGGCGAACATGTCGGAATTCGCGCTCGGCGCGGCGTTCAGCTCCATGGGCGGCCAGATGCGCAACCCGCACGATATCGACCGTACGCCCGCCGGCTCATCCGGCGGAACGGCCGTGGCCATCGCGGCAGCTTATGCTCCAGTTGGCCTCGGCACCGACACGGGCGGCTCGATTCGTGCGCCCGCATTCGCCACGGGCATCGTGGGCCTGAAACCCACGTTGGGATTGATCAGTCGCGATGGCATCATCCCGTTGGCCCTGAGCCTCGACACCGTGGGCCCGATGGCCCGCAGCGTCTCCGACGTCGCCCTGGTGCTCGATGTGCTGACGGGAGTGGATGCATCGGACCCGGCGACCCGGTCCAGCGAAGGCCGGTACGCCCGCAACTACCGCGAGTCCCTGAATCCCCGGGCGCTCGAGCGTGCGCGCATCGGCGTGGTCAGGAACTTCATGGGTTACGACCGGGAGGCGGACTGGGTGGTCGAATCCGCGTTGACCGCCATGCGCGCCCGGGGTGCCACGGTGGTGGACGTGCGCTTCCCCGATTGGCTCATCCAGGACGCCTCACGCTTCTACGGAGTCATCGTCGATTCGGAGTTCGCCGCGCAGTTGCCCGCATACCTGCGCACGCTCGCGCCCGGTTACCCGAAGACGCTGCAGGAGATCTCGTCCCGCTCCAGGCAGTTCCTGGCCCCGCAGGCAGATGGGTCCGTGCCGAATCCGGCGCGCTGGGCGAACATGGAAAAGCAGGCGCAGGCCGTTGCACTGGACGACTATCGCTATCTCGCGGTGCGCCAGCACGCGCTGCCGCTGGTGCAGGCGGTGGTCGAAGGCATGTTGGCCGCGGATCAGCTCGACGCGATCGTCTATTCCACCTGGGAGCGCGAGGCGGGGCTCATCGACGGCGGGCGCGCGGGAGAGGGCAGAGCGTTCGTCGAATGCATCGCCAACCTGGCGGGCGCGCCCGAGTTGGTCGTCCCCGCGGGATTCACCAGTCACGGGATGCCGATAGGCTTGTCTTTTCTCGGCAAGCGCTTCGACGAAGCCAGGCTGCTCTCCGTGGGCCATGGTTTCGAGCGCGCGACCCAGGCGCTGCGGCTGCCCGTTCATGCTCCTCCGCTGCGCCAGGAGCAGGCATCCAGGCCCTGAGTCGCACGATGCGAGCCACCCTGCCTTAAGACACGGCCGCGCGAAAAAACCTCACTCGAAAGTCGCGAGACGGGCGCATTGCTCCGGCCGCAGCGAGTGAGTCGCTCGTCGTGCTGTGTTCGGCACGTTGCTGGTGGCATAGTCCGCGGCATGGAGCGTCTCGCTGAGTGGCTCGCCTGTAACGTCCGCTGGCTGAAGAGTCAGCTGGCACGCCGCGGGCGCACGCGCGAGGAAGCGGAGGACCTGATCCAGGAAGCCTATCTGCGCGTTCACGAATATTGCGAGCACGGCGGCGAGGCCCGCGAGCCGGAGCGAGTGCTGGTGCGCACGGTGATGAGGCTGTCGATGAATTACGAGCGCGACAGAAGGGACCATCTGCACGTCAGGCAGCGGGTGGAAGAGCTCGCGCTGCTCGATCCAGGACCTGCGGCTGAGGACGTGCTGGCCGGCCAGCTCGCGCTGCAGCGCATCTCCGGTCTGCTCGAATCCCTAGAGCCGCGTTCGCGTCAGGCGTTCCTGCTGCACCGGGTGGACGGCCTGACGTATGCGCAGATCGCGAAGCACATGGGTATCAGCGTGAGCGCCGTGGAGAAGCACATCGCATGGGCGATGGCCGTGTTGCTGGACGCCATCGGCAAGGAAGGAGAATCGACGTGAGCGGCAGCGAGGTATCAGCCGGGAAACGGCGCGAGGCTGCCGTATGGATCGCTCGCCTTCATTCCCCAGAACGATCCGCCAGTCTTGAAGCGGGGTTGCGCCGCTGGCTCGGCGAAAGCCCGGAACATCGCGCGGCCTTCGACATGGCCAACGACATCTGGGAGCGCGCCTCGGCGTTGCCGGAAGGCGCGCTCGCTCGAACGCAGGCCGCGGGAAGCTCGTGGCGCCGTGTCACGATGCCGCGTCCCATCGCGATGGCGGCGGCTCTGACGGCCATGCTGTTGACCGGAGCGGTGGCCTGGCTCGCATTGCGCCAGCCTCCGCTGCGCACGCAGATCGGCGAGCAGCGCATCCTCACCCTGGAGGACGGTACGCGAATCGCCTTGAATACGTCGACACGCGTCGTGGTGGATTACACGTCGACCCAGCGAAATGTCCGCCTGCTGGAAGGCGAGGCGCTGTTCGAAGTGGCGCCGAAACCCGGCATGCCGTTCGTGGTGAGCGCAGGCGAGCGGGCCATCACGGCGCTCGGAACCTCTTTCGTGGTCCGTCGCGAGCATCGCGACCTGACCGTCACGCTGATGGAAGGCAAGGTGAGCATTTCCACCGTGGGCGGCGTGTCCGACACCGCGACGCCGCGCATCCTGAATCCGGGGGAGCGTGTGATGTACGCCGGCGTCTCGACGGAGCGGAGCGATCGCCCGGATCTGGAGAAGATCACGGCCTGGCGACGGGGCCAGGTCGCGCTCGATCGCACCAGGCTGGTGGATGCGGTGAGCGAGATGAACCGCTACAGCCAGGTGCGGCTCGGGGTGGAAGGCTCCGCCGCCGGGGAGGTGCGCATCAGTGGCGTGTTCCGCGCCGGAGACTCCCTGTTCTTCGCACAGGCGATCGCGGAAACCTATCACCTCGAGGTGGTGCGGCGTGACGGAGAGATCATCCTGAGCGGCAATCCCGTGCTCTGAAGGATTCGGATGAGGGGTTCTCGCGTCGCCGTGTCTTACCCAGCGGCGAGAGATCAACCATCCGGCGCCCCCAGGGCGCCCACCGGGGAGAGTCATGCACCGAGGCCGAAACCGCTCATCCGTCGCCGCCTGCGTCACCGCCATCCTGGCCTGCGGCGCCGTGCTGGCGCAGGGCCGCGAGGCGACGCAGTTCAATCTGCCCGCGCAGCCGCTCAGCGAATCCCTGAGAGCCGTCGGCGCGCAATCCAGCATCAGCATCGTTTTCGACGCCTCGCTCGTGGACGGGCGGGTGGCGCCGCCGCTGAACGCCTCGCTCAGCGCCGATGAGGCGCTGGAGCGCCTGCTGGCGGGGACCGGCATCCATCATCGCTTCCTCAACGAGCGCACCATCGTGCTCGCGATCGGTACGGGACAGAAGCCGGACGACGGGCATTTCAGGGGCGGTCGTGCGGGCACGCCGACCGCGGCCGCCGGGACGGGTGAATCGGAATCCATCCGGCTCGCCCAGCTGGGGCAGGGGGCCGCGGAGCCCGCCGCAAGCCCTTCGGAAGAGCCTCCGCTCGAGGAGGTGGTGGTCAAGTCCAGCGTCGTCCTCACTCATGGCGATGCCTTCGGCGCGACCAAGATGGGGCTTTCCATCAAGGACACTCCGCAGACGGTGAGCATCGTCACGGCCGACCTGATGCAGATCGCCTCCATGAAGTCCTTCAAGGATTTCTACAAGGTCGACGCCTCGAGCGGCACCACGCATTCGCAGGACGGCTATCCGAACAACTTCTTCCGCGGCTATGCGCAGCAGGGCTTCGACGCCATCCGGCTCGACGGCTTTCGCGTGCCGAGCTTCAACGAGCTCGATCTCGCCACGCTCGAGCGCTTCGAGGTGGTGAAGGGCGCGACCTCCTCGCTCTACGGGCAGAATTCGGTGGGCGGCATGCTGAACGCCGTGTCCAAGCTGCCGCAGCCGCGCTTCGGGGCCTCACTCGCCTTCGAGGCGGGCAGCTTCGAGGATCGCAACATCGAGGCGGACGTGACGGGGCCGCTCGGCTCGAGCGAAACGCTCTCGTACCGGCTCATCGCGGTCTACCGCGACCGGGACTCCTTCATCGACACCTCGAACTACGGCCGCACGGTGGTCTCTCCCTCCATCCAGTGGCGGCCGGGCGATTCGACGACGGTGGTGCTGCGCGGCACGTACCAGAAGGACGACGACCACTACGCCTGGGCGCCCGCATTGCAGTTCGCGGGCGACGGCAGCGGCGTGGATCCGTCCGCGGCGGATCCCATGGTGGCGCGCATCCTCGCCGAAGGGCTGCAATACATCGACGTGCCGCGCTCCCGCTACTACGGCATGCCCTGGAACGGCGTGAAGCGCGAGTCGAAGGTGCTGCACCTGCAGGCCGAGCACGAGTTCGCGAACCACTGGAAGTTGCGCGCCAGCGCGCAGAAGAACGACATCGAGTCCACGCTCAACCAGTTCGTGACCGGCGGGCCGCTCGATGAGCACGGCTTCGCCTACTTCACCTCGGCGTATTCCTCGCTGAGCGATGCGAGCTACTACGGCGGCGAGGTCAACCTGTTCGGCGACTTCGAGCTCTTCGGGCGCCGTCACACGCTGTTCCTCGGCGCCGACTACATCGACACGCAGGTGGACCAGCTCTGGGGCGGCAGCTCGCTCTCGTTCGGCTACGCCGACTCGCTCTTCAATGCGTACGCACCCGATTATTCCGCGGCGGCGTTCCGCTCCTTCACCGACCAGGACTACCTGGCCGACAACCTTTCGAGCCAGGACGTATATGGCATCACGGCGCAACTCATCGTGCGCCCCACCGACCGGCTGAGCGTCCTGCTGGCGAGCAGGTATTCGCACAGCGAGCTCGGGTACGGCTGGCGCGGTGGCGCCTCGCTCGCGGAGCTGCAGACCACTTCCTATTCGCACGAAGGCTTCGTCTTCAAGGACACTGTCGAGCAGGTGGGCCTCACCTACGAGGTGTCGAAGGCGCTCAGCGTCTATGCGACCTGGGGCGAGACCTTCGAGCCGAACACGGCGCGCGCGTACTCGGAGACGGATCCCGCGGGCATCCTGATTCCGCCGGAAGCGGGCACTGCCTACGAGATCGGCCTAAAGGGAGAGCTCCCGGGAGAGCTGTCCTTCGCGGTCGCGCTGTTCGACATGGAGCGCGCCAACATCTCGCAGCGCGACCTCGCGCACCCGAACTACTCCCTGGCGCTCGGCACGCAGACGAGCCGCGGAATCGAGCTCAGCCTGCAGGGCCACCTGCTGCCTTCGCTCAACCTGAGCGCCTCGGTCGCCTGGATGGATCCCGAGTTCGCCTCCGGCGAGTTCGATGGGCTGCGGCCGCCCAATGCTCCGAAGTTCGGCCTCTCGGCCTATGGCACGTACGAGATCCTGCGTGGCCCGCTGCAGGGGCTGGGGTTCGGGCTGGGGCTCGTGCACAAGGAGGGGTTCGTCGGCTTCGACGCCAATCTCACGCGTCGCGCCGGCGTGCCGGTCACCTTCGATCTCGGCAGCTTCACGGAGCTCGATGCGCGCGTCTTCTACCAGATGGGACGCTGGAATCTTTCGCTCGCGGCCACCAACCTGCTGAACGAGAAGTACTACTCGCAGACGATGAGCAACCTCGCCTCGGGGATCAATCCCAATCCGCCGACGGCGGTGCGGGCCCGCGTGTCCGTGAAGTTCTGAGCATGCCGGGGCGCGAGACATCCGGCGCGGCGCGGCTCGCGTTCGCCGCAGGGCTGGTCGTGTCCGTGCAGGTTGCGGCCGGGCAAGGCTCAGGCGGGCGGCAAGGGATGGACGCGGCGCAGCCTTCCACCATCGGCCTCGTGGAGGATTCCCGTGCCGCACGCGTGGATGCGTTGTTTGCGGAGTGGGACAGCACGGCCTCCCCGGGATGTTCGGTCTCCGTCACGCGAGACGGCACCGTCATCTATTCGCGGGGCCATGGCATGGCGGACCTCGCGCACCGGACGGCGATTACGCCCGCGACCCGTTTCCACGTCGCCTCCATCTCCAAGCAGTTCGCGGCCGCCGCCATCGTGCTCCTCTCCCAGGAGGGAAAGCTGACGCTGGACGATCCCGTCCGCCGGCACCTGCCGGAGTTCCCTGATTTCGGCGTGCCGGTGACTCTTCGCCAGCTCATGCACCACACCAGCGGGCTGCGCGACCAGTGGTGGCTGCTGGACCTGAACGGCTGGCGCTACTCGCACGACCTCATCACGGATGATGACGTCATGCGTGTGCTCTCCCTGCAGAAGCGCCTGGTTTTCACGCCGGACTCGAGGCAGATCTATTCCAACAGCGGCTACACGCTGCTCGCGCAGATCGTCCGGCGTCTCGGCGGGAAATCCTTCCGGGAGTTCACGGACGAGCGGATATTCCGCGCGCTCGGCATGAAGGACACCCACTTCCGGGACGATTCCACGGAGATCATTCCCGATTTCGCGCTGGGCTACGCCCGGCAGGATCGCGGCTTCCGGGAAAGTCTCACCAACTTCAGCACGGTGGGGGCCACCGGGCTCGTCACCACTGCGCAGGATCTCGCGCTGTGGCAGGAGAACTTCGAGCATCCGCGCGTCGGCGGCGCGGAGTTCGTGCGGCAGATGCAGGAAGAGGGCGTGCTGACCGACGGCACCAGGCTCGGTTATGCCGCAGGCCTCATACTCGATCGCTATCGTGGCGTGCCCACCGTGGAGCACGGTGGATCGGACGCCGGCTACCAGGCCTACCTGCAGCGCTTTCCGGAGCAGCGGCTGGGCGTCGCATGCCTCTGCAACCTTTCCGACATCGATCCGCAGAGGCTCGTCCGTGCGATCGCGGATATCTATCTCGAGGGGCAGCTGGGACCTCGCGAGCTGCGGAACGAGGCGTCGAAGAGCCTGGTGCGCCTGTCGGTGCGGCAGCTCGAATCGAAGGCCGGGACTTACCTGCAGCGCCACAGCGGCACGATCTTCCGCATCGAGCGCAAAGGCCGCGAGCTCATCGCCGTGGGTCCGAACGGCAGGAAATCGGATCTGCTGGCGCTCGATGAGCGGCGCTTCGCCATTTCCGGGCGGCGTGCCCGTTTCGAGTTCGTGGCCGCGCCCGTCCCGCAGGGACGAAAGCTGTTGTATTTCATGGAGGAGGGTGCGCCCGAGACGCTTGAGTACGTGCGCGCCAGCGAGCTCGTTGCGGCGGATCTCGTCCACTACGCGGGTCTCTATGCGAGCGAGGAGACCGGAATGCCCTATCGAGTCGCGGCCCGGGGCGACGCGCTCACGATCGGCTCGCTGAAGCTCGAGCCCACCCGCGTGACTCCTCTCGCGGAAGACGTGTTCGACAGCAGCATCGGCAGCCTGATCTTTACGCGGGATGCGCAGGGAGCCGTTTCGGGCTTCGACGTGGCGAACAGCCGCGGTGGGGTCGTTCACTTTTCGAGAGCTCCGGGAAGTTGAGCCTCCGGCGGACTCCCGAATCGTCGTCATGACGTTTCTGCCGTTCATCCTGCAGGCGCTTGCGCTGTACCGGCTGTGCCTGGCACGTGGGCCGGGCCGCGTCGCGGACTCCGTAACCGCATTCCTGATGTTGATTGACGTGGCGACTGCTTTCATCTCCGAAGGCCCGCGATGGCCGTCCGCTGCGTCCTGGGGCATGTCGCTCGCGCTCGCCGTCCTGCTGCTGGCGCGACGTCGGTTGCGGAGCAGCGGGAGCGTGCGTGCGTTGCACGTCGCCGTGTTTGCCTGCGGCACGCTGGTTTCGTTCGCCGCGGCCAGTCTCGCCGGATGGCTGGTGCCCATCGAGCTTCCTGCGCTCACCGGACAGCATGCGGTCGGGAAAATGCAGTGGGTGGTGCGTTCGCCGACGCGCCGCGACATCCACAATCCGGATCCCGCCGCACCCCGCGAATTCCTGGTGAGCGTCTACTACCCGGCCGTTCCGCGGGCGGATCTGGAAGAAGCGCCCTACACGTCTGCCGCGATGGCGGAGGAAGTGGCCGGCAGCGCCGGATCGCGGATCGCTGCCTTCTTCCTGAAGGGCGAACTGCGGCGGCTGCGGTCGCGTTCGCATCTGGGCGCCGCGCTGTCGGCAGAGCGCGCCCGTCATCCCGTGGTCATCTTCTCCCCGGGCCTGGGCTGGATCGCGGACATGCACAGCTTCTATCTCGAGCAGCTGGCGAGCCACGGCTATGTGGTGTTCGGCGTGACGCATCCAGGCCATGCGCCGCTCGTCGAATTTCCGGATGGTCGCCGGGCACGCAGCGTCGGCTGGAGCGCGCTGGATGCGGTTCCCCAGGATGAAGCGCAGCGGCTCCGGAATGACGAGCGAGCCTCGGCACTGCTCGACGATCTGAACTCGCGCGCGCAGCCGTGGACTGCAGCCGCTGCGCGGATCCGCGAGTTCAAGGTTCTTTCCTCGCTCGGGCGCGCGTTTCCGATCCCGGTGCGCAAGGATGATCTCATCGAGTTGCTCGACCGGCTGCAGGTCGTGGATGCCGACCCGTCCTTCAGTCCGCTCGCGGGCCATCTGGATCTCGACCGCGTCGCCGTGGTGGGAATGTCGTACGGAGGGCCGACCGCGCACGACGTCTGCATCGAGGACGCCCGCTGCAAGGCGGTCGTCAACATGGATGGCGAAGAGTTCGGACGCCTGCCGCTCGAGACGGGCCACCGGCCGGCGCTATGGCTCTACACGAGCGGTGGCTGGGAGGGCCCGAGGGCTTCGCCGTTGCGTCGCCTGAGCTACGAGCGCTACGCGGGCCCGGCCTATCGCGTCGGCTTCGACGATGCGAACCACGGCACGTTCGCGGACTGGCCGTTCTACACGGCCGAGGTGCGGTGGCTCACGAATCCCCTGGTGCGACTGCTGGACGGTGAGCACATCGACCGTGACGTGCCGCCAGTCGTGCTCGAATACCTGCTGGATTTCCTGGGGCACACGCTCGATGGCCGGGAGCTGCGGCTGCTGGCGGAGGGCACGCGGCGCGAAGGCGTGCACGTGGGCCAACGGAATACCCACTCGGTGCGGGAATGAGTCGCAGGTCCGTCGTGCTATCGTCCGGCCTTCCCGAAGGAATCCGGAGAGCGCGTGGCGACGGAGAAGAAGCGGCGAAGGCGAGGGCACCAGCAGGTCAGCCTGCACGATGTGGCGCGTCGCGCCGGCGTTTCTCCCATGACCGTGTCGCGCGTCGTCAGCGGTGCGCCGCACGTGCAGGATGCCACTCGCGCTCGCGTCCAGGCGATGATCCAGAAGCTGGGTTATTCGCCCAACCTCGCGGCCCGCAATCTCGCGAGCGCGGGTGCGTTGCGCATCGGCGTCATGTACGGCAATCCGAGCGCCAGCTACACGAGCGAACTGCTCGTTTCGCTGCTGGCCAACAGCGGCCGCATCGGCTGCCAGCTGATCCTGGAGAAGAGTGCCTCGCCGCGCACCGCGCGCGCCGCGGCCAGGCGGCTCATCGACGCGGAAGTCTCGGGAGTCATCCTGCCGACGCCGCTGTGTGATTCCCTCGATCTGCTGCAGCTTTTCGACGAGGCCGGAGTGCCGACGCTGGCGGCGGGAACGGGGCGGGAAGACGCGGACGGGCTTTCCATCCGCATCGACAACCGGCTCGCCGCCTGCGAGATGACGAAGTACCTGCTCTCGCTGGGGCATCGGGCGATCGGCTTCATCCGCGGGCATCCGGACATGATCGATTGCGAGCAGCGCTACCAGGGTTTCGAGGATGCGCTCAGGGACGCGGGCCTGGCGGCGAGCCCGACGCTCGTGAAGCAAGGTCAATACACGTTCCGCTCGGGGCTCATCGCCGCAGAGGAGCTGCTGGCCGCGACGCCACGCCCCACCGCCATCTTCGCGAGCAACGACGAAATGGCCGCTGGCGTCCTCGCGGCCGCGCACAAGTGCCGCCTGGAGGTGCCGCAGGACCTGAGCATCGCCGGTTTCGACGACGCTCCGCTGGCGACCACCCTGTGGCCGGGCCTCACGACCATCCGCCAGCCCATCGACACGCTCACCGAGCTCGCGCTTGGCATGCTGGCAGCGGAGATCCGCAGGCGTCGTGCGGGAGCGCCGCCGGCGCGCGTCCAGAAGAAGGTGAAACTCAGCCTCATCAAGCGCGACTCGGCGGCGGCGCCGCTGGCAAGGACGGCCGGGTGAGGCGGCGCGCTTGCGTATGGGAGCGCTAACAGAGTAGTCTGGCTCCGGGCCGGGAGAGAAGGGGGGATCCCGTGTACGTTCCGACTAGCTTCGCGGTGGCCTTGGCGCTCACTCTGCTCACCGCAGTCTTCTGGGGCTCCTGGGCCAACACCTACAAGGGCGCCCGCGGCTATCCCTTCGCGCTCTTCTACTGGGACTACATCGCCGGCGTGGTCCTGTGCTCCGTTTTGTTAGCGCTAACGGCCGGCAGCGCGGGGGGCACGGGCGAGCCCTTCCTCGCGAACCTCCGGACGGCGGACGGCTCGAACGGGCTGTATGCGCTGCTCGGCGGCGCCATCTTCAACGTCGCCAACCTGCTGCTGATCGCCGCCATCGACATCGCCGGGCTCGCGGTCGCTTTTCCGATCGCCATCGGCATCGCCGTCGTCGAAGGCGTGGTGCTGAGCTATGTCCTGCAACCCAAGGGCAACGTCGGGCTGCTGGGTACGGGAGTGGTGCTCGCCGTCGTCGCCGTGCTGCTCAACGCGCGCGCCTATCGGCAGTTGAGGCAGCGACAGACGGAAGCCACCGGTGGAAACGGCTCCTCCACTTCCATGGCGGCCACCGACGGCAAATCGAAACTCGGCATTTCGGTCAGCGTGATCTCGGGAGTGCTGATGGGCGCGTTCGCGCCTCTCGTCACGCGGGCCATGACTCATGGCCACGCACTCACGCCGTACAGCACGGCAGTGCTCTTCAGCATCGGCGCGTTGCTGTGCTGTTTCGTCGTCAACGTCCGTTTCATGCGCAGGCCGCTGCACGGGCCGCCGGTGAGCTTCTCGGGATTCTGGCGCGCGGGAACCCGCAACCATGCGCTGGGCCTGGTGGGAGGAGTGGTCTGGGGGCTCGGCACGTGCTTCAACTTCATCGCTGCCGGGCTCGTCGGCGTGCCCATCTCCTATGCCATCGGCCAGTCCGCGCCGCTCATCGCGGCAGCCTGGGGCGTTTTCGTGTGGAAGGAATTCCGCGGCGCACCCCGCACGGCGTGGACCGCGCTCGCCTGGATGGCGGCCTGCTACGTCGCGGCCGTCGGCTTCATCGCTTCGGCGTACGGCGACTGAGCGCGCGGCGGGCCGGCACGTGTCGAACATCCTGGTCGTCGGCAGCCTGAACATGGATCTCGTCGCGGTGGCGCCGCGAATTCCTCAGGTCGGCGAGACGCTCACCGGCACGGAGTTTCTCGACCAGCCAGGAGGGAAGGGTGCCAACCAGGCCTATGCGGCGGCGAAACTCGGTGGACGCGTGGCGATGCTGGGTTGCGTCGGTGCGGATGATCATGGCAAGCGCCTGAGAGCCAATCTCGCCTCCTCGGGTTGCGATATCGGTGGCGTCCGCATCGCGGACTGCGCGAGCGGAGTCGCCATGATCCTGGTCTCGCTGGCCGGGGAGAATTCCATCGTGGTGATCCCCGGCGCCAATCACCGAGTCTCGCCGTCCGACATCGCCTCGCAGCAGGCTCGCTTCGCGGCGGCGCGCTTCGCCTTGCTGCAGCTGGAGATTCCGCTGGAGACGGTCATCGCCGCGGCTGCCGCGGCCAAACGCGCCGGCGCGCGAGTGATGCTGGATCCGGCGCCCGCGCCGGATGAACTGCATCCGGATCTGCTCGGCGCCGTCGACATCCTCACGCCCAACGAAAGCGAAGCGGCTGCGCTCGCGGGCTATCGCGCCAGCAGGCTCGAGGTGGACGATGCGCGCGCCATCGCTCAGAAGTTGCGGGCATCGGGACCCGGGATGGTCATCATCAAGCTCGGAGCGCAGGGCTGCCTGCTGGTGACGGCTGAAGGTGCGAACGTAGTTCCGGCGCCGCAGGTCGGCGTCGTCGATAGCACTGCGGCCGGCGACGTTTTCAACGGCGCGCTCGCCGTCGCGCTGGATGAAGGTGCGACGCCGATCGATGCCTGCCGTTTCGCCACCGCGGCCGCCTCGCTCTCGGTGACGCGGCTCGGAGCTCAGGCGAGCATGCCCGATCAGGCCGAATTACACGTTTTCCAGCCGGAAATCCCGCGGTTCCGCGGCGCGTCCCATCACAACACCCTGGACACATCCTCATGAAGACCGGACATCTCCTTTCCTGCATCGCGGCCACCACGCTCGGGCTCGTCGGCTGTGGGCAGAAGCCAGCGCCCGCCTCCGCGGAAACCGCAGAAGCCGCGGCCGCAGCGGCGCCGGAGCCTGCGCGGCGCATCTCCCGCCAGACGCTCGAAGACAAGATCCGTGGCGGCTGGGCGGGGCAGATGATTGGAGTGTCCTATGGGGCGCCGACGGAGTTCCGCTCCAACGGCAAGATCATCGTGGACAACCTCAACGGCTATCGGGACTGGAAGCCCAGGCGCGTCGAGAACGCCATCCACCAGGATGACCTGTACGTCGAGATGACCTTCGCGGAAGTGATGGACAAGATCGGCCTCGACGCCACCACGGAGCAGTACGGCGAGATGTTCAAGGATTCGAAATACGAGCTGTGGCATGCGAATGCGGGCGCGCGCCGCCTGCTCAACCGCGGCATCAAGGCGCCGATGTCCGGCCATCCGCAGCACAACATCCACGCCGACGACATCGATTTCCAGATCGAGTCGGACTTCATCGGCATGATGACGCCCGGCCTGCCGGCCGAAGCCAACAAGTACGCGGACCGCGTCGGGCGGGTGATGAACTGGGGCGACGGGCTGTACGGCGGCATGTTCTTTTCGGGCATGTATTCGGCGGCGTTCTTCGAGACCGATCCGCGCAAGGTGGTGGAGCTCGGCCTGAAGTCGATCCCGCCGGACAGCCGGTACGCCGAGCTGGTCGCGGACGTGCTGCGCTGGTCGCAGGAGAACCCGGGCGACTGGACCGCCACCTGGAAGCTCATCGAGGAGAAGTGGGATCACGGCGACCTCTGCGTGGACGGCGCGCTCAAGCCGTTCAACATCGACGCCAAGCTCAACGGTGGCTACGTGGTGCTGGGACTCCTCTATGGCGGCGGGGATTTCGCGAAGACGCTGGAGGTCTCGGCGCGCTCCGGCCAGGATTCGGACTGCAATCCTTCGAGCGCGGCGGGCATCCTGGGCGTGATGCTCGGATACGAAGGCATCCCGGAGGTCTGGAGAGCCGGCATCCCGGCGCTCGCCGACGTGCGCTTCGCGTTCACGCAGTACTCGTTCAACGAGATCGTGGCCAGCACGGTGGCGCGCGCCGAGAAGGTGGTGCAGGGCGTCGGCGGCAAGGTCACCCCCGCGGAGTTCGAGATTCCGGCGCAGGCGCCCGTCGCGCCGCCGCTGGAGCAGTGGAAGATGGGCGTTCCGCAGGCCCTGGTGGCCATCGGGGAGCCGGCCTGGAAATTCTCGGGACCGTTCAGCCGCAAGCACTACAAAGGCTGGGAAGGCACGTTCGACTACATGGAGTCGACGGGAGCGGGTGGTGAGGCCACGTTCACTTTCGAAGGCACGGGCCTGGCGATCGTGGGCTTCCATTCGAGAGAAGGCGGGCGCGCGGATGTGATCCTCGACGGCAACAAGGCCGGCGAGATCGACGCCTGGATTCCCGAGCGCACAAACGACAATGACTACTGGCACGTGCAGGATCTGGCGCCGGGCAAGCACGTCGTGCGCATCGTCACGCGTGCGGATGCGGACTCGCGCTCGAAGGGCGCGAAGCTGAAGATCATCAACGCGGTGGTGTACGGCCCGGCGCCAGGGGGCAGCCCCTAGCACCAGGGGCACGCCGGCTGGTTCCTCCCCCGCGGTGACGAAGGCTTACAGCGTTTCGCGGGCGACCACCGCATTCGGTGGCGGATGTTCCCAGGAGTGATGCGGAGGAGGAGAGGTCAGCACCCACTCAAGGCCGCGGGCGCCTTCCCATACTCTTCCCGGCACGCGCGTCCCCGTCCTCACGCACTTCCAGATCACGTACGCGAACAGGAGCTGCGAGGCCCCATACACGAAGCCGCCGATCGAGGACACCATGTTCCAGTCCGTGAACTGGGTGGCGTAGTCCGGGATGCGGCGCGGCATGCCGGCGAGGCCGAGGAAGTGCTGCGGGAAGAACAGCACGTTCACGAAGATGGCCGAGAGCCAGAAGTGCCATTTCGCGAGGCGCATGTCGTACAGGTGGCCGGTCCACTTGGGCAGCCAGTGATAGACGCCGCCCTGGATGGCGAACAGCGCGCCCGTCACCAGCACGTAGTGGAAGTGCGCCACGACGAAGTAGGTGTCGTGATACTGGAAGTCCGCCGGCACGATCGCGAGCATCAGGCCCGAGAAGCCGCCGATGGTGAACAGGAAGAGGAACGCCACGGCGAACAGCATGGGGGGCTCGAAGGTGAGCGAGCCGCGCCACATCGTGACCGACCAGTTGAAGATTTTGATGCCGGTCGGCACCGAGATGAGCATCGTGGAGAGCATGAAGAAGATCTGCCCGGCGAGCGGCATGCCCACCGTGAACATGTGGTGCGCCCACACGATGAAGGAGAGGAAGGCGATGGAGGCGAGGGCGTAGACCATGGACTCGTAGCCGAAGATGGGCTTGCGGGAGAACGTGGAGACGATCTCCGAGACGAGCCCGAACGCCGGCAGGATCATGATGTACACCTCGGGGTGCCCGAAGAACCAGAAGATGTGCTGGTACATCACCGGGTCGCCGCCGCCCGCGGCGGTGAAGAACGTGGTGCCGAAGAAGTGGTCGGTGAGCAGCATGGTGACGGCGCCCGCGAGCACCGGCATCACTGCGATGAGCAGGTACGCGGTGATCAGCCATGCCCACGTGAACAGCGGCATCCGCAGCAGCGTCATGCCCGGCGCGCGCATGTTAAGCACCGTGACGATCACGTTGATCGCGCCCATTACGGAGGAGATGCCCATCAGGTGGATGGCGAAGATGGTCATCGGGAACGAGGCGCCGCCCTGCAAGGCGAGCGGCGGATACATCGTCCAGCCGCCGGCCGGCCCGCCGCCCGGCACGGCGAGCGAGCCGAGCAGGATCACGAAGGCGAACGGCAGGATCCAGAAGCTGAAGTTGTTCAGGCGCGGCAGCGCCATGTCCGGGGCGCCGATCTGCAGCGGGATCATCCAGTTCGCCAGGCCCACGAAGGAGGGCATGATGGCGCCGAAGATCATGACCAGCCCGTGCATGGTGGTCATGGAGTTGAAGAACTGCGGGTCGACGAACTGCAGGCCGGGCCGGAAGAGCTCGGCACGGATCATCATGGCCATGGTGCCGCCGACGAGCCACATCGTGAGCGAGAACACCAGGTACATCGTGCCGATGTCCTTGTGGTTCGTGGAGTAGACCCACCGTCGCCACCCGGAGGGCCGGTGCGATGCGGAATGTGCCGCGGCCGTCATCCTTTTGCGAGCAAGGCGGCTGCCATGCAGAAGAAGATGCCCATGCCGATGTTGATGACCCACAGCGGATTGAGCGTCGCCTGCAGTGCGGTGGCGATCTCGCGGCCATCCACGCTCGTGGCACCCGGGGCGCGGGGGGCACCCGCGTCCGCCGCGGCTTGCGGGAAGGAAGTCGTCGAATCGTGCGTCGAGGGATTCATCTGGATTCTCCTGCAGGACGCCGCCGGCCCGGGAGGCGTCTGCAGGAAAGGTAAGCGCCGGATACCGTCGCGACAAACGATGAATATTGGCGTGATGGATCGGATTTCCCGATGGAGAAGTGCCGCGGTACCCGTCTTCGCTGCCTGTTTAACGGCAATTTATCGGCATGATAACGGCATGGGCGCCGTATACTCCCGGCTTGGAGCCCCGCCAGCCATCCCCATGCCCCGCAAGCCCGGAAAGCCTTTCACCCCCATCTTCTCGCTCACGGCACGCACCGCCAGCGCCCTGATGCGCATCGAGGCGATCAAGCAGGCCATCGGCAAGTCGCCGACGTCATCGTTCAGCATCGGCACTTTCCCGGTCGCGAGCGCGATCAGGACGAGGTCAAGGGATACTAC
The DNA here is from genome assembly GCA_044225565.1 of Steroidobacteraceae bacterium. Lineage (GTDB taxonomy): Bacteria > Pseudomonadota > Gammaproteobacteria > Steroidobacterales > Steroidobacteraceae > CAVXAE01. Next base: position 3,450 of record JBGAIL010000027.1, on the reverse strand, counting down.
GCGGCGCTCGACGCCGTAGGCGATTACGCGAAGGAGAGTGCGCGTCTCACCGAGGCATCGCTGCAGAAACTGCATGCGCTCGTCATGGCCGGTGGCCGGCGACGCGTAAAGGCCACTCCCTATCGGGACGGTCAGAACGTCATCCGCGAGGGCGGCTCGCGACGGATCGTCTATCTGCCACCGGAAGCGAAAGACGTGCCGACGCTGATGCGACGGCTGATCGAATGGCTCAATCGCAAGGGCGATCTGCCGGGGCCCGTGAAAGCCGCGATTGCGCACACCCAATACGCGACCATTCATCCCTACTACGACGGCAACGGCCGCACGGCCCGCTTGCTGGCGACGCTCGTTCTTCACATCGGCGGCTATGGGCTCAAGGGCCTGTACGCGCTCGAGGAGTATTACGCTCGGGATCTTGGCGCCTATTACCGTGCATTGACGATAGGCCCGTCTCACAACTACTACATGGGGCGTGCGGAAGCCGACGTCTCGGCGTGGGTGGAGTACTTCATCCTCGGAATGCTCGAAGCCTTCCAGAGCGTGCATCGGCAGGCCGAAGACGAAGCCGCGCGGGGCGGGCAGGACCGGTCATTGATCATTCGCGAGCTGGATGCCAGAAAGCGCCGAGCACTGCCGCTATTTCGAGACGCCAATGAGATCACCGCGCGTCAGCTGGGCGAGCTGTTTGGATCTCGGCCACGTACGGCGACCTTGCTGTGCCAACGCTGGGTCCAGGAAGGTTTCCTCCGCCCCACGAATCCGTCGAAGAAAGCGCGGCGCTATGCTCTCGCGGAACGCTACCGCGTGCTGGCATGACGACGCGGCGGCTTGACACACCCGCGCCACAGCGGAAGTCTGCGCCGATGTCTCAACTGGGGGCCAGCTTTCCGCCGCTCCCGATGGCGCGCCGGCGCGGCGTGCCGCGCAGCACTCGCGAACCCGATCCCCTCAGGCGGCTTCTGCGGCGATCCGCCGGATGGTCTCGACGGCCAGCGCCAGCGGCCCGGATTCAGCGCCGGAGGCGAAGCACAGATAGGCGGGCAGGCGGAACTCCGGAACGTCCTTCACCCGGTGCAGCCGGCCGGAGCGCTCGTGCTCGCGTACCAGCCGCAGGGGGAAATAACCGCTGCCGCCGTCGGCGAGGATCTTCTCGAGGCCCAGCCAGCCGATGTTCACGGTGAGCGCCGCACCGGCATGGCCCGGAAACGCGAGACTGTGCTGGGCGAAGAACTCGGGTCCCCAGTCGACGTAGACGTAGTCCGCCTGCGGCTCACTGGGCGGATCGCGCCGCGTGGACACCATCACCAGGTGCTCCTCCAGCAGCTGCTCGATCTTCAGTCCGGGCCTTGCCTGGGGGGTGTACATCACCCCGATGTCCGCACGCCCTTCGATGAGCGCCGACATCAGATCGTCCTCCAGGGCGATGAGCGCGCGTACCGCCACGTCCGGCGCAAGCGCTGCGAACCTCGGTAGCCACCGCAGGAGCAGGCCTTCCCACAGCCCGATGCGGCCGCCGAGCGTCAGCGTCGAGCGAAAGCCGCCCGCTATGCCGATTTCCTGGCGCGCGTGCTCCACCGTGCGGGTGAGGATGGAGGCGTGCTTCTGAAACTGGCGACCCGCGGGCGTAAGGGTGGTGCCGGCCTTGTTGCGCACGAAGAGCTCCGCGCCCAGCTCTTCCTCGAGCCGCTGGATGCGCGAGCTCACGGTGGACTGGGTGACGAAGAGCCGGTTCGCCGCCTCGACGAAGCTGCCCGTGGCCACCACGGCGAGGAAGGTGCGGGCGAGCTCGGTATCCATCGGTCCAGCCGATATCTACCACCGATATTTGTCGTTTGTAAATGCCGCGCCTGCGGGTGGAGGATGGCCGCGTCGTGAAAGAGATCGTCGATGGAGCCTGCAGTGTGGAGAGCTGTTTCGGTTGCCGCGTGCTGGCGACCGACGGCACGATCGGCAGGGTCGTGGACCTGTACTTCGACGACGAGAAATGGGTGGTGCGCTATCTCCTCGTGAACACCGGGGACTGGCTGAGCGGGCGCAGGGTGCTCATCTCTCCCCACGCCGTGCGGTTCATCGACGTCGGTACCCGCATCGTGGTGGTCGCGGTCACGCGCAGCCAGGTCGAGACCAGCCCGGACATCGACACCACCCGCCCGGTCTCGCGCCTGCAGGAGAAGGCCTTGACTTGCTATTACGGCCATCCGGAGTACTGGCCTTGCCCGACCTATTGGGCCTGGGGAGCGGTGCCCTTGCCGGCGCCCACCCGCGAGGCCGGCAGGCGGCTCGTGCGCGAGCGGATGCTGCGGCAGAAATCGGAGGCCTCCAGTGAAAGCCATCTTCACAGTTGCCGCAGCATCATGGGCTATCACATCGAGGCTCGCGATGAGCCGGTAGGTGACGTCGAGGATCTGCTCTTCGACGGGCAGACCTGGGCGATCCTCGATGTCGTCGTGAGCACGCGGGGCGAGCGCATGGCGCGGCGTGTGCGCATCGCGCCCGAATGGATTCGCAGGGTGAGCTGGGATGGGCGCCGACTGGCCCTGAATGTGGGGCGCGAATCCCTTCGTCGCCACGACCCTCCCGGAGGGCGTTCCGCGTCGGTCTGAGCTTTCGGTGTCGCGCGGCCCGCTGCCCGCGACACGGATCTCAGCGGCGCGCCCGCTCCAGCACGATGCGCTCTTCCTCCTCGCGCGCTTCGAGCCCGAAGGCGCTTTCCAGCGAATCGAGCCAGCCCGGCACGCCCCGGTCGAGCACGGTGCCGGAGATGCGGATGTCCCCGATGCGCTCGTCGGCCAGCACGATGGGCTTGGAGGAGTAGCGGTTCACGTCTTCCACCGCGTAGCGCAGCGGCTCCTCGCGAAAGATGAGCTGGCCGCTGCGCCAGGCGATGGAGGTGGAAGGATCGGCCAGCCGCACCGTCTCCTTCGGCTCCTCGCCGGCAACGGTCATGAGCTCACCGGCCCCCAGCTGTGCGGGCTCGCGAGACGAGCCGGGGCGCAGCCAGGCGATAGGGCGTGGCAGGGGTTGCGGCGCCACGGCTACGCGCCCTTCCACTACCGCGACGACGACGCGGCCGCTGCTGCGGCGCACGTTGAATTCCGTGCCGATGGCCGTCACCGTGGTGTCTCCCGCGCTCACGGTGAAAGGCCGCGCCGTATCCTTCGCGACGGTGAAGAGCGCTTCGCCGCCGAGCAGTTCGATGCGCCGTGCGTGCGGCTCCATCGAGACCACGAGCTCGGTCTTTCCGCCGAGCGTGACGCTCGAGCCGTCACTCAGGCCGATCGTACGGTTCTCGCCCACCTTCGTTTGGAATCGGTCGCCGGCACCCGTCAGCGCGGCGATCGATTCCGGCGCTGAGCCGCCAGCCATCATCCAGGCTGCCGCGATGGCAACGAAAGTGGCCGAGGCGGCGAGCGCCCACATGCCGACCCGGGCTCGCTTGCGCTCGCGAAG
>JBGAIL010000282.1:0-4124 GCA_044225565.1 Steroidobacteraceae bacterium | reverse complement strand
TGGAGGATCACGTTGCCACCATCAAACAGCTGGCGGCGCGTTTCCCTTTCGTGGACATCGATCGCGTCGGCATCTACGGGCATTCCGCGGGGGGCTACAGCACCGTGCACGCGATGCTCGAGCATCCGGAGCTGTTCAAGGTCGGCGTCGCGTCCGCCGGCAGCCACGATTTCGACCTGTTCGTGTATCCGGTGAACCGCGAGCGCGGGCGGCCACAGGAGTATCCGGATCACTACGAGCCCACCAACTATCTGCACGCCGACCGCCTGCGGGGAAAACTGTTGCTGATGCACGGCTACGTCGATGACAACGTCCACGTGGCACTGACGCTGCAGATGGCCGATGCGCTGATCCGCGCCAACCGGGACTTCGATCTGTTCATCCATCCGGCGCGGAATCACCAGACGCTCTTCGAGAGCGGCTACGTGAATCGCAAGCTGTGGGACTATTTCGCGCAGCACCTGCTGGGAGCGACTCCGCCGGGGCCGGTCGCGATACCGGACGGCAGTGGTGGCTGAGGTCCTGCGGAAACTGCTGTACGATGGCCGTCGACGACGAGACGCTGCGGAATCTCATCCAGACTGCGTACATCGACATGAAGAAACGCGTGAAGGCTCCGCGCAAGGCCGCGACGAAACCGGCAGCGGCGAAATCGAAGAAACGGCCGAAGCTGCTCTCCGGCGGCAATCCCCAGATCCCCAAGGGGTACGGTGACGCGCCCGTGCAGGCCTACCTCGACGCCATGCCGGGCTGGAAGCGCGAAGTCGGGCGCAAGCTCGACGCGCTCATCACGCGCGTCGCGCCCGGCGTGCGCAAGGCCGTCAAATGGAACACGCCGCTGTATGGAATGGAGGAGCAGCGCTGGTTCCTCAGCTTTCATTGCTTCAACCACTACGTGAAGGTGGGCTTTCTCAACGGCGCGGAGCTGCGTCCATTGCCCCCGGGTGAGTCGAAGCACGAGCGCGTGAGGTATCTCGACATCCGCGAGGACCACGAGCTCGATGAGAAGCAGCTGGCGGATTGGGTGAAGCAGGCCAGCAGACTGCCCGGCGAGAAGATGTAGGACCATCGCCGACGGGCTGGCGCAGGCGCGCGAGTCGTCAGGAAAACATCCCCAACGCGTGGTGGGCCCGGGCGATCGACACGATGAAAGCGAAGGTAGCGAGCGCCGCCACGTAGCACAGCATGCGGATGCGGGGCGTCCTGCCCCGGTGCATCGCAAGGGCGCCCAGCACGATATAGAGAATGACCAGGGCGACCTTGACGGTGAGCCAGCTCTGCGCGAGCGGATACTGATGCAGCACGGTCATCAGCATGAACGCCGCCGTCAGCAATATCGTGTCGATCGTGTAGCTGAGGTAGCGCACCGGCGCCAGCCGCGGCCACCGGGCGCCCCATTGGGCGGCGAGCCCGCGAGCCGCGAAGAACGTGCCGCTGGCGAGAGCCGCGCAGACGTGCACGAGCTTGATCTGCGGATAGAACTCGATCACGGGCGGCGTTTGGGCGCTATCCACAGCCTGACGACGAACCACGCGAGCAGGACGGCGCCGATGCTGAAGATGGTATCTCCCGGCACGCGCATCCACACGAGCAGCTCGATCAGGGGTTGATGCATGAACTCCGCCGAGCGCGCGTACCAGTAGCCGTGATCGATCGCCGCCAGCAGCTGGAGGGTGCCGATGGGCAGGAGCGTCAGCAGCGCCATCAGCGCGAGCCCGATGTTCAGCGCCCAGAAGCACGTCGCCAGCAGCTTCTCGTTCCATTCGATCCCGGGCTTCAGGCCGCGCAGGCAGAAGAGCACCAGTCCGATGCCGAGCATGCCATAGACGCCGAAGAGCGCAGTGTGGCCGTGCAGCGGGGTGAGGTTCAGCCCCTGCATGTAGTAGAGCGAGAGCGGCGGATTGATGAGGAAGCCGAACAGGCCCGCGCCCACCAGGTTCCAGAATGCCACCGCCACGAAGAAGAGGATCGGCCAGCGGTAGCTCGCCATCCAGGGCGTGGCGTGCCCCAGCTTGTAGGTGTGGTAGGCCTCGAAACCGATGTACGCGAGCGGCACGACTTCGAGCGCCGAGAAGCTGGCGCCGAGCGCGAGCACCGGCGCAGGCGTTCCGGAGAAGTACAGGTGGTGCAGCGTGCCGAGCACGCCGCCCGCCATGAAGACGATGGTGGCGAACAGCACTGCCACCGTGGCCGTGCGCACGGCCAGCAGCCCGAGCCGCGTGAAGAGGAAGGCGATCACGGCGGTGGCGAACACTTCGAAGAAGCCTTCCACCCACAGGTGCACCAGCCACCAGCGCCAGTATTCCACCATCGAGAGCGAGGTGTGCTCGCTCCAGAGCAGCCCCGCCCCGTAAAAGAGGCCGATCGCGGTCGTCGAGAGGAACAGCAGCCCGATGATCGACTTGCTCTCCCCGCCGTTTCGCAACGCCGGCCACAGCGCGCGGCCCACGAGCAGCAACCAGAGCATGAGCCCGATGAAGAGGAACCATTGCCAGAAGCGGCCGATGTCGGCGTATTCCCAGCCCTGGTGCCCGAACCAGAAATTGCGATCGAGCCCGAGCTTCTGCATCACCGCGAGCCACTGGCCCGAGAAGGCGCCCACCACGATGACCAGGAGGCAGACCCACAGCAGGTTCACGCCGAGGCGCTGGTATTTCGGCTCGTGGCCGGAGATGGCGGGCGCGATGTACAGGCCGGTGCCGAGCCAGGCCGTGGCGATCCACAGCACGGCGAGCTGCGTATGCCAGGTGCGCGTGAGGGAGTACGGCAGGATGTCGGCGAGCGGAATGCCATAGAGATCCTGGCCTTCCACCGAATAGTGCGCCGTGATGGCGCCGAGCAGGATCTGCACCAGGAAGAGAGCGAGCACCACCCAGAAATATTTGGCGGTGGCGCGCATGGAAGGAGTGATCTGCACGACGGCGAGTGGATCGGTCGGAGGCAGGGCCGGGGCTCCTTCCGCGCGCCCGTGCGTCACGGCGTGATGCCAGCCGAGCAGCGCGATGCCGGCGATCAGGAAGAGCACGCTGAAGGCGGACCAGAGGTACGTGGCCGCCGGTGGCCGGTTGCCGATGAGCGGCTCGCTGGGCCAGTTGTTGGTGTAGGTGATCTGCGATCCCGGCCGCTGGGTCATGGCGGCCCAGGAGCTCCACCAGAAGAACCCGGTCATCGCCCGGCGATTCTCCGGATCGGCGACCGTGTCGTTCTTCATGGCGTAGGCTTCGCGCAGTGAAGCCGTCTGGGGATCGTTACCGAAGAGGCTCTCGTAGTGGGCGCTGACCGCGGCGACGGCCTGCGCGCGATCGGCATCCAGGCGAACGGTGCCGGTCGCGGCATCGAAGGTGTTCTCGCGCATGCGCGATTCGAGCCGCCCGCGCAATGCGGCTTTGCGCTCTTCGGGCAGCGCATCGAAGTGCTCCGCGCCATTCTCGCGCTGCGCCCACGAATCGAGCACCGCCATCGCTTCACGGTGCAGCCAGTCGGCGCTCCAGTCCGGCGCCACATAGCCCCCGTGGCCCCAGATCGAGCCGAGCTGCATGCCGCCCATGGACTGCCAGACGGTGCGGCCTTTCTCGATGTCCGCCCGGGTGTAGATGACTTGCCCGCTCTCGGCGACCACGCGCTCCGGCATCGGTGGCGCGTTCTGATGGATGGCGGCGCCCATCCAGAGCAGCACCGCGAACGAGGCCGCCAGCAACAGTGCGAGACCGATCCAGAGTTTGCGTGTGTCGCTCATGACTTCAGCTCTTTCCGTTCATGTGTCCGAGTGCCGGTCGCTCAGCCCGGCTTGCCATCCACTCGCGGTCGCAGCAGTACCGGCAGGTACGCGACGAGCACGATCAGGAAACCCGCGAGCCAGAGACCGCCCGAGAGCCGGATCATCCATTCGCGTCCGACGGCACTCTCGCCCACCAGGACTCTCGACAGCGCGGCCGCGCAGAGAAGGCCATAGGCGAAGGCGACGTGGCCGCCGACCGTCAATGGCCGTCCGGTATGCCCCAGCGCGGCTCGTGTGATCACTGCGACGATCATCGAAGCAGCGACGCCGACCGTGAGCGCGTGCAGCCATTGCGAGGCCCAGTGGGCATCCTGGAGGAGGAAAGCCGCTTTCAGCGCGAGGCCGA
>JBGAIL010000026.1:0-35332 GCA_044225565.1 Steroidobacteraceae bacterium | reverse complement strand
TGGTCGGCACGACGGAGCTGTCTCCCGTGCGAGTCACCGGCGTGTTCCGCATCGGCGACGCGCAAGGCTTCCTGTTCTCGCTGCGCGAGGTGCTGCACGTCGAGACGCACGAGTCGGATGACGAGATCGTGCTGCTGCGTTCCGCCCAATAAGTAGAGGGCCCGGCAGCTCAGCCGGGCGGCGACCCAAAGGCGATCATCGGCAATTCAGCGACCGAGTCGCCGCAGACGCCATGTCCCTCCGTCCGCGGATGCTAGCATTGCCCGTCGTGCACTCGGAATCGCAACTGGCTCGGTTTCCCGAAATCGATGCCGCCATGGCGTCGGCGGATTCGCGTTTGCGCGAATCCGCGCCGCGCGTGCTCGCTTGCAGCGATTTCGTTAGCCAGTCCTGCACCCGTCATCCGGCGATGCTGGAGCAGCTGATCGCTTCCGGCGACCTGCTGCGGCCCCTGAGTGCCGCGGAGTTCGAGGCCCGTGCGCCGGCCTTCCCGCCGGACGACGCCACGCTCGAAGCCGCCGTGATGAGCGAACTGCGGCAGTGGCGGCGCCGCGAGATGGTGCGTATCGCATGGCGCGACCTCGCCGGCTGGGCGAGCCTTGAAGAGGCATTGCGGGAGCTCTCGACCTTCGCGGACGCCGCGATTGGCGCCGCCTATCGGCATGCGCGCCGGATGCTCGCGCTGCGCTACGGCGAGCCCCGCTCCGCCAGCGGGGAGATCCAGCCGCTGCTCATCCTGGGCATGGGCAAGCTCGGGGGCGGCGAGCTCAATTTCTCGTCCGACGTCGATCTCATCTTCCTGTTCCCCGAGCACGGCGAGACGGACGGGGCGCGCTCCATCGCCAACGAAGAGTTCTTCACGCGCCTCGGGCAGGCCGTCATCCGGCTGCTCGATGCGCGCAACGTGGATGGCTTCGTCTTCCGCGTGGACATGCGGTTGCGCCCCTTCGGCGACAGCGGTCCGCTGGTCGCGAGCTTCGCGTTCTTCGAAGACTACCTGCTGCGCCACGGACGGGACTGGGAGCGCTACGCCTACATCAAGGCCCGCCCGCTCACGGCGCCGGAGCGCTATGCAGAGCTCTATGCGCAAGCGGTCAGGCCGTTCGTGTATCGCCGCTATGTCGACTACGGCGTGTTCGAGAGCCTGCGCGAGATGAAAGCGCTCATCGAGCGGGAAGTGGAGCGCCGGGAGCTCGCAGACCACGTGAAGCTCGGGCCTGGTGGCATCCGCGAGATCGAGTTCATCGTGCAGGCGTTCCAGCTCATCCGGGGCGGGCGATTGCGCCAGCTGCAGAATCCATCACTGCTCGCCGTGCTGCCGAAGCTCGACGGCGACCGGTTGCTGCCTTCCCAGGTGGTCGCGGATCTCGGTGCCGCGTACGCGTACCTGCGGCGCCTCGAGAACCGCCTGCAGATGGTGGACGACGCCCAGACGCATCGCCTGCCGAAGGAAGATGCGGCGCGGGTGCGCATCGCCGCAGCGATGGGCGCGGCGGACTGGGATGCACTGCTCGTCGCGCTCAACGAGCACCGTCAGACGGTCTCGCGGCATTTCAAATCCGTGGTCCTGAGTGGCGGGCAGGAAGCCGATCGCGCCGCGGTGAAAGTGGACCTCGGCCGCTTCTGGGACACGCAGGCCGAAGAGGCCGCGCTGCTCGAAGCGCTCGTGCGCGCAGGTTTCACCGATGCGGGCGAGCCTGCTCGCCTGCTCCTCGAGATGCGAGGCTCCTCTTTCGTGCGCCGCCTGGACGAGCCCGGGCGCAAGCGCCTCCAGGCATTGCTTCCGCTGCTCGTCGCGGACATCGCCTCGAGCCCTGCGCCAGTGCCGACGCTTCGCCGGGTGCTGAGGGTGGTGGAGGCCATCGGGCAGCGCTCCGTGTACTTCGCCTTGCTGCAGGAGAGCGCCACGGCGCGCACGCGGCTCGTGGATCTTTGCGGCCGCGGGGATTTCCTGGCGAGCCAGATCGGCCTGCACCCGCTGCTGCTGGACGAATTGCTCGACGAGCGATTGTTCTCCCAGCTGCCCACGCGTGAAAGCCTCATACGCGATCTGGAGCTGACGCTGCAGCAGCTGGTCGAGGACGACCCCGAGCGCCAGGTGGAAGCGTTGCGTCACTTCCAGCGCGTCGCCCTGTTCCGCATCGCGGTCGCCGACCTCACCGGCCGCCTGCCGCTCATGAAAGTGAGCGACCGGCTCACCGACGTCGCGGAGCTCATCGTCGAGCGCGCCATGCAGTTTGCCTGGCAGCAGATCACGGCGCAGTTCGGAGTGCCGATGTGCGGGGAAGGCGAGGAGCGGCGCGCGGTACGCATCGCCGCCGTGGGCTACGGAAAGCTCGGCGGCATGGAGCTCGGCTATTCCTCGGACCTCGACCTCGTGTTCCTGCACGATTCCACCGGTGAGCGGCAGGAAACGCACGCCGCGCGCCCGCTCGACAACCAGATCTTCTTCGTGCGCCTCGCGCAGCGCATCGTGCACCTGCTCACGCTGCACTCGGCCGCGGGCCGGCTCTACGAGGTGGACGTGCGGCTGCGGCCGAGCGGGAAGGGCGGCATGCTCGTCACCAGCGTGCATGCCTTCGCTGAATATCAGCGGCAGGAAGCGTGGACGTGGGAGCACCAGGCTCTGCTGCACGCGCGCTCCGTCGCAGGAGCGCCGGAGCTGCGCGAGGAGTTCGAGCGCGTGCGCATCGGAACCTTGCGGCAGCACCTGCGGCGCGACACCCTTCGGGAAGAAGTGCGCAACATGCGTGAGCGCATGAGGCGGGAGCTGGTGAAGGCGACGCCCGGGGAATTCGACATCAAGCAGGGTGAGGGCGGCGTGGCGGACATCGAGTTCCTCGCTCAGTACTGGGCGCTGCTGTGGGCGAAGGATCACCCGCCCGTGGCGATGTTCTCGGACACGATCCGTCAGCTGGAATCCGTGGCATCCGCGAATCTCGTCGCCCAGGAAACGGTGGATGCGCTGGTGGCAGCTTACCGGGCCTATCGCGCGCGCACGCATCACCTGTCGCTGGATTCCCGCCCGCCGCGGGTGCCGGCCGGGGAATTCGAAGCGCAGCACCGCGAGGTCACGCGCATCTGGAACGAAGTGATGGCCTGAGCGGGCTCGCGAGCTATAGTCGCAGCCTGCCCCGCATCGAAAGCCGCCGCCATGATCATGCCCTCGCCGATGAGTCCGTCGACGGCCTCCACGTCGATCATCGAGAGGCGCGGCTTGCAGATGTTTCCGGTGCTGGATGCCACGCAGATGGAAACCGCGCAGCGTTTCGGCGGCCCGCCTCGCGAATTCGTTCCAGGCGAGATGGCTTTCGCGCTCGGTCAGCGGGAAGCACCGGCTTTCCTCGTGCTGTCCGGCTGCATCGAGACGGTGCGCCGTGACGGGCTCGGACGCGAAAGCGCGATCACCACGCATCGGCGCGGGCAGTTCAGCGGAGAGCTCACCCAGCTTTCCGGCGCCCCGACCATGGCGGAAGGGCGCGCCGGGCCCGAAGGTTGCGTCGCGGTCCCCTTCGATTCTGCACAGCTGAGGGCGCTGCTCATCGGCAGCGCCGAGATCGGCGAGATCCTGATGCGCGCCTACATCCTCCGGCGCGTCGGCCTGTTCGAATCCGGTGCAGGCATCGTGCTCGTGGGTCAGGCCGACGAGCCGTATTCGGTGCGACTGCAGAATTTCCTTCGCCGCAACGGTGTGCCGCATACGGTGCTCGATCCGCAGACGGACGCCGAAGCCGCCCGCCTCATCGAGCGCATGGAGATCGCGGCGCACGACCTGCCACTCGCGATCTCGCCGGACGGTACGCTGCTGCGCCGCCCCACGGAAGCGAATCTCGCGTGCCGTGTCGGCTTGCTGCCGGACATCGATCCGGAAAAGGTGTACGACGTGGTGATCGTCGGCGCAGGGCCTGCCGGTCTCGCAGCCGCGGTGTATGCGGCGTCCGAGGGCCTTTCCGTGCTCGTGCTCGATTCACGCGCATTCGGCGGGCAGGCGGGCGCTTCCGCGCGCATCGAAAACTACCTCGGCTTCCCGACGGGCATCTCGGGACAGGCGTTGATGGGTCGCGCCTTCGCGCAGGCGGAGAAGTTCGGGGCGGTCATCGCGGTGCCGCTCGAGATCAACGAGCTGGAGTGCGAGCGATCTGCGGCGATGCACGGCGGCAAGATCGTGAAGCAGCTCCATCTCGGCGGGAACCGGTCGGCGCGCGCCAGGACGGTGGTGGTGGCCTCCGGCGCCCGTTATCGCCGGCCGCAGCTGCCGAACCTCGACGAGTTCGAAGGCCGTGGCGTGTACTACTGGGCATCGCCGATCGAGGCGAAGCTGTGTACAGGCCAGGAGGTCGTGCTGGTCGGTGGTGGCAACTCTGCGGGACAGGCGGCTGTGTACCTGGCCTCGCACGTCGCCAGGGTCTACGTGCTCGTGCGTGGTGCCGGGCTCGCGGCCACCATGTCGCAGTACCTGGTGGATCGCCTGGGCGCGCTGCCCAATCTAGAGTTGCGGACTCACACCGAGATCACCGCATTGCTGGGCGACTCCGCGGGCGACCTTGTCGCGGTGCGCTGGAAGGACCGGCGGAGCGGGCAGGAAGAGCAGCGGCATCTGCGATACGTGTTCCTGTTCATCGGCGCGGATCCGAATTCGTCCTGGCTCGAGGAGTGCGGCGTGGCGCTGGATGGCAAGGGGTTCGTGGTCACGGGCATCGACCTCTCGCCGGAGGATTGCGGCATCGAAAGCTGGTCGGCGCACCGGCCGCGCCCAGCGCCGCTCGAGACGAGCCATCCCGGGGTGTTCGCGGTGGGGGACGTTCGGGCGGGGTCCGTCAAGCGCGTGGCCGCGGCCGTGGGGGAGGGGTCGGCCGTGGTGGCGCAGATTCACGCCTATCTCGCGCCATCCGTATAATCCCGGCTCTCCAAAGGGTCGCCTCATGTCCGCCACCGCCAAACCGCTGCTCCAGCCGAACGCCCAGAACGAATACCAGGTCACGGCCGAAGACCTGCCCCTGGCCTGCCCCATGCCGCAGATGCAGTTGTGGAACTCGCATCCGCGCGTATACCTGCCCGTCGCGGAGCACGGCTGGGCGAAATGCCCTTACTGCGGGGCGGAGTACACGCTGGTCAAGTGAGGGCCGGGCCGCTTTGCGCGGCCGCCGGCCAGGGCTCCGGAGGGTGCCGTCGACTCGTGAAGTCCGGCATCCCTCGCCGGCAACCCATTTATAACCACCTGCCGACTGCGCCCAGACCCCGTCCTCCCTACACTGGCTCCATCCAACGAGGAGACCGTGTCATGCGCAACGTCAAGGACATCCGCAAGTACCTGGTGTGGGCCGCGCTCGCCCTGGCCTGCGTGGTGGTGGACGTGGGCTTTTTCTTCGCGCTGGGCGGCGCCGTGAAGTGGGTAGCAGGGCTCGCCTCGCCGTTGGTGTGGGCGGGCATCGCCGCGGTGGCCATCGTCGGCGCGAGGCTCGTCCGGTTGCTCGAAGGCACCCGGTTCATCCGGGCGGAGCCGGATCAGGACACCGTCACGGCCGGCTGTTGATCGAGCGGGGCGGCGTCTCTCGCGGACGAGAGGCGCCGGCCACAAGGCTCAGCCCGGTCCGCCGGCCGAATACGGCCGGTAGGATTTCTCCTCCACGATCCTCGAGCCCAGCTTCTGGTTGATGCGCTTCTTGATGGCGGCACGCTCGTCGTTCGAGACGTAGACGGCACGCGCGAGCTCGATGAAGTCCCGGTCGAAGGTCTGCACCGCCTCCTTGTCGCGGATGCGGTCCTCGATGTCCCACAGCCGCTCGTTCACGGCATGCAGCGCGCGCTCGTCCGCGGCCACGTCGGCTGCCGCGGCGCCCGATTCCTTCCAGGTGCGCTCCAGCAGCTCGAGCTCCAGGCGCACGTTGGCGACCTTCGCGACGTCCTCCATCCGCTGGCTCTTGATGCGCAGGATGGTGATCTTGTCGAGCAGCTCGCCGGGCGAGATGGGCACGAGGATGTCTTGCATGGCGGGCTCCTTGTTCATTGGCAAAAAGTCGCCTGCGGCGCTTTTTGCGGACATCGGCTTCGGTTCCGGCGGCCAAAGATGCGACTTTGGCCGCCTGCGTTGGCGCACTCAGCGCACCTGGCGTAATGCTAGCAACTCGTCCAGTTTCGCGGCCACGGCTTCGATCGGGATCAGGTCCATGACCCCGGGTTCCTCGATCTTCTCCGTCCAGGGCAGCTCTTCGGGCTCGCGGTTGCGGAAGCGACGAGCGGCTTCTGCGTACCGGTTCACGCACCACTGCTGCGAGAGGTAGGGTCCGCTGCGCTGCACGCGCGTGGCCGCGTAGAGACCGATGACTGGCGTGCCGACCATGGTGGCCATGTGCGCGGGGCCCGAGTCCGGCCCCAGAAGGGCGGTGGCACGGCCGAGCAGCGCCAGCAGTTGCGGCAGGGTGTCCTTGCCGATCTGATTCACGAACGCGGCGTCATCACGGGCGGCGAATCGCGAAGCCCGCCCGATCGCGGCGCCCATCTCCTTCTCGATGGCGCTCGGGCCTCCCGCGAGAATCACCCGCATCCCGTGCCGGCTCGCAGCGTGATCTGCGATGGCCGCATAACGCTCCGCACTCCAGTTCCGCAGCGCATGGCTCGAGCACGGGCTGATCACGAGGGTGGGCCGTGCGTCCGGAATGAGTCGGGCGGCGTATTCCAGCGCACCGGACGGCAGAGGGATGTCCCACCGCAGCACGCGCTCGCGTACACCCAGTGCGTCAGCGAAGCCGAACAGGCTGTCCAGCACGTGCTCGCGGGTGCGAGGCGCGATGCTCGCATTGGTGAAAAGCCATTGACCCTCGCGGGCCCGCGCGCGGTCGAATCCCAGCTTGATCGGTGCTCGGACGATCTGGGCCAGCAGGCTGGCGCGCAGCGCGAGCTGCATGTGCAGCAGTGCGTCGAAGCGGCGTCCGCCCAGGCTTTCGCGCAACGCCCGCCGCGATCCGAACGGGCCGGCGCGCTTGTCCACGGTGATAAACTCCACGCCCTCGATGACATCCATGAGGCGTGCCTCGGCCTTGCCAATGACCCACGTGAACCGCGTTTCCGGCCAGGCCCGTTGCAACGTGCGCAAGAGCGGCACCACGTGGCAGGTATCGCCGAGCGCGGACAATCTCAACAGGCAGATGCTGCGCGGAGGCGTGGCGAAGGGCGGCATGGGCGGCGGCTCGGTGCTTTCCCTGAGGGCGTGCGGGCGTGGCTAGTCCCTGGCCCCTCGGCTCGGAAGTGAAGCGGAAGGCCCTGACGGGCGGGGCCATCCTATATGACGCCTCCCGGGCCATCAATTTGAGCCCCAGCTGGTTCGATCCGGAGTACTGGCGCTCGCGAGGCGAGCTGGAAGGTGAGGCGCAAGGGCGCGGCGCGGCGTACTTCTTCCGTTCCGGCGACAAGCACTACGTGCTGCGGCATTACCGGCGTGGCGGGCTCATCGCGAAGCTCTCCCACGACAGATATTTCTGGCGCACGGAGAACCGCACGCGCCCGTTCGCCGAATGGCAGCTGACCTACCATCTGCATCACGCCGGGCTGCCAGTGCCTGCGCCCGTCGGCGCGCGTTACTACCGCAGCGGCATCGGCTACGGCGGAGACCTCATCACCGAGCGGCTCCTCGACGTGGAATCTCTGGCGGGCTGGCTGCGCAAGCGCGCGCTGCCCATCCTCAACTGGATCGCCGTGGGCCGCTGCATCCGCGCGTTCCACGAGCTGGGTGTGTGCCATGCGGATCTCAACGCGAACAACGTGATGGTGGGCGAGGACGGCCTCGTGCACCTCATCGATTTCGACCGTGGGAGCTTGCGCAAGCCGGGCCTGTGGTGCGACGAGAACCTGGTGCGGCTGCGGCGCTCGCTCGAGAAGATCGCCTACGGCCTGCCGCCGGAGCATTTCAGCGAGGCCGACTGGCACGGCCTGCTCGACGGGTACCTGCGGAACTGATGCGCTTTCTCTACACGCTGGCCGCGTTCCTCCTCGCGCCGCTCTATTGCGCGGTGCTGCTGTGGAAGGGCTTCGGCGAGCGGGGGTACTGGCGCCATTTCGGCGAGCGGCTCGGATTCGGGGCGCGACGGTCCGAGCCCAGCCTATGGGTGCACGCCGCGTCGGTCGGCGAAGTGCAGGCCGCCGCGCCGCTGGTGCGGCAGTTGCGCGAGCGCTTTCCGGAAGCCCACGTGCTCGTGACCACCAATACGCCCACCGGCCGCGAGCGCGTACATGCGCTCTTCGGCGGCCACGTCGAGGCGCGATACCTGCCGCTCGACCTTCCTGGCTGCGTGCGCCGGTTCTTCGATCGCACGCTGCCGCAGCTCGCGATCTTTTTCGAGACGGAGCTGTGGCCCAACATGTATCTCGAATGCGCTCGTCGCCGCGTGCCGCTGGTTCTCGCGAGCGCGCGCATCTCCCCGCGGTCCATCGGGCGCTACCGCAGGCTGGCGGGATTGTTTCGCGAGGCGTTGTCGCGAGGCATCGTGATCGCGGCGCAGACCACGGACGATGCCGAACGGTTCCGGTCGATCGGCGCGGATCCCGCGCGCGTCCATGTCACCGGCAACGTCAAGTTCGATCTCCCGGTTCCTCCTGCGATCGAGACGCACGGAGCCGAGCTGCGCGAGCGCTATGCGGCGGGCCGGCCCGTCTGGGTGGCCGGCAGTACGCACGGCGTCGAAGAGCAGATGGTGCTGGAAGCGCATCGCATCGTGCGCGGTGTCCATCCCGAGGCCATGCTCATTCTCGTGCCCCGGCATCCCAAGCGGTTCCCGGATGTCGCGCAGTGGCTGGCCGCCGAATCGGTGCCGTTCGTGAAGCGCTCCCAGGTCTTCACGCTGCCGCGCAATCGCGGCGAACCGCGCAGCGCTCCTGCGGGCGCACGGACGGAGGTGCTGCTGGTCGATTCGCTCGGCGAGCTGCTGGATTTCTACGCCGCCGGCGACGTGGCCTTCGTCGGCGGCAGCCTGGTGCCGGTCGGCGGGCACAATCTGCTCGAGCCGGCCGCGCTGGGGCGTCCCGTGCTCACGGGTCCGCATCATTTCAATGGCCAGGACATCGCCAGGCTCCTGATTCAGCGCGGGGCGGTGGTCGAAGCGAGGGATGCCACGGAACTGGGGGAGCGTGTGTCGGCATGGCTCGCCGACAAGACCGAGCGCGCGCGCATCGGCGCCATCGGGCGCGCCACCGTCGAGGAGAATCGCGGAGCGCTGGAGCGGCTGCTGGGTCTCATCGAGCCGTTGCTGGCGGCTCAGGGCGCGAAACGCTGAGACGGCTCAGAGCTTCCGTCCATCGATCTTCCTCACCTTCAGCGAGTCCACGTCGACGCCTTCGAGGCAGCGCACGTTGACGGCCGCCATTTCCGCGCCATCCCGTCCCTTGCCGCGCGCGAAGGACTGGATGCCGCAGGTGGAGCAGAAATAGTGATGGATGACGTGCTTGTTGAACTCGAACCGCGTGAGATCGCCTTCGCCGCTCGCCAGCCGGAACTGCGACGCCGGCGCGAACGCCAGCAGCGAGCCGAGCCTGCCGCAGCGCGAGCAGTTGCACGAGACGACTTCGCCGAGCTCGAGGTCGACCTCGTAACGCACCTTGCCGCACTGGCAGCCACCACGGTATGTCTGGGTCATCGCTGCGCTCCAACGGGGGTGCCCGCCGCGCCGGCGGGCACTTCGTCGAACTTCACGTTCATCACCGGATAATGCTGCCACGTGGCGTAGTCGAAGTGCCACCATTCCATCTCGTACACCGCATAGCCCTCCGCTTCCACGGCTTCCTTCAGCACGTCCCGCCGCCAGCGCTGCAGCGAGCTGCCGCCTACGAAGAGAGGCGAGGAGCGGGAGGACATCTCGTCGTACAGTCCAGGCATCTCGAGCGTGACGCCGCTCGAACGGTCATAGAGCGTGATGTCCGCGGCGCAGCCGCGGTTGTGCTTGGACCCTTGCGCGGGATCGGCGACGAAATCGCGGGAGGCGGGCGGGGTGGCGTCCCAGAACATCTTCGTGACGTACCACGGACGATAGGTATCGTGGATCAGGATGCCGAAGCCGTGCTCCTGCATCAGCCGGCGATGGGCGCGAGCCAGCGCTTCGGCCGCGGGGCGCTGCATGAAGGCGCGCGGCTCGTCGTACACGGGCATGCCCATGAAGTTGTCCTTCGTCGCATAACCGATGTCGAGCCGGATGCCGGGCTCGATGCTCACGACCTCCACGAGGTCCGGCTTCCAAGCATCGGCCGGTGGCGCCGGTGGTGTGGCCTTCAGCGCCTGCGCGCGCAGCCCGCGGTTGCCGTGGATCACGGCACGGACGCGCTCGTTGGCCTCCGCGCCGAAATCGCGGCGCTCGAACACGATGCCGCCGAGCTCAACGCTGCGGGGCGCACCCTTCCGGTCTCGCGAGAATCTCAGCTCTTCGCGAGGCTCCACGCCCTCGAGCCGGTACACGTCCCTGCTCACCCGCTCGAGCGGCTGGTACGTCTGCCAGTCGGTGCGCGCGTAAGGGCGGCCGTCACGCTCGTAGATGCGGAGGTAGCCGAACTCCTGCCCGTAGTCGCCGATGAGGCCGGCGAGCTCCGGATCCGGCAGTGCCGGCGCGGACTGCTCGATGCGACGGTAGCGCACGCCACCAACCTCCACCGTGGCCGAATCGGCATCCACGCTCACGTCGTCGCGGGAAGTGAAGACGTCGTCCAGCACCCAGCGATTGCCGATGCGGCGCAGTTCCGCAGCGACGTCGGGTGCTTCTAGGAAGGTGCGGCCATTCATCACACGCAGATCGACGCTGCCGCCATCGCCCACATAATGGCCGGCGATGCGGCGGCCGAGGTATGCAGGCACCGCGTCGCTCATCGCATACCGCGGCGTGGCTTCGCCTGCCTGCGCGGCGAAAACCAGCCGGGCCGCGAAGTCGCGCAACCGGCGGCGCACGGGGTTGGCCTCGCCCAGCGCGATCATGATGGTCGTCGCGAAGCCGTCGTCCGGGTACACCGAAAGGTCGGCCACGTAGCCATATACGCTGCCTGAATGACTGGCCACGCGATGGCCGTCGAGCGAGCGCAGGAAGAATCCGATGCCGGGCCGCTCATCCCCGGCGGGCGGGTATTGCGGCTGCCACATCGAAGCGATCGTCTCGCCTTGCAGGATGCGGCCATTCGCCGCCAGTCCGCCTTCGAGCAACGATCGGGCGAATTTGAGAACGTCCGGCACGCTCGAATAGACGTTGCCGGCGGGAGTCGGACCCAGATCGAACACGGGTGCCGCGAAGCGCGTTCCGTCGTACGGCGCAATCTCTCCGTAGGCGAGCCTCGCGCGCACCTCTGGAGAAGCACGCAGCGAAGTCTCGCTCATGCCGAGCGGCTGTAGCAGTGCCTCGCGCAGCAGTTGCTCATAGGGCTTGCTCGTAACCACCTCGAGCACGCGGCCGACCACCGCGAGACCGGCATTCGAATAATGGTACGTGGTGCCAGGCTCGGCGATGAGCGTCGTGCCGTTCAGGCTGCGCACCACTTCGGCGAGCGAAGGCGGGTTGGGATCATAGTAATGCCCGCGCGGCGGCTCCTCGACCAGGCCGGCATGATGGCTCATGAGCATCCGCAGCGTGACCGGTTTCGAATAAGGATCCCGGGGCGCGAAGCTGGAAAGATAAGCCCGCACGGGCGTATCGAGATTCAGGGTGCCGCGCTCGACGAGCTGCATCACCAGGACGTCCGTCATCAGCTTGGTGAGCGAGCCGATGCGGTAGAGCGCCTGCGGCCCGGCCACGCTCTCCTTGCGCGCATCGGCGAAGCCGGCCACGCCATGCCAGCCCTGGCCGCCGGCGCTCACGATACCGACGGCAATGGACGGGATGCCCTGTCCGGTGCGCTCCTGTTCGGCAGCCGCGCGCAGTGCGGTACCGATTTCGGTCCACTGTTGCGCCGTGAGCGTGACGGGAGTCGCGGGCGCGGCTTGCGCCGCGAAGAATGAAGCCACGCATTGCAGCGTGGCGAAAGGAAGTCGACGGCTGTTCATGGTCCCGAAATCTCCTGGCCCAAAGTGGCGACCAGCTCGGCGGCTGGCCGGATGTCGTGAATGCGCCCCACGCCGCGGCCGGCGTACAGACAGCAGGCGAGCACGTCGCCGCTCATCTCGTCCGTGGGCGGCGCATCGTCGTAACGGTGGACGGGGTGGGCTTTGGTGGTTTTCGCCACGATGTCTCTCTCGCCTGGGCGTTTGCCCGAAGGTGGGCAACCGTCATCTTCCCAGCGCGTGAGCGTGGTATTACGCAGCACGCGGTGCAGTGCATAGGGCCAGCCTCCGTCGAAACAGCCGGTCATCACCGTGTCGGCGGCGCCCGCCTGAACCAAGGCCTGTTTGTAGCTCGCGTGCGCGCGGCTTTCGTTCGCGGCCACGAAGCGAGTACCGAGCATCGCGGCGTCGGCGCCTACGGCCACGACGCGCGCCACGTCCGAGCGATCGGCAAGCCCCCCGGCCGCCACGACGGGAACCTCGGCGAGCTCGGTGACCTCTTCGAGAAGCTCGAGCAAAGGCGTCGACGACTGCACATGCCCCCCTGCCTCGACACCCTGGCAGATGACGAAATCGCAGCCCTGCTCGATGGCACGGCGTGCAGCGGCAGCCGTGCCGACTTGCACGCCGACCTGCGCCCCCGCGGCATGCACCTGCTTCACGAGCTTGCCCGGCAGGCCCCAGGAGAACGTGACCACAGGCGCGCCGGCTTCCAGCACGGCGGGCAGCGCTACCGGTTCGAAGGAAAGCACGAAGTTGACGAAGAAGTTGCGTGAGGTGCGCCTGCGGATCTCGCTGACCTGCTTGCGTGCTGCGGCGTACCGGACCACGTGAGCGCGAGCGAGCCCATTCCTCCCGCCTCCGAGACGGCCACGGCGAGATCGACACTCGCCACGCTGCCGATGGGCGCCTGCAGGATCGGATACCGCAGGCCGAGCCTCGCGGCCAGTGAGCATTTCATCCCCATTCGCCGCCTGATCTCCGCCGTGACGATGCCGTGCCTCGCCTCGATGATGGCGGCGGAGGCGCGATGACGCAATCGCAACGACGCGAGGCCGCGGCGCGCGCTCGCCCCGATGTCCGGGATGCTACTGTCCGCCCTTTCACGAGGAATGCGACATGCGACGACTCATCGAAGCCTTGCATCTGGAAGGCCTCGCTCCGATCCGCACCCTGGCGGCTCTGCTCCTCGGCGCGCTCTGCATGGCAGGCCGGCCTGCCGAGGCGCGCAAAGTGGATTCGGACGTCAGCATCGGCTACGGCACGCAAGTGTGGTCGGAGACCTTGCGCGAGCCGAGGCGGTTGCTCGTCTATCTGCCGCCGAACTACGAGCAGGCCAGGGAGCAGCGCTATCCGGTGCTGTACCTGCTCGACGCCGAGGCGCATTTCCATCACGCGACGGGCATCGTGCAGTTCCTCGCGGAGAACGGGCGCATTCCCCAGCTCATCGTCGTAGGCGTCACGAACACGCGGCGCGGACGCGATCTGGCGCCGTCCACGCACAGCAAGAAGGAGCTCGAAGACGATCCGGACGTGGGCGGCGCCGGCAACTTCCTGAAGTTCCTCTCCAGCGAGCTCGCTCCCTGGGTGGAGGCGCGCTTTCGCACCTCGCCGTACCGGATCCTCGTGGGCCACTCGTTCGGCGGACTGTTCAACGTATACGCGCTGACCAGCGACCCGCAGGCGTTCCAGGCGCACATCGCGATCAGCCCCTCGCTCTGGTGGGACGAGGGAAACTTCGCGCGCGAGGCGCGGGTGAAGCTGGCGAGCCTGCCCGGCGAGCACTTCCTGTATCTGTCCTGGGGCGATCGGGAGCCGACGATCCGCGGCCCGACGGAGGAGCTCGTCGCATGGCTCGAAAAGAATCCGCCCGCGCGGCTCACGTGGAAGTCCCGCTATTACGCGGGTGACGATCACGGCACTACGCCGCATCGCAGCCTGTATGACGGGCTCGAGGCGCTGTACGACGGATGGCTCCTCCCCGACGAGATCGATGGGAAGGAGCAGCACTACGATTTGCCTGGGCTCGAAGCGCATGCCGCCCAGCTGTCCCGCCGCTATGGCTATCCCATCGTGCCGAGCCCGGCTTCCGTCGATGCCGTCGGCGAGGAACTCCTCGACCGCAAGGACTTCGCCGCGGCGATCCCGATCCTGCAGCGCAATGCGGCCGACCACGGTTATCTTCCCTACGTGCACGAGTCGCTGGGCAAGGCGCTGGAGGGGGCGGGGCGTCCGCGCGAAGCGCTCGAGGAGTATCGCAAAGCCCTGGCGCTCGCGCTGGATGAGGAGAATCCGTACTCCAGCCCTCTCGATGGCTACCGCAAGCACGTCAAGGAGATCGAACAGCAGCTGCAGCCGAAACCGCAGTCTCGGAAGAAATGAGTCAACCCGGCGCGCGCTTCCGACGCCGGGATAGTGCCCGGATCATCGGCTGTCCGCGACGCGCGAGACCTTGCTCAACGGCAGCTGTTCGGCGTCCGGATAGTGGAGCGTTATGCCGGCGATGCTGCCGTCTGCACGGCGCGTCGCGCTTATCGTGAGGTCGGAGTGCGCTCCCTCCGACACCCCATCGAAATGGTCGGCGAAAGTCGGGACCAGCCTCTGCGGTTCGGTGAACCATAGCGTGCGCACTCCAAGCCGTCCCGATTCCACGAAGAGCGTGTACGTGGCATCGAGATCCTCGCTGTAGTAATCGCCTGCCAACGCATCCAGCTGCGCGCTCGTCGGCGCCCAGCGGGAGACTTTCACGTACTTCCAGGGTGGCGCGCCCCAGCCGTCGACGCCGCCGCCGGTGCTGACGAATCCCGTCACCTTTCCGCGCTCGCGCACCGGCTTCATGCGCGAACGGTCGTAGCGCTCGCCCCAGCTGCCATCGGTCCAGCCGGTCAGGGTTTCCTCCCCTCCACCCGAAGCGTCCGTCAGATGCAGCGTGCCCTCCCGGGCGCGCAACGCGAACACGTGCCCGTACTGGTTGGCATAGTCGCCTTCCAGCTCGGCGAGCTCGCCCGGGCTTGCGCGCACGACGGGGGGTTCCGCGGATTTCGGCTTCGCGCCGAGAAAGATGGCCGCGAGCTTCCCGGTCACTTCCGCCTGCTGCATCGCCACGTTGGAGAGGAGGATCACGCTCAGGCGCTCGGCCGGGAAAACCGCGACGATGGAGCTGAACCCAGGCACGTCGCCCGTGTGGGTGATCGCCTCGTGGCCTGCGAACGTCTGGCGATAGACTCCGAACCCGTAGTTGATGGCCGCGCCGTCGGCCATGTGGCCCGGTGCCGTCAATTGCTCGATGAGCGCGCGGTCGCCTACTTTGGGTGAGAGGAAATTGTCCGCCCAGAGCGCGAGGTCGCGCACCGAGGAGAGCACGTTACCCGGGCCGATCGTCTCGCGGTTGTAGACGGCGCGGGCCCATCCATCGCCTTCGGAGCCGTGCTCATATCCGGTGGCGAGCTGCGGCACGAGGTCGGAGAGCCGGTCGCGCACGCTCGTCTGGCGCATGCCCAGAGGGGCGAAGATCCGCTCGGCCGCGAACTGCCGCAGGCTCTTCCCCGATGCGGCCTGCACGATCTCGGCGAGCAGCGCATAGCCTGCGTTCGAATAGGCATATTGAGTGCCCGGCGAGAAGTTCAGGTCGCGCTGCCTCGCCAGCAGACTCATGGCCTGAGCCTGGCGGACCAGGGTGCTGTCGTCGAAGCCGACGAGGTCCGCCAGGCTCACGTAGTCGCGCATCCCGCTCACGTGGTGCACGAGATGCTCCACGGTGAGTCGATGGCGATACGGCGGAAGCCACGGAAGATAAGTGTGGACGTCCGCCGCCAGGTCTACCTTTCCTTCGCGCACCAGCAGTGCGATGCAGAACGCGGTGAACTGCTTCGAGACGCTCGCTAGATTGAACACCGTGGTCGGCGTGATGGGCGCGCCGAATTCGAGATTGGCCAGCCCGTACCCCCGCTCGAGCAGCGGCTTGCCGTCGCGATAGATGCCGACCGCGACGCCGGGACTGCCGGGCCGCGCATATTCGTCGAATACGGCATCGACCGCGGCGGCCCGCGCGACGGGATCCGCTGCGCCTCGACTTTGCGTGCTGCCCAGGGCGAGCACGAGGAGACAAAGCAGCCGCGGAAGCGCGTTCGGCGCAATGCTTCCGTGGCGGGCTCGATTCCCCGTCACGATCGTTTGCCGCATCGTCGTTCTCCGGATGGTTTTTCTGCTCGAGAGTTCTCGCGTGCGCAATCGAAGCTATCACCGGGATGCCGGCGCAGCTGGCGCGACACGGCCGACGTTCATCGCGATCACGACATGCCGGTTCCGGGGCGAGGGCCGTCTGAAAATAGTCGTATCCAAATCCCCTGCGGAATGCTCTTATGAAACCAGCGTCGAGCGATGCGGAGCGCTCTTGGCGAGGACCGAGCAAAACGCGCTATTGGCGGGCCTGGCGGCAAGCCACGGAGAGCAGCTCCGTCGGTTCCTGCTGTCGCGCGTGAGCGTGAAGGCGGATGTTCCCGACATCGTGCAGGAAGTGTATCTGCGCCTGTTGCGCGTCCCCCGTTGGGAGTCGATCCGTTCGCCCGAGGCCTACATGTTCACGGTCGCCCGCCACGTGCTGCAGCAGCATCGGTTGCGCCAGGCGGCGCTCCCTCCTTCGATCGAGCTCTCGCATCTGCTCGATCCATCGGCCGCCCCGCCCGAGGATGATCCGCTGCTGTCGGTCGTCGCGCACCAGTGCATCGAGAAGCTGCAGCGTTCGCTCGATCGCCTGCCGGCCAGAGTGCAGGCCGCCTTCATGCTGCATCGGCGCGACGGGCTCTCCTTCGATGAGATCGCGCGGGAGCTGCATGTTTCGCGGGCCCTCGCCAAGAAGTACATCCTGACCGCGTTGGTCCGGCTGCGCCTGAAACTGGAGCCGTGAAGGCGGATCATCCTGTGGAACGGCACAAACGCACCGCCCTCAACGAGCAGATCTACGAGCAGGCTGCAGAGTGGTTCCTTGCGTTTCGCGACGGCGAGTCGAGTGCCGGGATCCGCAGCGACTTCGACCTCTGGGTGCGCCGCTCGCCCGAGCACCTGGCCGCGTATCTGGAGCTCGCCGCCATCTGGAATGAAGCGCCCTCCTTGCGGATGCCCGACAAGGCGGTGCTGACGGCCCGCGCCTTGCGGGAGACCGGGAACGTGGTGCCCTTCGGTCAGCCGGTTGTCCTGTCTAGTGGGCCCGCGCAGTCGCGCGTTCACCGCGGATCGTCCGCGATGCGGAGTTTCAAGGCCGCGGCGATCCTCGCTGTCGCCATCGCGGTGGTCGCACCGGTCTGGTGGCTCAACCGCTCGGTCTACGCGGCGGGCATCGGCGAGCAACGGACGATCGCTCTGGACGATGGCTCGCGAGTCGAGCTCAACTCGCGCTCGAGACTGCGGATCCGCTATTCGCAGCGCGAACGAAACATCGAGCTGCTGGAAGGGCAGGCGCTCTTCACGGTCGCGAAGGATCCGAACCGCCCCTTCGTGGTCGATAGCGGCAATGCCCGGGTCCGCGCCGTCGGCACCCGGTTCGACGTGTATCGAAAAAGGACGGGGACGGTGGTGACGGTGGTGGAGGGGCAGGTCGCCATTCGTGACCGGCCCGAATCCCCGGGAAGGTCGGGCCCCGGCGCCCCTGAGTCGGGTCTGCAAGCGGTTCTGGTCTCGGCAGGCCAGCAACTCCTCGTGACGCGCTCCGAGGTGAAGAAGCCCGTCGTGGCCAATGTCGAGAACGTCACGGCCTGGACGCAGCAGCAGCTCTCTTTCGATGCGGCTTCCCTGTCCGAGGTCGCCGAGGAGTTCAATCGCTACAACGAGCGGCAGCTCGTGATCCGGGACGGCGGGGCGTTCGACTTCCGGATCAGCGGCGTCTTCTCGTCATCGGACCTCACGGGACTCGTGCGCTTCCTGCGGGATCGCCCGGGCATCCGGGTGCTCGAGTCTCCCTCGCAGGTCGTCGTCGAGAAAAATCCGTATCCGGATTGAGGGGACGGCGCTCTTTGTGCGCATGAGCCCGTCGCGCCAGAGGACGACGGCCGTCGAATCTCAAACCCGGGGGAAGGGAGCATCATGCGATTGATCATTGCGTCGGCCGTGTCGCTCGTGGGATGTGCCGGCTTGACGCTGGCGGAGAATGCGCCGGCCGCGATCAGGCAGGCCACGAGCATTCCGGCGCAATCACTCGGAGCGGCGCTGCAGACGCTCGCCAAGGAGCGGAAATTCCAGATCGTGTACGTGTGGGACGAGCTTCAGAGCCTCAAGACATCCGGGGCCGTCGGCGACCTTTCAGCTCAGGAGGCGCTTGCGGAGCTCCTGAGAGGCACGGGGTTCACCTACAAGTACCTCGATGAGCAGACGGTGACGATCGTGCCGTTGGCGACACCGCCGGCGGGCCGTGAAGG
This sequence comes from Steroidobacteraceae bacterium, assembly GCA_044225565.1. GTDB lineage: Bacteria > Pseudomonadota > Gammaproteobacteria > Steroidobacterales > Steroidobacteraceae > CAVXAE01. The sequence continues at coordinate 16,921 of JBGAIL010000026.1, read as the reverse complement.
CCATACGGCGATTCCACCATCGGATGCGGCGGAGCAGAGGCCGGGACTCGCGCAGGACGAATGGGCATCTCCCCTGCGGCTCGCGCAGGCGCAAGCCCCTTCCTTCTCGCCATCTTCCGCTTCGCGGACCGGGCCTGCCGAAGCCTCGGGCGAGAAGCTCGAGGAGATCATCGTCAGCGCGCAGAAGCGCGACGAGTCCATCGTCGAGGTGCCCATCAGCATCTCGGCCATCGGCGCGGCGGAGCTCGAAGCGAAGCGCGTGCAGAAGCTGGACGACTACATCATGGAAGTGCCGAATGCCACGTTCGGCCGCTCGCGCATCTGGAGTTCGGACGTGAGCATCCGCGGCATCGGCAGCGGCGCCGTCGGTGGCCAGTTCTCGGCCGTGGCCGTCACGGTGGACGAGAGCAGCTTCGGTTCCACCAGCATGGCGGAGATCCTCCAGGCGCAGTATCTCGACGTCGAAAGGGTGGAGATCCTGCGCGGGCCCCAGGGCACGATGACGGGGGCGAACTCGATCGGCGGCACCATCAATCTCATCACCGAGAAGCCGGATCCCGGCGCGCTGGCATTCAGAGGCACGCTCGATCTCGGGCGCTACGACAAGGTGTTCGCCAAGGCCGTGCTCAATGCCCCGGTGAGCGACCGTCTCGCGCTGCGGGTCGTCGGCTACGGCGAGCACAGCGAAGGCGCCATCGAGAACGCGGGCCCTGCGGGAGGCGATTCCGGTACGCGCCACGGCGGTGGCCGCCTCGCCCTGCGCTGGCTGCCTTCCGACGCGCTCACCGTCGACGCCGCGGTGAGCTACGAGCGCCAGCACTACGGGTTCGACGATCGCCTGCCCATCGACCGGTTCCCGGGCTTCGATGCCGACGCCCGCCGGGCGACCATCGATGCGCTCGCCGCGCAGGGCATCGACTACTTCGGCTCCGATTTCCTGACGGATGGCCACATGGACGGCGGCAAGGTCCACATGGACACCCCGAACGCCACGCGCATCACGGACTGGCTGGGGTCCTTCCGCGCGGCATATGAATTCGGGAGCTACCGGGCCGACCTCATCTACGGCCATTTCGACTACGACGCCGTGACGCACGATGACGTGGACCAGTCCGAGCTCGCCATCGAGCGCGACCGGCAGACGCGCCGGGCGAAGTCCGATTCCGTCGAGCTGCGCCTGACGTCGAAGTATCCGGGCGACTTCAACTGGATCGGTGGAGTCAGCTATGCGCACGACGAGCACGACTACGTCTTCGTCGGCGACCAGGGAGACGGCACCTTCGGGGGCGCGTATTCCCCGTGGTACATCGCCTCGCTGCCCCAGCAGGTGCGCAGCGGCGGGCTGTTCGCCAACGCGTTCTGGAACATCACGACGCGGCTGCACCTTTCGGCAGGCGCGCGCTGGAGCCGCTACGAGAGCGAGCACGACAACATCTATTCCGAGACAGGGTCGCTGCCCGCGGCGCTCACGCTCAAATCCAATCTGTCGGAAGTGTCGCCGCGCGTAGCGCTCACCTACGACCTCGCCAAGGGCGTCAGCGCTTATGCGCAGTTCGCCACTGGCTATCGCGCCGGTTATGGAAACAACGCGCAGGCCGTCGCGCTCGGCTTCGCAAAGCCCGACGTCGATCCGGAGCACGTGAAGAACTACGAAATGGGCGTGAAGGGCCGGTTCTGGGAAGGGCGGGCCAGCGTCGCAGTGGCGGCGTTCTACATGGACTACACCGACCTGCAGGTGTACGCCTACACGTACGACGATCTGGGCGACTACTACTACTGGGACGAGAACGCCGGTTCGGCCTACGCGCGCGGTTTCGAATTCGAGTCATCCGTGCGACCCGTCAAAGGCGTCGAGCTCCGCGCGAGCGTGGGCTACCTCGACAGCGAGGTGAAGGACATCCCGAACGGGCCCGGCGCGTTCCTGGATGGCCCGCCCCTTCCGGGCGCACGCCCCTGGACGGTATCGGTTTCGGGGCTCTACTCACGGCCCATCGGTGAGCGCTGGACGCTCGATCTGCGCGCGGACTACACGTGGCAGGACCGCACCTATACCGTCTTTTCCCCCGACCCCGTGTTCCAGCTGCCGAGTTTCCGGACCCTGGATCTCAGCGCCGGCGTCTCGTCGGGCCATTGGGCCGTCACGGCATATGCCGACAACGTGAATGACGAGACGTACTGGCTGGGGGTCTACAACGCCTACCAGAGCGCACGCGCGCCGCACGTGAATTTCGTGCCGCGCACCTACGGGCTGCGAGTCAACTACAACTTCGGGAAGACATAGCCTCCGCTTCGCGGTGAGCGGCGTGCTACGCTCGCGCGCGGCATGGCTACCTCACCTCGCAGCAAGCGCTCCGCATCTGCCAAGCCGCCGCGCCGCACTCAGGAAGAGCGAAAGCGTGCGACGCGCGACCGGCTGATCAAGGCCGTCATCGGCGTGATCCAGGAGAAAGGCTACGCCGGCCTGCGCGCGCGGGACGTCACGAATGCCTCCGGGGTCACGTGGGGCGCGGCGCAGCATCTCTTCGGCGGCAAGAACGAACTGTTGCTCCAGGTGGCCACGCGTGTGTCGGACGAGCTCCTGCAGCGTCTGGACCGCTCGATCGAAGCCAGCGCCGCGCCCCTGCGTGAGCGCGTTGATCGCGTGGTGCGGCTCATCTGGGACCTCTACAGCACGCCCGACTATTTCGCGATGGTGGAGATCGTGCGCGGAACGCGTGGCGACCGGGCATTCCACGACAAGCTGGTGGAATCGCTGATGCGGCTCAACGGGCGGATCGAGCAGGTATGGCTCGCCATTTTCCGTGACGCGAGGATTCCGCAATCCCGCAGCCTGGCCTGCTGCAACATCGTGGTGCTGACGCTGGCGGGCCTCGCTGCACGCAGGATTTATCTGCACCTGGGCTCACAGTCCCGCGCCATCCTCGCCCAGCTCGGCGAAACCGTGGCGGCCTCGCTGATTTCGCCGACGGGGTCCGCCGGCGGTGCGCAACGCAACTAGGGCTGCGAAGGCGGCGGCGGTGTGGGCGTCTGCGGCGTGGGCGCGGGAGTCTCAGGCTGCGCGGATCCCGGAGTCGGCGCGGCTTCGCTCAACCACTGGTTGATCTCCGCCACCGTCGGCTCGTCGAGATTGCCCGCTGCGAGGCGCAGCTGGATGACGTTGAGGATGTAGTCGTAGCGGCTGTCCGCATAGTTGGTCTGCGCCTGCACCAGTTGCTGCCGCGAGGTGAGCACGTCCACCGCGGTTCGCGTGCCCACTTCATAACCCGCCTCGGTGGCCTTGAGCGCCGTCTCGCTGGAGGCGAGCGCCTGCTGGAGCGCGCTCACCCGCGACATCTCGCTGATCACGCCGAGGTAGGCATCCCGGGCGGAGCGCTCAGTCTCCCGCGACACGCGTGTGACACGCTCTTTCGCGGCGATCCAGAGATATTGGGTCTGCCGGACCACGGACTGCGTGCGGCCCCCGCTGAAGATGGGCACCGTGATCTGCAGGCCGTAGGTGTCCGTCGTGTCGTCGGTGGAGAACTTGATCGGCCCGCGGCCGATGTCGGTGTCCACGTCCGTGTCCAGGTCCTGGCGAGAGCCGATGAAATCGAGGGTGGGCAGGTGGCCGCCGCGGGCCACGTTGACGTCGGCGCGCGCGATGTCCGCCGCGAGCCGGCTCGAGATCAGCGCCAGGTTCTGGTTCATCGAGAGCTCGACCCACTTCTCCATGTCCGCCGGGGCTGGCGTGGCGAGCGGCATGCTCTCGGCGGGCTTGGCCAGCGCCGGGTATTCGCGGTTCGTGTACTCGCGCAGCAGCTGCTGCGCCGTGGCGAGCTGGCGCTTCGCAGCGATGACGGCGGCCGCCGCGCTATCCCGCGCCGCCTTGGCCTCCTGCACGTCCGTCACCGCTATGAGCCCGACCTCGAAGCGCTTGTTCGCCTGGTCGAACTGGCGCGAGATGGCCTCCAGCGCTGCGGATTGCGCATCGACCAGGTTCTGGGCCGACAGCACCGCGAAATAGCGCTGCGCCACGCGCAGCACGAGATTCTGCTGGGCGGCCTGGTAATCCGCTTCGGCCTGCGCCACTTCCTTGCCGGCGCGGCGCAGCATCATCCAGTTCTGCCAGGAGAACAGGTTCTGCCGCAGCTCGAGGCTGTAGCCGGTGATGTCGCTGGTGCTCTTGCGGGGCACGAGGATGAGCTCGCCGCCGCCTGCGTCCACATAGGTCGGCGTCGTCGAATCCGACTCCACGCGGGTGAGCTGGCCGGTAGCGTTGATCTGGGGCAACAGCGACGCCCACGCTTGCGGGCGCGCCTCACGGCTCGCGCGGCGGTTGGCGTCCGCTTCGCGGATCTGGGGATCGCCGGCCAGCGCGTCCTTGTAGACGCTCAACAGGTCTTCGGCGCCGGCGGCGCCGGCGAAAGTGATCGACAGGAACAGGCCGGCCCATGCAGATTTCATTTTTCCGCCTTTGAAATCAGATACTTGTCTTAAAAGGAAAAGGCTTCGGGGCGCGTCGCGTGCACCAGCGGATCGACCACGGTCTCGAACAGGCTCTCGTGCCGCCACTCGTTCGCGCCGATACGGCGCACGAGCCGGGCGTCCATGACGGGTGCGTCGCCCACGACCACGAACAGGCGGCCGCCGACCTCGAGCAGCTCCTGGTACCGGGCGTCATACACCGGCAGGGAAGCCGTGACCGCGATGACCTCGTAGCGCTCCGAGGTGGAGAGCTCTCGAGCGTCTTCCACGGAGACCTGGGCATTGCGGATGCCGGAGGAAGAGAGGTTCGCACGGGCAAGGTCGGCCAGTTCGGGAAAGATCTCCACAGAACCCACTTGCCGGCACACGGTTGCAAGGCAAGCCGTGACGTAGCCCGACCCGGCGCCGATCTCGAGCGCCCGCTCGCCGCTCTTCGGCGCGAGCGCCTGCAGGAGCCGGCCCACCACGCTCGGGCGCAGCATGTGCTGGCCCCGGGGCAACGGGACTTCGGCATCCGCGAAGGCTCGGAATTGCTGCGCCGCGGGTACGAATCGCTCGCGCGGCACCGCGCGGAGCAGCGCGAGGACGTCCTCGTCGAGCGTGTGCCAGGCGCGGACCTGCTGCTCGATCATCTGTTCCCGTGCTTCGTTCATGAGACTTATTCTGCCTGTGCAAAAGGGCTGTGAAGTTAAAGATTTTCGCCCCGGCTGCCAAGCCATCCGACTCGGCATATGGTCAAATGCGACCCGGGATGAAACGCGACCTGAGCTATCCTTGCGCCCACAGCGTTCCGGGCGCACAAACGTCCACAAGACCGTCCGGAGTAAGCGCGTACTAAAACGGGGCCAGCGAAAAGTTCATGTCCATCCTCGGGCTATTGTGCCTTCTGCTCGGCCTCGTCGCGACCCTTCTTCTCGTGCTCTATGGCCTGCAGCGGCGTGAGCTGCGGGGCGTGGAAGAGCTGTCGCAGCAGCTGCGGCGCATCGCCATCGGCGGCCGGCTGGGCGGTCGCATCGAGCTGCACACCGATCATCCCGAGATCTCGGCGATCGGCACCGCCATCAACCATCTGCTGACGCGCGCCAGCGGCAACGGGGAGCGCGCAGGCGCGACCTCCGGCTCGCCCAAATTGTTTGCGGAGCTCGGCGACCGCATCCACGAGGCGGTCGTCGTCCACCGGGACGGCATCCTGCATGCGAACCGCCAGTTCGCGAGCCTCCTCGGTGTCGACCGCGCCGAGCTCGTCGGCCGCCGCCTCGGCGACCTCGTGCCGCCGGAATACTCGGAGCTGGTCACGGAGAACATCCGTCGTCGCCTCGCGGGCGAGCCCGCCGCCGAGCGCTACGAGATCGAGATGGTGGGCGCCCAGGGGCAGGCGAGCCGCCTCGAGATCACCTCCTCGGTCATCGACTACGAGGGCGAGCCGGCGCTGCTCGTCACGGGCGTGGAGATCATTCCCACCCAGACCGTGCCGGCCCTCAAGCTGCTGCCCGCCGAAGCAGCGGCTGCCGCCTCGGCGTCGCCCGCGCATCTTTATGCGCTGGATTCGCTCGCGGAAGCGATCATCGCCACCGACCTCGAAGGGCGCATCACGTATCTCAATGCGGCCACCGAGCGACTCACCGGCACCCTCGCTTCCGACGCCATCGGGCGCACGCTGGACGAGGTGGTGGGGCTGGTGGACGAGACCGAGCGGCGCGTGCTCAACGATCCCGTGAAGCAGGCGTTGAGCAGCGGCGCGCCGGTGAATCTCAGCCGCCGCGCTCTGCTCGTGGCGCGCGCGAACGAGAACGAGCGCTCCATCGAGCTCTCCGCCTCGCCCATCCGCAATGCTTCCAACGAAGTCACCGGCGCCGTCGTGCTGATGCACGACGTCACGGAGCTGCGCGGCCTTGCGCGGCAGATGTCCTATCAGGCAGCGCACGATGCGCTCACGGGCCTGGTGAACCGCCGCGAGTTCGAACGGCGGCTGGAAGAGGCCATCGCTGGCGGCCATCGCGGCGACGGGCACCACGTGCTCTGCTATCTCGACCTCGACCACTTCAAGGTGGTGAACGACACCAGCGGCCATCTCGCCGGTGACAACATGCTGCGCGAAGTCGCGAAGCTGCTGCGCGATGCGCTGCGTGACAGTGACACGGTCGCGCGCCTCGGTGGCGACGAGTTCGGCCTGTTGCTCATCGGCTGTCCGCTCGAGAAGGCCCGCCAGATCGCGGACGACGTATGCCGTTCGGTGAGCGAGTACCGCTTCGTCTGGAAGGACAAGATCTTCAACATCGGAGTCTCCGTCGGGCTCGTGGAGATCTCGCGCGAGAGCGGCTCGCTCGAAGAGCTGCTCACCGCGGCCGATTCCGCGTGCTACGTCGCCAAAAAGCAGGGCAGCGGCAACGTGGTCGTCTACTCGGCGCGCGACGAGGCACTGGCGCGCCACAACGGCGAGATCCAGTGGCTGCAGAAGCTGCAGGGCGCGCTCAAGGAGAATCGCTTCCAGCTCTATTGCCAGACCATCGCGCCTGCGTTCGGCGACGAAGGCGGTGGCCCTGCCATGGAGTTGCTCGTGCGCATGCGGGACGAGACCGGCAACGAGATGCATCCCGCGGAGTTCATCCGCGCGGCGGAGCGCTATCGCCTCATGGGCCTGGTGGACCGGTGGGTGGTGCAGACCACCCTCGCCGCGCTCGGTCGCGGTGCCATCCAGGTGCCGGAGAACCGCAGCGTCGCCATCAACATTTCCGGCCAGACGCTGGCGGACACGCAGTTCCCCGAGTTCGTCGTGGAGTGCCTGGACAGCACCGGCGCCAATCCCGCGCAGGTGTGCTTCGAGATCGCCGAGAGCGCGGTCATCGCCAACATGGACCACGCGCGCCGTTTCGTGGGCGTGCTGCACGGCATGGGCTGCCAGTTCGCGCTCGACGACTTCGGCTCGGGCATGGGCTCGTTCTCGAACCTGAAGAACCTGCCGATGGACTTCCTCAAGATCGACGGCTCCTTCACCCGCAACCTGGCCCGCGACACCGTGAACCAGGCGATGGTGACCGCGATGATCAAGCTCGCGCGCACGCTCAATTTCAAGGTGATCGCGGAGCAGCTCGAGGATGGCGCCGCGCTCGATGCGGCCCGCCGCATGGGCGTGGACTACGTGCAGGGTTACGCGGTGGCGAAGCCGCAGCCGCTGGCGCTCGCGGCGTGACGTTCGCTCATCCAGCTGGCCAGCGCTTGCGCATCCAGCGGCGGGCTCATGTAGTAGCCCTGGGCGTCGTCGCAGCCTAGCGTCTGCAGCATCGTCCAGCCGGCCGCGTTCTCGACGCCTTCGGCGACCACCTTCAGTCCCAGGTTGTGCCCGAGCTCGATGGTGGAGCGCACGATGGTGGAGATGTCTTCATTACCCACCATGTGCCGGATGAACGACTGGTCGATCTTCAGCTCCTGCACCGGCAGCTTCATGATGTAGGAGAGCGATGAGTAGCCCGTGCCGTAGTCGTCGATCGAGAGCTTCAGGCCGAGTGCCGACAGCCGCTCCAGCACTTTCTGCGCGTGCGCCGGGTCGTCCATGAAGCCGCTCTCGGTGATCTCCAGGCACAGCAGCGAGGACGGCACGCCGTTCTCGGCCAGAAGCGCGGAGATCATGTCCGGCAGCTCGCGGTTCATCAGGTCGCGAGCCGAGATGTTCACGGACACCTGCAGGCGCAGGCCCTGCTTCAGCCATGCGCCGCATTGGCGGATGGCTTCCCGCAGCACCCATCGGGTCAGCACCTTGATGTAGCCCGTGTGCTCGGCGAACGGAATGAACAGGGCGGGGCTCACCACGCCGCGCTGCGGATGCTGCCACCGCAGCAGCGCTTCTACCGCGCTCACGTTCTGCGAGCTCAGCGAGACCTTCGGCTGGTAGTAGAGCCGCAACTCGTCGCGCTCCACCGCGCGGCGCAGCTCGCCGAGCAGCGAGAGATGCTCCTGCTGGCTCGTGTCGTAGTTGGGATCGTAGACGGCGAAGCCCGTCTTGTTGCGCTTCGCCACGTACATCGCGATGTCGGCGTTGCGCACGAGCGTCTGCGCGTCGTGGCCGTGCTCCGGATGGTGCGCGATGCCGATGCTGGTGCCGACGTCCAGCGGCTGGCCCTTGAAGTAGATCGGCTCCTCGAGCGTGTCGATGATCTGGCGCGCGAGCTCGGCGACCGGGCGATCCTGCGATTGCAGGAGGATCGCGAACTCGTCGCCGCCCAGGCGTGCCACGCATTCCGATGAGCTCACGATGCCGAGCAGGCGCTCGCCCACTTCGCGCAGCACGTGGTCGCCCACGCTGTGGCCGAGCGTGTCGTTCACGTATTTGAACCGATCCAGGTCCATCATGAGGATCGACAGGCGTTTCTTCGTGACCCCCGCGAGCCCGATGGCCTCCTCGAGCCGCTCCGAGAACTTCGAGCGGTTGGCGAGATCGGTGAGCGGGTCCTGGTACGCGAGCTTGAGGATGCGGTGCTCGCGGTCCTTGATGCCCGCGCGCATGTGGTTGAGGCTGGAGGCGAGCACGCCGATCTCGTCCGCACGCTCGATGATCACCGTGTTCGCGTAGTCACCCTGCTCGATGCGGTGCGCCTGCTCGGCGAGCGAGCTCAACGGCCGCGTGATGCTCAGCGCGATGGTCACGCTGGCCCCGATGGAGATGAGCAGGCTCACCAGGGCGAGCACGATGAGAGTGTTGCGCAGCCGCTCGAAAGCGGCCAGCGCGCCGGCAAGCGAGCGGTGCAGCACTGCGACGATGTGCGAGTCGGCACTGCCGCTCAGAGGAATGACGCGCGCCTGATGGTCGTCTCCGGAGATGCTCACGAGATGCGTCGCAGTGGCGCGAGACCAGTGCGGCATCGCGAGCGTCAGCTGGCTTTGGTCGACCGGGTCCAGCGTGGAGGCGAGCGCCTGCCAGCCGCGGGCCTCGTCGTGGCGGAAGAACGAGACCTCCAGGGTGGTGAGGTTGCGCAGGTCGCGGGCCAGGTCGTCGTCGACGGCGTAACCCACGACCACCCAGCCGATCGGCAAGGGTGCCATTACGGGCACCGCCACCACCTGGAAGGCGTGCCCGTCGAGCATCTGAAGGCCGGTGTCTTCGTCCGCATGAGTCGTGAGCAGAGCGGGGTATTCGAAGGCACGTTGCGCGGCATCCGGCCGCAGGGTGTCGGCGACCACCTTGCCGTCGAGGTCCACGAACAGCATCGCGTCGGCATCGATGCGTGCGCCGTGGTTCGTGAGCACGGAAGCCAGCGTACCGACGTCGTGAGTGGCTACCGCTTCGCGAAACGGAAAGTCCGCGGCGAGCACCCGGGCGGCCTGGCCGAGCTTCTCGGCGTTCTGCGCCAGCAACCGCTCGAACACGCGCTGGCCGACCGCGAGCTCTTCTTCGACCTTCACCTGCGCGTTGCGCGAATTGGCCGCGTTCACGAGCCAGAAGCCGGCGATCTGCACCAGCGTCAGCAGCGCGACGAACAGCACGACGATGCGCGTGCGCAGGTGATGGATCCGCATCATGTCTGCGTCCCGGGAAGCGGGGAACGCGCAGCATCGATGCGGACCTGGCGCTGCGTGATGCCGCTGCCCGCGATCGTGACCGTCTCCACCATCGGCTGCGCGAGGCCGGGATACCAGGTATTGAGCCGGTATTCGCCGGCTGGCAGGTCCCTGAGCAGCGCGGCACCATCGTTCCCGCTCTTCGCGAAATGCGGCGTGTCGACGACGACCGCCCAGGCCAGCATCCGGTCGTGGATGTTGCAGCCGAGCACGATCACCCCGGCCTTGTCGAAGGCGATGGGCTCGGACTGGCGGCCGGCGTAGAGCCTGGTCGTGAAGACCTTGGCCGGCGAGAACGAGTACACCGAGTGGCGGATGTTGTCGCTGTTCGGGAAGCTGACCACCGTGCCCGCGCGCATCACGCTGACGCGCGGCACGAACTGCTTGTCGACCTGGTCGATGACTGCCCTGGCGGGCTGCGCAGAGGGAGCCGGCACGCCGGAGGTGAGCTCAGCGAACACCACCGCGTCGGCGAGCGCGTTGCCCTGCAGGTCGCGCACATCGATGCTCAGCTCGCCCGCGCGGGCTGCCGTCGAAACGATCAGGCAGCAGGCGAGAGCCCAGCGGGTTGCGTGGCGCGGCATCACCGTTCGACGACGTCGCGCTTCATCGGCGCGAGGATGGCCAGGAGCTCGTTGCGCTCTCGCAAGGCCACACCGTGGCGACGCAGCGTGTCGCGCAGTATTTCGACCATGCCGTAGAACTCGGCCTGGTCGATTCCGTGTCCCGCGTGGACGTCCTTCATCGAATCGCCGGAGTAGGTGCAGCCGCCGCCCGTGAGCGAGCAGAGCTGCTCGGTCAGCATCTTCTTCACGTGATCGAGGCTCACTCCATCGAACGAGCGTTTGAGCTTCGGGTCGCCCGAGGTGCGGTCGATCAGCTCGTCGACCACCGCGGCGACGGTGGGGGCTCCGCCCATGCGCTCATAGAGCGAGAGCTCACCCGTGGCCCGGGGGGACGCGGCAATGCACAGGCTGCTCGAGGCGAGCAGGCCGACGAGAGTCAGCTTCGTCCTGAATGCGGCTGGCGCCATGGAAATCCGCGTCGCGGGAAGACTAATGAGCGGCAAGGTAGCCGCGCAGGCGCCCGCACCCCGTTAAACGACTCACAATTCACGGTTTTTCGGCGAGCCTCTGCGGAGAATGCGCAGCCTTGCGTCGGGCATCGGCGGGCGCCTCGAAACGGAGTGTGAAATGGGTCGCAAAGGACGGGCACCAGTCGGGAGATGTGGCAGCGTAGGCGTTTCTCTCGCTGCTGCGCTCGCCGTCGGTCTCGCCGCATCGTCCGCTCAGGCGGGTGCGCGTCTTCTGGCCACAGGTGGCGTCATGGAGGTGGAGGGCAGCGCGGGAGGCGGACTCACTCCCTGGGCACTGATTGCCGGCCTCGGCACGGACCGGCAGATCGGCGGAAGCGCGAGCTGCACGCGCGTCGAGCCGGACGAGTTCAGGCTCGACATATGCGGACTTGCCATCGGGATCCGCGACCGGCTCGAGCTGTCGGTGGCGCGGCAGCGCTTCGATCTGGGTGGCGTGGTGCCGGGCGAGCGCATCGAGCAGACGATCGTGGGTGCCAAGCTGCGGCTGCTGGGTGATGCGGTGTATGACCAGGACCGCTGGTGGCCGCAGCTCGCGCTCGGCGCGCAGTACAAGGAGAATTCAGACTTCGATTTGGTCCCGCAGCTGATCGGCGCGCGACACGAGTCGGACGTGGACTTCTACCTCGCCGCGACGAAGGTCTATCTCGCCGGCCCGTTCTCTCGCACATGGCTCGTGAACGCCACCGTGCGCGCCACCCGCGCGAACCAGTTCGGCATCCTCGGCTTCGGCGGCGATCGCAGCGATGGCCGGAGCCTGCAAGGGGAAGGCTCCGTGGCGGCATTCCTGACGGACTCGCTCGTGCTAGGCGCGGAATACCGCCAGAAGCCGAACAAACTGAGCGCGTTCAGGGAGCAGGATGCCTGGGATGGCTTTCTCGCGTGGTTTCCCGGCAAGAGCTTCTCCGTGACCGCCGCCTACGTGGATCTCGGCAACATCGCCACCCATCCGGATCAGCGCGGCTGGTATCTGTCGCTGCAGGCGTCGCTCTAGCGACGGGGCGCTGCATATTCCGAGCGGAGCGCCCGGGTGGGCGATAAGATTCCCGCCCTTTTCGCGGAACGGCGGAGTCGGCGATGCGCACTGGATTCATCGGCCTCGGCGCCATGGGCGCGCACATGGCGCGCAATCTCCACAAGGCGGGCCTGCTGGCCGGCGTCTGGAATCGCACCGCGTCGAAGTCGCAGGCGCTCGCCACGGAGCTCGGTTGCATCGCCGCGGCGTCGCCGGCGGCGCTCGCGAAGGAAGTCGACGCGCTGGTGCTGTGCGTTTCCGCGGATGGTGATGTATTGGACGTCGTCGAGCAGATCGAGGGCGCCGTTCGCTCCGGCGCACTGGTCATCGATTGCTCCACCGTGAGCGCGGATGCCGCGCGGCAGGCGGCCGCGACACTGGCCGCACGTGGTGCTCAATTCCTGGATTGCCCGGTGAGCGGCGGAGTGGAAGGGGCGCGCGACGCGGCACTGGCCATCATGGCGGGCGGTGACGCAGCGGCTTTCGAGCGCGCGCAGCCCATCCTCCGCGTCATGGGCAAGACGGTGACCTACTTCGGTCCCAGCGGCAGCGGCCAGGCGACCAAGGCCACCAACCAGATCATGTGCGCCGGCATCATCCAGGCGGTGGCCGAAGCCATGGCTTTCGCGAAAGCGCAGGGCCTGCCGCTCGAGAAAGTGGTGGAGACGCTCGGCAAGGGCGCGGGCTCGAGCTGGTACTTCGTGAACCGCGCGCCGAACATGATTCGTGGCGCGTTTCCCGCGGGATTCCGGGTACGGCTGCACGCCAAGGACCTGCGCATCTGCCGCGACATGGCGGCGAAGCTCGGAGCTCAGCTGCCCGTGGTCGAGCGCATGCTCGGCGAGTATGCCGAGCTCATCGAGCGCGGCTACGCAGACGAGGACATCTCCGCGGATTTCCGGTTGAAGACGGAGCTCTTCCCGAAAGGCTGACTACGCAGGGTTCATCCCGCCGGCTGCGGCTAGCGGCCCACACTGGGCACTGCGGGATCGATGCATCTCCAGCTCGGCGCCTGCGAGCGCCAGATGGTCGGCGTCATCGCGAGGACCCCAGGGGTCAGTCGCCCTTTTCCGGCTCGAATTTCAACGCCACGCCGTTCATGCAATAGCGCTCTCCCGTAGGCCGCGGGCCGTCGGGGAACACGTGCCCGAGGTGCCCGCCGCACTTCGCGCAGTGCACCTCGGTCCGCCGCATGCCGTGGCTGCCGTCTTCGCCGGTGCCTACCGCGCCCGCGAGCGGCTCGTAGAAGCTCGGCCAGCCGCTGCCGCTCTCGTACTTGGTGCTGGAATCGAACAGCGGCTCGCCGCAGGCCACGCAGCGGAACGTACCCTTGCGCTTCTCGGCATTCAGGGCGCTCGTGCCGGCTCGCTCGGTGCCATGCTCGCGCAGCACCCGGTACTGGTCGGGCGTCAACTCGCGCTTCCAGTCCTCTGCGGACTTCTCCACGGGGAAGGGCTCTCGGGACGTCATGCGTGCGCTCCTGGATGGCACCCCTGAGTTCACACTCGCGGGGGCAGGGCCGTCAACATGGGGGCCGCGGCTGCCTGGTCCAAGAGCCTGTGCCTTGGGGGCGCCGATTCGTGGCAGTGCCGGCAGGAACAAAAAACAACAATCGTCCACGCTGTTCCGAGGCTTGAAGGTCAACGACTTGGCCGTGCCCCGGGGCGGCGGCACCACAGCAAACGGAGGCGATCTGCGTCGATCCGACGGCAAGCGGTGCGCATCGCGGCTGTTCACATCGCCCCGGACCATGGTAAGAAAGGCGCCTCGAAAACCGCGAGCTTGCAGCGAAAAGAACTAGACCATGCAGCTGGCCCAACTCTGGCGAGAGCATTTGCAGGCGGGATGTCCCAACGAGCTGGACGGTGTCGAGATCGCCGGAACCGAGGCGCGGGCGCTCGATGCCGAGATCACTTCGTGCGTGAGCGCCGTGCTCACGCGGCGTCTGCGAGTGGATGGCCGCATGGAGCGGCGCCTGGCGGACATCAGCACCGCGCTGGCCACGAAGGAATCGCAAACGGAGTCGGAAGTGGCGGCGTATTGCCACCGGCTCAATCAACTCGTGAGCACCATGCTCACCGAGACTCGCGCGGGTCGCGCGTAAGGCCAACCCGCACTGCCTCGCGTGCAGAGCAGCACAATCACGCCGCCACTGCGCGCTTCCCGGCTTCGCCAAAAAAAGACCCGGCGCGAGGCCGGGTCTCCGATCGACACGTCATGCCAGCCCCGCTGGCGCGGGGCGGTGACGCTTACAGCAGCGGCACCAGCATCAGTGCCACGATGTTGATGATCTTGATGAGCGGGTTGATCGCCGGCCCCGCGGTGTCCTTGTAAGGATCGCCCACGGTATCGCCCGTCACCGCGGCCTTGTGGGCATCCGAGCCCTTGCCGCCGAAGTTGCCTTCCTCGATGTACTTCTTCGCGTTGTCCCATGCGCCACCGCCGGTGGTCATGGAGATGGCGACGAAGAGGCCGGTGACGATGGTGCCGATCAGCAGGCCGCCCAGCGCGCGCACGCCGGCGCCCGGGCCCATGAGGTGATCGAGCGCGAGCCACAGCACCACCGGCACGAGGATCGGCAGCACCGAGGGGATGATCATCTCCCGGATGGCGGCGCGCGTGAGCAGGTCCACCGCCTTCGAGTAGTCCGGTTTCGCCGTGCCTTCCATGATGCCCTTGATCTCGCGGAACTGGCGGCGAACCTCGTTCACCACCGCGCCCGCCGCGCGACCCACCGCTTCCATCGCCATGGCGCCGAAGAGGTAGGGCACGAGGCCACCGATGAAGAGGCCGATGATCACGGCCGGGTCGGAGAGCGAGAACTCCACGAGCTTGCCCGCGGCTTCGAGGTTGTGCGTGTAGTCCGCGAAGAGCACGAGGGCCGCGAGGCCGGCCGAGCCGATGGCGTAGCCCTTGGTGACGGCCTTCGTGGTGTTGCCCACCGCGTCGAGCGGATCGGTGATGTTGCGCACTTCCTTCGGCAGGCCGGCCATCTCCGCGATGCCGCCCGCGTTGTCGGTGATGGGGCCATACGCATCCAGCGCCACGATCATGCCGGTCATCGACAGCATCGCGGTGGCCGCGATGGCGATGCCGTAGAGGCCCATGTTGGTGTTGCCGACGAGCTGCGAGCTGCCGAGCTCGTACGAGCCCCAGATCGCGAGGCACACCGCGATGACGGGCAGCGCCGTCGCCTTCATCGACACGCCGAGGCCGGCGATGATGTTGGTGGCGTGGCCGGTCTGCGAGGCCGCCGCGACCTTGCGTACCGGGCTGTACTCCGTGGCGGTGTAGTACTCGGTGATGATGATCATCGCCGCAGTGAGGCCGAGGCCGATCAGGGTGCAGCCGAACATGGCCGAAGCCTGGTCCGGCATGAGCTTCTGCGTGATGAAGTAGAACGCGACCGCCGAGACGATGCCCGAGACGATGACGCCCTTGTAGAGGGCGTTCATGATCTTGCCGCCCTCGCGCGTGCTCACGAAGAACGTGCCGAGGATCGAGGCGACGATCGACGCGGCGCCGAGCGCCAGCGGATAGATGACGGCGTTGAGCGCGATCGCCTCGTCGGCCTGCGTGGCGAACAGCAGGCCGCCGAGCAGCATGGTCGCGACGAGCGTCACCGCGTACGTCTCGAACAGGTCGGCCGCCATGCCGGCGCAGTCACCCACGTTGTCGCCGACGTTGTCCGCGATCACCGCGGGGTTGCGCGGGTCGTCCTCGGGGATGCCGGCTTCCACCTTGCCGACCAGGTCCGCGCCGACGTCCGCGCCCTTGGTGAAGATGCCGCCGCCGAGACGCGCGAAGATCGAGATGAGCGAGCCGCCGAAGGCGAGGCCGACGAGGGCGTGCAGCGCGTGTTCCGGCTCCACCGCGGTGCGCAGGAAAGCGTAGTAGCCCGCGACACCCAGCAGCGCGAGGCCGACGACCAGCATTCCGGTGATGGCGCCGCCGCGGAATGCGACGTTGAGGGCAGCATTGAGCCCATTGGTGGCCGCCTGGGCGGTGCGCACGTTGGCGCGCACCGAGATGTTCATGCCGATATAGCCCGCCGCACCCGACAGGAGGGCGCCAACGGCAAAGCCGCCCGCGGTGGCCCAGCCGAGCGGGGTGAGGCCGATCACGACGAACAGCACGACGCCGACGAGGCCGATGGTCGTGTACTGTCGGTTGAGGTAGGCCTTCGCGCCGGCCTGGACGGCTGCCGCGATTTCCTGCATGCGGGCATTGCCCGCAGGGAGGCCGAGGACGGAAACGGTGGAGAGAACGCCGTACAGCACGGCAACGACACCCGCGGCGACCGCGAGCCACAGCCACATCGTGGCATCCATCAGGAGACCTCCAGCAGAAGTGTTCTAATCGGCCGGCGCGGGGCGGCGGCCCCCCAAAAAGGCCGCGAACTATACCATACGGGCCACGAACGCCGCCCACAGCACGAACAGCAGCGCCGTGCTCGCCACATAGGTCGCGAAGCGGTGCATGACCCGGTTGTAGCTGCAGTGGATCAGCGAGTGCACGGCCCGCAACACGACATAAGCCCAGGCGCCGTCGACGAGGAGCGGAGTGGCGCCGCCGACCGAAGTCACCGCGAGGCACAGCGCGTAGAAGAGCACCGGGATCTCGAACAGGTTGCGCAGGTTGTCGGCCGCCTGCGTGCGCGTGAGCGCGGCGGCCATCTCGCGCGAGGTGGCGACCGCCTGCGGGCGGATGCGCCGTTCGCGCATTTCGCCGATGCGCTCGAAATAGAGCCGCACCCAGACAATCGCCGTGAGCGCCACCATGGCGGCCATCGGCAT
>JBGAIL010000281.1:0-4184 GCA_044225565.1 Steroidobacteraceae bacterium | reverse complement strand
CACCCGACCCACCAACAACATACTGAATCAGCCAGAGGCGCAGATCCTCGCACGCGCGCGAACTCACTCAGCGTCTTCCCGGCCGCTCGGGCGAGCGGCGCATCCCGCTCAGGCGGACGTCGTGCCGATCATCGCGGCCACCTTCTCGAACAGGGGCGCTCCCTCGGTGGCGAAGGCAAAAACCGTATCGATGTGATTGCTTCCCTGCATCAGCAGGAACTGCGCATGCACGCCTCTCGCCACCAGGGCGTCGTACAGTTTCCGCGACGACTCGGGGAAGTTCCGTTCCGTGGTCCCCGTATCGCCGCACGCGATGACGGCGGCGGGCACAGGATCGACGATATGCCGCAAGGCGCTGGCGCGAATCTGCTGCTCGACCGCCGGCACGTACGCGGTGCTCATGACGTCGTTGTGCAGCGGGTCGTAGGTCTCGCTCTTCGTCAGATCGTACAACCCGCTGATCGGCGCGATGCCCTTCAGCATCGCGGGATCGAGCCCCCGGGTCGAGAGCCACGAACGATCGACGCCGACGTCGGCTGCCAGCACGGCGCCGACCGAATGGCCCGCCACGAAGAAAGAGCCGGGGTCGCCCCCGTACTGCGCGACGTGCCTCTGGAGCCAGCTCAGCGCTTCCTTGACGTCGTCCGGCTGGGCGGGATAGGGACCGCCGTCCTTTATCAGCCTGTAACCCATCACCGCAGTCACGACTCCGCGCGCGGCGTAAGGGCCGGCCACGTATCCGTAGTGGGCACGGTGGCCTTCGGAGAATCCGCCGCCATGTATGAATACCAGCACCGGAGCATTCCTGACCTTCACCTTCGGTAGGTAAAGGTCGAGGCGCTGCTTCGGGTGCGGCCCGTAGGGCAGGTCGAGGTAGTGCGGCAACGCCTGCCTCACTTCGGCGGTGAGCCGATCCGCCCTGCCGTACAGGCCATGCACGTAGTCGAGGTCGCCGGCGTCGGGATACCGGAACGATCCGTAGCTCGACGTGTCGGGCAGGTTCTCGTCGCGCGGCGGCCCGGAGCGCGCCGCCGCAGACCGGAAGGCCAGCGCCACACCGCCCGCGGCGCCGAGCAGCCGTACGAAGCTTCTACGCTCGGGATTCATGTCGTCCCGCCCTCATCGCGCCGCAGCGTCGGCGGCGGGCCTCAATGCACGACCTTCAGTATCGGGGTCTGCATCATGAAATGGAGGTTGTTCATGATCTTCTTCCGCGACGACGGCGACATGTTGACCGCGAACCGCAGCGTGTTGTGTATGGTGGTGATCATCATGCGCACCAGGATGCTCAGCTCCTGCGGGCTGGTCTTCGGGAAGAACGTCCCGAGCGATCTCTTCAGATAGCTCACCAGCGTCGCGTCGAACTGCAAGTCGAGCGCGCGCAGGTCCGGCACCGACACCAGAGTGTCGTAATACCGGACCAGGCCGCGCTCCTGCAGATAGATCTCGAACATGGCGCCCATGTACTGGGCGTACCAGTCGGACCAGCTGGTGAAGCCGCGCTGCGCCACCTCGTTCTGAGCGAGCACTTTCTCCAGCATCGCTATCCAGCGATTCGCCAGCGCGAACAGGATCGAATGCTTGTTGGGGAAATACTCGTAGAGAGTGCCGACGGACAGGTTGGCGCGCTCTGCGATCAGCACCGTCGTCACCCCGTCGAGACCGATGGTCTCGAGAAGCTGCTCCGTGACGTCGAGCAGCTTCTCGACGGTGTTCTTGGCTCGATCCTGGCGCGGTGCCTTGCGCGGCTGCACCCGGTTCGAGTCTTGGCCCATGTCCGCCATTTGCCGCTGATTATGGCTTTCTTTCGCGCTCTGCGTCCAGCCGGCTCCCCTCTCTCCACTGGAAGAATTCCAGAGCATATCCACCGGGGTCCTCCACCAGGAAGGTGCGGATCGGGATGGCCGAGCTGTCGTGAATGTCCTTGAGGAATTTGACTCCGGTCGCGCCGCGTAGGCGCCGGTACCAGGCTTCGACATCGTCGGTGACGATGCTCACCATGACGGCATTGCGCTCCTGGGCCTGGTGATAGACGCCCGTGGCGCCCGCGCGCAGGACGCCGATGGAGCATCGTTCGGCGCAGCTGTAAATGTTCACCCAGGGCTCGAGCAGCTTCGGCTCGAGGCCCAGGGTCTCGCCGTAGAAGCGGGTCGCGGCCTCGAAGTTCGCGTAGTACAGCATGACGATCTGTTCGGAAATACGTGGATGCACTGGATGTAACCTCCATGACCGGAGCGTCGGCACGGCCGCGCTCCGCCTGCTCTGATGAAGACGTCGATCGGTGGCGTGCGGCCGGCTTTCGACGCGCGGTCAGAAATTGACCTCCAGCTTGAGGCCGGCCCAGCGCGGCAGGCCCCAGACCTTGTACGCATACGATGCGCTCGGCGAGAAGTACGCGTAGGTGGCGTATTGCTTGTCGGCTATGTTGTGAACGAAGGCCGACAGCTCGTATCTGCCGGTGGGCGAGCGCCAGGCACCTCGGACGTTCACCAGCGCATAGGCATCCTGGCTCGCGAAGTCGCTGTTCTGGGGAGTGAAGAAGTAGTGGTCCTTCCATGAGAAATCGACCTGCAGCGAAGCGTTCCCGCCGCCGCCTACGGGAAGGTTGTAGCGCACCATGCCGTTGACCGAGGCCGAGGGGGATACCGGCGTCTCCTTGCCATCCAGCGCAACGCCGCCCACGGTGGTCTCGGCGGATGCGTCGATGCGGGAGTGGAGCAGGCCCACGCCCAGGCCCAGCTCCCAGCGCGGGGAGGGCAGCAGGCTGAGCTCGAGCTCCGCGCCCTGGATCTTCGCGTCGCCGGCATTGATGAAGCGGGAATTGGGAATGTTGTCGACGAGGACGACCGCGCTCGTCTGGAACCCGCGATAGTCGTTGTAAAAGGCTGCGGCATTGAAGCGCGCGCGGCCATCCCACCAGGTGTTCTTCGTGCCTATCTCGTAGGCCGTGATGGTTTCATCGCCGACGGGGCCGCGCTCGTCGGGCGTGTTGAGCAGCGTCGTGTTGAACATGCCGCTCTTGAAGCCCGTCGAGACCGTGGCATAGACCAGTGCATGCTCCTTCGGACGGAATTCCAAACCGAGCTTGCCCGTGACCCTGCCTGATGAGAGGTCGTCGGACAGCGGCCCGAGATACGGCGTCCCATCGCGGCTTCCTGCCACCCCGCCGGTTACTCCCGCGAGCTCCGTCAGATCTCGCTTCTCGTGCGTGTAACGCGCCCCGGCCACCAGCGACAACCGTTCCGAGAGAGACGCATCCGCCTGAGCGAACCACGCCAGCGATTTGGTCTCGGTGGTGGCGTAGCTTCCGAATCCGCCTAGCGATGGCAGTACCACGGTCACGAACTTCCTGTCGCCGTAGTAATAGCTGCCCGCGATCCAGTGCAGCCGTGTACCGCCGCTCAGCCGGAACTCCTGGGTAAACTGGGAGTTGTCCGCGGTCCACTCGCCGACGCAGACGAAAGCGGATACCGAGGCCGAGTCGCAATCCTCGGTCAGCATCTTGTCCATCTTCTCGTAGCCGGTGATCGACACGAACTGCAGCAGATCGTTGTCCCAGGCGAGGCGCAGTGAGCCGCCGTACGTCTCCAGATTCTCCGGGAGCCGGGAGCGTTCCGAGTAGACGTGCTTCGGGTCCGGATCCGGGTCGCGGAAGCCCGCGTCATTCACGCATTGCGATGCCTCGATCTGCGCGAGCGTGCAGTGGGCGCTGCTCGTGGGGTCGAGCTGCCCGTAGACCCCGTAACCGGGATGGCTACCGTCCGACTTGCTGTAGAAGGCTTTCCCGGAAAGCGTGAGTGAATCGAGCGGTTGCCATTCGAGCAGGCCTCGTACCGATGCCACCTTGGTTTGCCCGAAGCGGGTGTCGGTCGCCACATTGGTTTGATAGCCGTCGTCCCGGTTGTATTTGGCTGCGAGCCGCGCACGCAACCGGTCCGAGAGCGGGCCGCTGACGAATCCCTCGGCGATCCTCTGACTGAAGGAGCCTGCCTGCAGGCTACCGCCAGCTTCGAACTGCGGGGTCGGCGCGTTCGAGATGAATTGCACCAGGCCACCGGGGGTATTCCTGCCGTACAGGGTGCCCTGCGGCCCGCGAAGGATCTCCACGCGCTTCAGGTCGAACAGCTGCGCGGTCTGCCCGGCCACCGTGCCCTGGTAGATCTCGTCCACGTACATGGCGACCG
>JBGAIL010000280.1:0-4187 GCA_044225565.1 Steroidobacteraceae bacterium | reverse complement strand
GGACGGGAGTCGAACCCATCTACGAGGTTTTGCAGACCTCTGCCTGACCGCTCGGCCACCGCGCCAGCATTCGATTCCAGGGAGACCGGAGCGGGAATCGAATTTCGAATTCCTGTCCAAGCCTTTCATAACGCTACATGTTTTGGCTATGTAGCGCCGTCAATGACGGGATTCTGTACCAACTCGGACCGTGCTGGCAATCCCGCTTCGCGGCTATCGAGCCTTGTCGGCCTGCACTGCGTAGTCCTCGAGGCGATTCACGAGCGCGACGAGCTTGCCATCGTATCCGCGCACGAATTCGATCCTGACGCTTGAGTCATCCTCCGCCACGAACTGCAGCGGGCCCTCGGGAATCAGGGCGACGCTGCCCTCCCCGGCCCCAGCATCCGCGAGGCGCAGGCGACCATTCTCGACGAACACGCGGTACGCGATCTTCGGTACATGGCTCTGTCTCGTCTCCAATACCCGATCGGCGCGTCTCACGGCGTAGATACCTGCGAACTCCTCGAGTTGCGCAGCGGATATCTCGACCTTCGGAACGACCAGGCTGCCGGTCATCGCCCAGCCCTCGGCGGCGGCGATCGCGCGCCGCACTTCTGGAATCAGCCGCGTACCGTTGGAGCCGTTCGTGAAGATCACAGCGCCGTTGCCGGTCGCCAGGTGGCCCTCCATCCACGCCCGGTACGAGTCGTTCGCGCCCGAATGAGAGAAACGCCGCGTCAGACCGTGGCCGTCGAGGAAGGGACCCAGCCCGACCCGGCTCGGCCCGACCTCGGTCATCATGTCCCGCGCCAGGGTCGTGCTGATGAACGCATCGCGCGCGCCGCGATAGGACTCGATCAACGCGATGACCAGCTTCGCGTAGTCGCCTGGCGTCGTCCACAGTCCGGACGCCGCTGTTTCCGGCATGCTCTCCCAGCCTCTGGGCAGTGCCGTCGGCTTGCCTTGCGCATCGTGCGCCCTGGCGATGTTCCCGTGCGAGGCGGGCAGCGGATTCTCATAGGTGCTGCGCCCCATGTGCAGCGGCTCGAGAACGTAGCGCCTCGCCGCTTCGGGAAACGACAGACCGGTCTGCTCCTCGATCACGAGCTGCTCGATGGTCGTGCCGCCGCCCGAATAGCGAAAGGTGGTGCCGGGACTTTCGATCACGCGCACCGCTTCCGTCTTTGCGGGCGGGCGGCCCTGCAAGGTGTCGACGATGCCCGGCAAGGCGTCCCCCGGCTGGAAATCCGGAAAGCCGCTCACGCTGAGACCCGCCGAATGAGACAGGATGCCGCGCAAAGTCACTGGGCGCACCACGGTGTACGCGCTGGCCGGCACTTTCCAGCGAGTGATGTAGTCGTTCACGTCGCGATCGAGCGCAAGCCTGCCCGCGTCGACGAGGCGCAACGTGACCGCAGCCGCGCCCACCTTGCTCACCGAGCCGACGGAGAAAACCGTGTCCGCATCGACACGATCGTTCGTGCCGGCTTCTTTCACGCCGTACCCGCGGGCCCACGCGACCCGTCCGTTGCGGATGACCGCCACACTGACTCCGGGGATCTTCCAGTGCGCCATGCGCTGCTCGAGGGTCCACGTCGTGCCCGGTGCTCCCTGCACCAATACTGCCGGCCGCAGACCCGTTTCGAACGCGTGGACGCGCTCGCCGTCCGTCGGTGTTCCAGCGCTGGCCGCCAGTACCGGCCAGATCAGCAAAGTGATCGTGCAGACGTGCTTTTTCATGTTCATGGCAGATGCTCGAAAATCGTGCCCCGCATGCCGCCGCCGACGATGCGGAAGCCGGTCGGCTTGCCGGACGCGTTGCGCGTGAACCGGATCGATCCCATGGGGATGTCGTTGGCATCGTACCGATCCGGCGCGACCGGCTGGAACCTGATCGGCGCGACCGACCAGAGTGAGCGCGCCGTCAGCGCGCCATCGACGACCTTGAAGGTATAGGTGATGTCCAGCGCCGCTGTGCGGTAGTCCCCTTCGAGCGCCCTCAACTCGGCGAGCGAGGGCGCGACCGGCGGTTTGCGCTCGTAAAGCTCGATGGTGCCCCCGCCGATCGTATCGAGCGGGCGAAAGCCGATGATCCTGTTCCGGGAGTCGCGCTCGATCCTGAAATAGCGCGTCTCCGTGCCGAGCGGGCGCGAGAGCACGTCGCCTTCGCGGAACGTGACCTTCGCGCTGTTCATGACGGACGATTGCCACCACAGCTCGCCGTCTTTCTCGACGAGATCGGCTGCCCACAGGTACGGATGCAGGTAATGACCCGCCATCGCCCGGACCTGTTGACGGGTCGGCTCGATCGGAGGTGCGGCGCCATCCGCCACGGTGGGCGATGCCGTGCCCTTGCCCAGATAAACCTCGATGATCTTCCGCGCGATGGCGCCGAGGTCGCGCTCGGAATTGGCCAGCACGACGACACCGAACCGTTCCCTGGGCAGGTACACGACGACCGAGTGATACGCCCAATCCGATCCGTCGTGCGCCACGGCGTCATGGCCGGCGTACGTCTGCCGGTACAGCCCGAAGGCGTAGTGGAGAGGCTTGCCGTCGCGCAGCGCTCCCGGAGTGCAGATCTGTTCGATCAGGGCCCGGTCGCCGACCTGGGGCCGGTCGAAGTTGCCGAGCCATCTCAGCAGGTCATCGACGGTGGTGTAGAGGCCGGCGGCGCCGACGAGCTCGGAATTGACGACGGCGCGGCGCCATCCTGCCGCAGCGGGTTGATACGCCTCGGCGAGCTCGGGAATGACCTCTCCGAGATCGTCACGGAACAGGGTCTGCCGCATGCCGAGCGGCTCGAACAGGCGCGCCGAGGCGAACTGGTGCAGCGTCTGCCCGGACACCGACCGGACGATCTCGGCCAGCAGCGTGTAGCCGCTGTTGTTGTAGTTGAATCGGGTGCCGGGCTCGAAGGCGAGCTCGCTCTGGCGGCGGATCAGGCTGAGTGCCTGCTGCTGGCGCAGATAGTCCGCGCGAGAGCGCTGGGCGAGCCAGAACATCGTGTTCACTTCCTGCAGGCCATTCGTGTGCAGCACGAGATCCCGCACGGTCACCGTCTCGCCGAACGGGGGTAGATCGCGCAGATAGGTGCCGATCTTCCGGTCGAGATCCAGCTTGCCCTCCCGCGCCAGCAGGGCGATCGCAAAAGCAGTGAATTGCTTCGAGACGCTGGCCACATGAAAGACCGTGTGCGTGGTGACGGGCGCGTCGCGGCCGAGCAGCGCGCTGCCATATCCGTGCTTGTAGACGACGCGTCCCTCGCTGTAGATGCCAACCGCCGCGCCCGGTGTGTCCGGCTTGTCCATCGCAGCGAACAGCGCATCGACGGCGCGCTCCCGTGTCTGCTCGGCATCGCTCGCGGCGACGCATGTCGTCGCGCCGGCGGCCAGCAACAGGGCAGAGCCGGCAAGACCGGCCAGCCACCTTCCCGTGACGTTCGAAACGCGCTTGTTCATTGTGCCGTCGTTCCTCGTTGCCGCATGAATTCCAGCCCGCGCAGCCCGACCACATGCAACGTGACCCGGTCCGCGGGACCGTCCCCCGGCACGACGAGTGCGCCGCGGCCGTAGATGAATTCCTCCGGGCGCCCCGGCCGCAGCTTCAGCTTCGAATTGTCGAGCTCGCTGGTCAGCACGCCGTCCTCGACACCGAGCTGCAGCCGCGCGCCCGTCTCATCGTTGCGATAGGTGCCGGCCCAATGCTGCAGATCCACAGGATTCCAGGGGGAGACCCTCGCGAACTCGTCGTAGTCTCCGGCATAGGCCATCGACACCGACTCACTGTCGAAGGCCAGATAGATCGGCCGGAATTGCAGAGGCGCCGTTTTGTAGACCCGCGCACCCGCCGGCTCGAGTGGCAGCTCGCGGCCTCGATATGCGAGCGTCAACTGCCCGGCATTCTCTCGCCGGAGCGCGAGATACTCGCCGGATTTCACGTCGCGATACAGACCCTCGCGCACTGCCGACACCTCGATGCGTCCCGGCTGTGAAGCGAGCTCGGTGACCTCCGTCGGAACGTCTTTCGGAGTCATGAGCGGCGCGAGATAGGCATCCGCCACGGCCTCTGCGCGCTCCGCCGCGGCCGCATCGCTGCGATTGCAGAGCACGGCCACGGCGAAACGCTGCTCGGGAAAGACGAGGTAGTTGTGTCTGAAGCCGTCGATCGATCCGCCGTGGCGCAGCACGGTGAGGCCGCGATAT
>JBGAIL010000279.1:0-4231 GCA_044225565.1 Steroidobacteraceae bacterium | reverse complement strand
CCAGCAGATCGCCCGCGCCTCCCCAGGCGCCGACCTGCAGCAGTTCCCAGCCGAATACGTCCTCGAGCGCCTCTCCCACGAGCTCGCACTCCGCGGTGAGCAGCGCACGGCCCGGTGTGCCGCCCCACCATGCGCTCAGGGCGGCATCCCGGTCGAGGATGTGGGAAGTGCGAACTGACACGGTGGCAGACTGGCAATACTGTGAATTTACCGGTTAAATTCCGGGCCGCGAACAAGTAGCTTTCGGGTCCGGGCGGGCAAGCACGGACGCGAGCCGACCTTAGCACGCCGCATCCGGTTTACGATAATTCACGGAAGCGGCGTATGCGCAAGCGATCCGCTGGCAGACGAGGGACGGAATGATGGTATCGAACCGGCGCGTGCGCCTAGGGCTGCTCATTTCCACGGTGCTTTGCGCCACGGCGTGCGTGCACTCGCCCGCGGACCGCAAGCCGGAAACCTCGACCGCCGTGCCTACAGGCGCTGCCATACCGCCGGTGCAATCCAGCGCCACCTTCCCCGCCGATACCGTACCGCCAGCCGCCCAGACCCCGGCCACTCCGGAGCCAGCAGATGCTGCTGCCGGCCTCACCCAGAACCAGTACGCCGACCTCTTCGACCGCATCCGGGCCGGCTTCATCCTCGACGACATCGATCGCCAGGCCGTCACCCGCGAGCTGAACTGGTACTCGCGCAATCCGGACTATCTCGACCGCGCATTCAGCCGCGCGGGGCTGTACATGTACCACATCGTCACGGAACTCGAAGCGCGCAACATGCCGCTCGAGCTCGCGCTGCTGCCGGTGGTGGAAAGCGCGTTCGAACCTTTTGCGTACTCCCGCGCGCGCGCTGCGGGCTTGTGGCAATTCATTCCCGGCACCGGCTCGCGCTTCGGCCTGAAGCAGAACTGGTGGTATGACGGCCGCCGCGACGTGGTGGAATCCACGCGCGCCGCGCTCGACTACCTGCAATACCTGCACGACGAATTCGACGGCGACTGGCTGCTCGCAGTCGCGGGCTACAACTGCGGCGAAGCCAACGTGCAGCGCGCCATCGCCCGCAACAAGGCAGCAGGCCGTCCGACGGATTTCTGGAGCCTCGCGCTCCCCAAGGAAACCCGCGCCTACGTACCGAAGCTGCTCGCGATGAAACGCCTGGTCGCCTATCCCGACGACTTCGGCCTGGAGTTCACCGCCATCGCCAACGAGCCCTACTTCGACCGCGTCGAGACGCTCGGGCAGATCGACCTGAAGCTCGCGGCGGAAGTCGCCGGCATCACGCCCGAGGCGCTCTTCGAGCTCAACCCCGCCTTCCACCGCTGGGCGACGGACCCTTCGGGCCCGCATTTCCTGCTGCTGCCCGTGGACGGCGCAGCCGTGTTCCGGCAGAACATCGGCCAACTCACCACGGAACAGCGTCTCGGTGCCACGCTCTACACCGTGCAGGAGGGCGACTCGGTCTCATCCGTCGCCCGCCAGTTCCACACGACCATCGACGTCATCCGCGAGCTGAATTCGCTGCCCACGGGCGTGCTCACGGTCGGCTCCGAGCTGCGAGTGCCTTCGGCCGTCAGCACGCTGCCGCCGAAAGTGCTGGCAGCGGCAGCGCGAGTCGACAAGCCAAACAGCGCGCGGCGTCCGCAGCTGCACGTCGTGAAGCGTGGGGATTCATTGTGGGCCATCGCGAAGCGCCACGGCATGGACGTGAGAACGCTCGCACGCATGAATGGCATGAGCACCACGGACACGCTGCGCGCCGGCCAGCGGCTGCGCCTGAGCACGCGTGACCAGACCGCCGGCGAGGCGGTTCCCAGCTCCGGCCGCAAGGTCACTTACACCGTGCGCCGGGGCGACACGCTTTCGCAGATCGCCCGCCTCTTCCAGGTCACGGTGGCGCAGATCACCAGCTGGAACAGCATCAGCCCGCGCAACCCGATTCGTCCGGGCCAGCGGCTCACCATCAAGGTCGCCGGGCGCAAAGGCTGAGTCAGTCGCCTTCGGGCATAATCGGCCCTCCTGCGACCTGGAGAGCCGATCACCATGGGATTCCTAGCTGGCAAGCGCGCGCTGATCGTCGGTGTGGCGACGGAACGATCCATCGCCTGGGGCATCGCCCAGGCCATGCATCGTGAGGGCGCCGAGCTCGCCTTCACCTACGTCAACGACAAGATGAAGGAACGCGTCGTGCCTCTCGCCGAGTCCGTAGGCTCGAAGCTCACGATGCCGCTGGACGTCACCGACGATGCACAGATCGACGCTGCGTTCGCGAAGCTGAAGAGCGACTGGGGAAACCTCGACATCCTCGTCCACGCCGTCGCTTTCGCACCGCGCGAAGCGCTGGCGGGGCGCTTCATTGACACGTCACGCGAGGCCTTCCGGATCGCTCACGACGTCTCGAGCTACAGCTTGCTGGCTCTCGCACGCGGCGCACGCCCGCTCATGGAAGGCCGCCGCGGCGCTATCCTCACGCTTTCGTATCTAGGCGCGGTGCGTTCCATTCCCAGCTACAACGTAATGGGGCTCGCCAAGGCAAGCCTCGAGGCGAACGTGCGCTTCCTCGCGGCGGACCTCGGGCCGGAAGGCATCCGCGTGAACGCCATTTCCGCGGGCCCCATCAAGACGCTCGCGGCGGCAGGCATCGCCGGCTTCCGCAAGATGCTGGGCCAAGTGGCCGACGTGGCGCCGCTCAAGCGCAACGTCACGCTCGAGGATGTCGGCAACGCCGCCGCCTACCTCTGCTCAGACCTCGCTGGTGGCATCACCGGCGAGATCTCCTATGTGGACAGCGGCTTCAGCACCGTCGGCATGAGTTTCGCGGCGGCCGCACCGAGCGAATGATGACAGCGAAACCGTTGGCGGCTCCGGGGACCGTCCTCTAGACTACGCTGCCCTCTTCCGGGGCCGTCTCAGGCCCCGGCCTGGCGATACGGGTGCTTAGCTCAGCTGGTAGAGCGTCGCCTTTACACGGCGAATGTCGGGGGTTCGAGCCCCTCAGCACCCACCAAATTCGGAGCGGTAGTTCAGCTGGTTAGAATACCGGCCTGTCACGCCGGGGGTCGCGGGTTCGAGTCCCGTCCGCTCCGCCATTTTCATGGGCCCTAAGTGACACCACTGGAGAAGCGGCGCAAGGACTGCGCTACTGATGGCGCTCAATCACGCGACCGATGGTCGCCAGAGCGCGCTCGAGCCGCGAGCGGGCACGCCAGCGAGCGAGGGTCAGCACCTCGCCGTGAAGGAAGTCGCCTTCCAGCATCTCGCGCAGCCGCGCCGCGAGGCCGGAGCTCAGCACCAGTAGATTGACTTCGTCGTTCAGCGCGAACGAGCGGTGGTCGATGTTCGTCGAGCCCAGCAGGCACCATCGCCCATCCACGATCAGCACTTTCGCGTGGTACATGTGGTCCGAGTACTCACGCAGCTCGATGCCGGCCTCGAGGAGCGGGCCATAGCGACGACGCCCCGCGCGCCTGACGATACCGTGATCGCCGTATGGGCCTCCGCTCAGAATGCGAATCCGCACTCCGCGGCTCCTCGCGGCAATGAGCTCGCGCCGGATCCCCATGTCGGGTATGAAATATGGCGTGCCCAGATCGATGCTGTCACGCGCGCTCGCCAGGAGAAATTGCACCAGCATCCTGGCTCGCGTGGATCCTCCCGCAGTCGGCGTGCTGCCGACAGCGATGGCCTTCGGCGCCGAGGGCGCGGCCGGCGAAAAATCACCGGCCCGGACCGGGAACGAATCGGTGCCGACCAGGAGCTCGCCCGCGCACTCCAGCCAGTTCTCGGCAAATACCGCCTGGAGCTCCGCGACGACTCCGCCGGTCACGCATACCACGCAGTCGCGCCAGGAAGGCGGAGCTGTACGGCTCCAATGATCCGCGATGCCTGCACCGCCGATGAAGGCCGTCTCGCCGTCCGTAATGAGGAGATTACGGTGAGTTCGGCTGTTCCAGCGCCGAAAGAATTGCCAGCGCAGAGGATGGTAGCGATGGGCCTCGCCGCCGGCCTCGCGCAGCTGCACCAACACGCGGCCCGGCAGGCGAAAACTGCCCACCGCATCGACGATCATCCGCACCTTCACGCCAGCGCGGGCGCGCTCGCAGAGCGCCTGAAGTATCGCATCCGCGACCTCGCCGGACCGGAAGATGTACGCCTCCAGGTGAACGGATCTTCGCGCGCTCCGGATGGCCGCCAGCTGCGGCGCGTAGAGGTCCGGCCCATCTCGCAGGACGTCC
>JBGAIL010000025.1:0-36613 GCA_044225565.1 Steroidobacteraceae bacterium | reverse complement strand
GTTTCCGCCCGGGCACTCGCCAACGGACTGAGCGAAAGCGCGAGACAGACCAGCGCCGCAAGCGCTGGTGAGACACATTCGATCCTGCGTGATGCGCGCAGTACTTCCGGCAGCAACCGCTTCACGGCGATGGCCCTGCTTCCGGCCGGCCGAGCAGCACGTCGGGCGTCGACGAGCCCTGCGGCTTCGAGCGGTCGTAGGCCAGCGCCCCGTCGATGAACACCTGGTCGGCGTGGGAATAGATCGAGAAAGGATCCGCCGACCACACCACCACGTCCGCGTTCCGCCCTTCGGCGATCGTGCCGATGCGGTCGCCGAGCCCCAGCGCCTTCGCCGGCGCGCTCGTCACCCATTGGACGATGTGCTCCGGCGGCAGGTCGATGCCGGCGCGCCGCCCCGCCGCCGCAGCCTTGGCCGCCTCGATGTTGAGCCGCTGCCCGACCACCGGCGAGTCCGAATGCATCATCACGCAGCCGCCGGCCGCGTCCACGATGGCTGCGTTCTCGCGGATGGCATCGATCAGCTCCATCTTGAAGCCCCACCAGTCCGACCACACCGCCACGCAGGTGCCCGCCGCCTTCAGCTGCGGCACGATCTTGTAGGCATCGGTGGCGTGATGGAACGCGCGGATGGTGAAGCCGAACTCCCGCGCCACGCCGAGCATCGATGTCATGTCGCCCGCGCGATAGCAATGCATGTGCACGGGAATCTCGCCAGTGAGCACTGCCGCCAGCGTGTCCATCTTGAGATCCCGCTCGGGCGGCGCGGGTTTCGCGCCACTCTGGTAGTCCTTCCAGCCCTGGAGATACTGCTGCGCCGCGAGGAAGGCTTCGCGCACGAGCGCCACCGAGCCCTGACGGCTGGTCGGAGCATCGTTCTTCTCGCCGAAGAAGCTCCTGGGGTTCTCGCCGCACGCCATCTTCAAGCCCTGCGGAGCCCCGGGAAACTTCATGGACAGCACGTCCGCCGCGGGAATGGGCTTCACGATCACTGACCGGCCACCGAACAGCGGCACCGAGCCAGGCAGGATCTGCAACGTGGTCACGCCATTTCGCAACGCCGCGCCGAACGCAGGATCCTGCGCGTTCACCGCATGCTCCACCCACGTGTCGGCGACGTTCGAATCGCTGGTCTCCGAGATGTCGTTGGTGGCGAGGTCGGCCGAGGTCAGCGGCACGGAAAAGCTGCCGTCGTGGCTGTGCACGTCGATGACGCCTGGCGTGACCCAACGACCGCGCGCGTCGATGACCGTGGCGCCGCGCGCCTTGAGGCCGCGACCGATGTCGATGATACGGCCGTCGCGCATCAGCACGTCGGTGTTCTCGAGCCGCCTGCCTGCGCCATCGAGCACCGTCGCGCCGACGATCAGCGTGTCGACGCGTGGCAGGGGCTGGTAAGTGCTTGGATAAGGGTCGGCCGCGAACGGGACCGGCCTCTGGGCACCCGAGGCACATACCGTCGCAGCGGCCATCACCACCGCTGCGAGACATCCCCACAACCAGTTTGCGGGTCTCATACTTCTCGACGTTCCTGATGCACGGGCGCGCGGGCTGGAGCCACTCAGAGATCGACGGATGCCGAGAGCGAGAACGTACGCGGCGCGCCTTGCACCATGTAGTTCGCATCATAGGACCCGCCCACCGAAGCCCAGTACTTCTTGTCCGTCACGTTGTCCACGCGCAGGCGCAAGGTGAAGTCCTTATCCCGGATCGGAAGCGCATACCGTGCACCGATGTCCAGGCGCGTCCATGAGGGAATCTTCAGCGTGTCGTCGAGGTTGGCGGTCTGCTTGGTCGTGTAGGACACGCGGCCATCGAGCGTGAATCCGGTGAGCCCCGGCACGTCCCAGTCGGCCCCGAAGTTCGCCTGCGCGTCCGGCACGCCGATGACCGGATGACCGTTCTGGGCCTTGGTATCGAGGAAAGTGACTCCACCGAGGAGACGGAGCCCGTCGGTCGCGACGCCGTACACGCTGATCTCGATGCCCTTGTGGATCTGCTCGCCATCGGGGCCGAAGGTCGCCGTGTCGGGATCGACGAGCCCGACGGGCTTGTTCACGCGGAAGGCCGACACCGTCCCGCCGAAGCTGCCCGAATCGTATTTCGCCCCGATCTCCACCTGCTCGGACACGAAGGGCTTGAAGATCGCGCCGCCGTTGCGCACCGGCTCGAACAGCCCCGTGTCGGGATTGAAAAAGGTGAGCGGCGCCACGTCGCCCTGCAGCAGCCCTTCGGCATAGTTGCCGTAGAGCGAGACATGGCTGGTCGGCTTGACGACCGCGGCGAATACCGGGGTGACGCGGCTCTTGTCGTACGAGCTTTCCTTCGCGCCCGTATCGTAGTTGTAGCTGTTCTGCTCGATTTTCTGGTTGCGCGCGCCGACGATCACCAGCAGCCGCTCATTCAGCAGGGAGAGCATGTCGGCCACCGCGACGCTCGAGGTCTTCGTGAGCGTGGTCGTCAGCGGATCGAAGAGCTCGCCGCCGGTGAAGAAGTCCGGCGCGGGCGGTGTCACCTGGACCGGGGCGTAGAGGCTGCCGGGGAATCCCGCAAAGCTCGAGAAGGCGTATGCGTTCTTCGAGTCCAGCTTGAAGATGCTGCCGGAAACACTGACCCGGTGACCCACGCTGCCGGTCTTGAACTCGCCGCGCACGCCGATCTCGCTGGTGGTGATGCGGTCCTCGCGGAAGTTGTCGAAGCGGTAGCTGCTGGTGTTGCCGGCCGCATCCGCAGTGGGGTTGCTGAGGATGTTGTGCTCCGTGCCGTCACGCAACCCGGTCGCGGCCCACACCTTCGCATGCTCGCTGAAGTCGTACTCGCCGCGAATCACGCCGAACTTGTCGCGCTCTTCGGTGAAGGTCCACTTCTGCGCGTAGTTGGCATCGGCATCCGGCGCATCCGGGACCTCCGTGGCCAGGAAGGAAGGCGTGACGCTCGGCCTCGGCGCATCGATGTGATGGTTCTGGAAGCCGAAGTCCGCCGAGAAGCGGGCCTGCTCACCGCGGTAGTCCATGCCGATCGAGACCACGGAAAGCTTTCGATGCTCGTCATCGACGGCCGTGTCTCCGGCGCGGCGCACCCCGTTCACGCGCATGCCGAACTGCCCGTCCGACCCGAAGCGGCGCGCGACGTCCATCGCGCCCAGCCATTCTCCGCCGGTCTCCGTTCCCAGGGTCAGGCGATTGAGCGGGCTGTCCGGCGCCCGCTTCGGCACCAGATTGAAATTCCCCCCGATGCCGCTGCCGCTCGGGGCAGCGCCGTTCAGGAAGCTGTTCGCGCCGCGAAACACCTCCACGCGCTCCAGGAACTCGGCGGCGACGTACTGGCGCGGCAGCAATCCGTAGAGTCCGTTGTAGCTCATGTCGTCCGAATAGACGGGGAAGCCGCGGACCACGTAAAGCTCCTGGAAATTGCCGAAGCCACGGGCCACGCGCACGCCAGGATCGCTCTGCACGACGTCCGCCACGCTGCGGGCCTGCAGGTTGCGCATGAACTCCGCCGTGAAATTGGTCGAGCTGAACGGCACGTCCATCATGTCCAGGTTGCCGAAAAGGCCGACGCGGCCACCGCGCGCCACCTGTCCGCCCGCGTAGTCGCCGGGCAGCTCCACTTGAGAGCCGGTGGCCGTCACCACCACGGTCTCGACGTCGTCGGGCTGCGCAGGCTGGCCGGCCGAGGAAGATTGAGCGTCCGCCTGGGGAGCCATCGCGAGCCGCAGTCGATCGAGCCAGCCAACGCGCAGAGCCCCGTCTTGCTGCGCCGATGCCGACAGTGCCGCAACGGGCCACGTTCCACCACTGCCGACGGAAGCCTGCGGCGCAGGGCGATCCTGCGGGTCGATGGTCACCGTCTTCTCGTCGAGATAGCGATAGGTGAGCGAGGTGCCGCTCAGCAGCTTCTGCAGCGCCTCATCGAAAGTGAGGTCGCCCGAGAGCTCGTCGGTACGATAGGCGCCCACGATCTCCGAGCGGTACAGC
Source organism: Steroidobacteraceae bacterium (assembly GCA_044225565.1). Taxonomy (GTDB): domain Bacteria; phylum Pseudomonadota; class Gammaproteobacteria; order Steroidobacterales; family Steroidobacteraceae; genus CAVXAE01. The sequence goes on along the minus strand of JBGAIL010000025.1, from coordinate 32,637 downwards.
ACCTGGCGATCGCACTCCTTCGCCAGAGTCTGCAGGGCCAGGCTCAGCGGTTGCGCCGGAATGTTGACGGGCTGGCGCATGGAAGCCGTGACTTCCCCGGCCCTGGAAAGGCCTGCGATCGACAGGCAAACCGCCGCTGCGACGAGCGATGCACGCATGATGACTCCCCCGCCTCTCCTGAGGCTTCCGATCGTCGGCGTCGGGCATGACGCGCGACTCGTGGAGCTATAGAGCGTTGCCGGGTGGAAAGTGGACATGCTACGGCGTCGAGATCCGGATGCCGTCCGCGGCTTCGGACACCTGCACGCCCGGCTGGTGCCGGAGGAAGCGCAGCAGCGAAGCAGGGTCGGTGGAGGAATACACGCCGCTGATGAGCATGTCGTGCAGCGACTCGCTCTCGATGAGCAGCGGGCGGTGGTTGTACCGGTTGAACTCCTCCACCACGTCCGCGAGGCGCGATGAATCGAAAATGAGCCGGCGCTGGGTCCAGGCGCGGGCGGCTTCTACGTTGGTCGTCACGGGCGACAACGCACGGCTCGGAGAGACCACCAGGCGCTCGCCTGCCGAGAGATACACGAGGCCGTGGCCGGTCCTCGCGTCGAGAGGCACGGCCGTGGAGCCGGCAACGGACCGCACGCTGGCGGAGCGGAGCGGCTCCGGCCTCCCGGTCGTTTCAGGCGCCGGCTCTCGCGAGGTTGCGGCGCCGGCCGTCACGGCGACGCGGCCTTCCAGCACGGTGACGGTGGTGCCCGACGCCTTGCGATAGACGTCGAACTGCGTTCCGAGCGCGCGGATGCGGGTTTCGCCGCTCTTCACGGTGAACGGACGGCCGGCGTCCTTTGCGATGTCGAACAGCGCCTGGCCTTCGACCAGCTCGACGAGGCGCTCGCGGCCGCTGAAGCGCACTTGCACGCTCGAGCGCGCGTTGAGCTCCACCGTGGAGCCATCTGGCAGCGTGAGGAAACGCTGCTCGCCGATGCCCGTGGCATAGATCGGCGCGCGGCTGCGCAGCACGAGCGCGGTACCTACGCAGAGGCAGGCAATGGTCGCTGCGAGCAAAGCGATTGCCGCGACGCGCGGACGCGATTTCGCTGGCGGCGGAGAATGGGATATCGGCGCTGGGCCCATCTCGACCACGTTGCGAACGTCGCGCGCGCCTGCGACGAGTTGCTGCACGTCGAGCGGGGCTTCCGGCTTCGCCTGTGACAGATCCGACCACGTGGTCGCGATCTGCAGATACGCCTGGATGTTCTCGGGCGAGCGGCGTACCCACCGGTCGAACTCCTGGCGGGCGGCCACATCGGCATCGCCCACGCGGAACTCGACGAACCAGTCCGCCGCTTCGATGAGTGCCTGCCGGCCGGGCGCAGCACCTTTGCTGGAGGTCTTCACGAAGCATCCCTTCCTTCGGCCGGCCCGCCGCGCGCGTCTCGACAGTGCAGCAGCGCCTTGGCGAGGTATTTCTTCGCCGTCGGCCGCGCGATACCGAGCTGCAGGCCGATCTCGCTGATCGAAAAGCCCGCATAGCGGTGCAGCAGCAACGCGCTCTGTTCCATCGGACGAAGCTGCGCGATGGCACGCTGCAGCTGCTCGACACGCTGCTGTGTCTCGGCGCGTGCGTCCGGCTCGTCCTCCTCGTCGCTGCGCAGCTCCGAGCACATGGCTTCGACGTCCAGGGATTCGGGTGCCGTGGACTGCCGCAGGGTGTGCTGGTGCAGGATGTGGCTGGCGATGGTGAAGAGATAGGACTCCGGGCTGCGGATGGTCTCGTGATCGTCCACGCGCAGGAGGCGCAGGAAGACTTCCTGAGCTAAATCAGGTACATCCGCACTGTTTCTCACACGCGCGGAAAGGAATCGCCTCAGCCGCTGGCCATACTTCGAGGCGATCCCTGCGACGAAAAGGTGCTTCTCCCCCATGCCTTCCCCGAGCCCGTCAACCGTGCCGTTCCCGCATTAGAGCGCTTTACCCCGAAAAGTGGATATGCCGTTCATGCGGCGGCCGCGAGAGCGGCGGCCGTGCCGCAGAGCACGCCGCGCCGGCTCATCATCGCTCCGGGTCTCCCCTGGCCGGCTCACCGCCGATGCGCGGCGCGCAGCTTTTTCGCTTGGGCCTCGAGCTCTTTGAGGAACAAGCGTGCCGCCGGTGCGAGCGAGCGCGCAGCGTGCGTGACGATGCCGATGGAGCGCGCCACCGTGGGGTTGCGCAGCCTGCGGTATGCGAGCGTCGGAGAATCGAGCTGCGCCAGCGTCAGCCGGCTCAGCGCGGCGATTCCCACTCCCGCGTTGACGAGAGCGCCGATGGTCGTCGGCTGCTTGCAGTTGAAGAGCGGGTCCGCCGAAACGCCCGCCTTCTCGAACGCCTGGTCGACCAGCGCGCGCAGTCCGGTTTCGGGTGACGGGATGACGCAGGCGCGCGTGGCGAAGACGGACCAGTCGTGCTCTTCGCGATGCGCGAGCATGTCGTCCGTACGGCAGACGAGCACCACTTCGTCGCGCAGCAGCTGCCGATAGCGCAGATCGCTCGCGATGGGGGGCTGCGTGGCGAGACCGATATCCGCGCGCCCTTCCAGCACCGCACGGTGCACTGGCCGCGCTACGTCTTCCCAGATATGTATGCGCACCGCGTCCTGGGTTTCGCGGAATCGCGCGATGACGCCGGGCAACAGCATCGCCGCCAGGGATGGCAGCGCCGCGACGCGCACCAGGCCCTGGCGGCCGGCGACGAAGTCGTCGAACTCCGCGAAGGCGGACTGATACTCCCGGACGAGCCGGCGCGCGAGCGGCTCCAGGCGCTCGCCGGCGGGCGTGAGGCGCAGCTTGCGGGTATCCCGGTCGAAAAGTCGCGCGCCGAGGCGATTCTCGGCCTGCTGGATGGTGCGGCTGAGCGCCGGCTGCGAGACCCCGAGCGCCTCCGCAGCGTCTCCGAAGCTGCCGTGGTCCGCCAGCGTCAGAAAGGCCGACAGTTGCTGCAGGTTCAACCGCGTTTGCATCGCCGGCCGACGTTCACACGTCCGGGGACCCGGGGCAAGCCCCCTCCGCGGCTGGCATGGATAAATAACCGCCGCTACATTGCGCTTTCGCGCCGGCGCGGGGCATGTTCGCGCGCCGCGCCGCACTCAAGGGGAGACCTTCGATGGATCCGCGCACGTGAGCTCCGGGCTCGGCCGCCGACAGCGCATCGCGGCCATCGCGACCGGCTCGGCCGGCAACCTCATCGAATGGTTCGATTTCTACATCTACGCGTTCACGGCGCTCTATTTCGCGAGCAGCTTCTTCCCGGAGGGCGATCGCACGGCGCAGCTGCTGAACGTCGCGGGCATCTACGCAGTAGGCTTCCTCATCCGGCCGGTCGGTGGGTGGTTCTTCGGGCGCTTCGCGGACCGCAAGGGCCGCAAGGCGGCGCTCATCGTCTCCGTACTGCTGATGGGAGGCGGCTCGCTGCTGATCGCCGTGCTGCCGACCTACGCGGCCATCGGCGCATGGGCTCCGGCATTGCTCCTGCTGGGCAGGCTGCTGCAGGGCTTCTCGACCGGCGGGCAGTTCGGCGCTGCGGCCACCTATCTCAGCGAGATGGCGACGGACGCCCACCGGGGCTTCTATGCCTCGTTCCTCTACGTGACGCTGATCGCGGGGCAGCTGTGCGCGTTGCTGCTCCTCATCGTCCTGCAACACAACCTCGGCGACGCCGAGCTCCGCGACTGGGGATGGCGCATCGCGTTCGTCGTCGGCGCCGTGATGTCCTTCACCGTGCTGCTGATGCGCAATCACCTGCACGAGTCCGTCGCGCCGTCGGTGACGTGCAGAGAGGAGGCGGGCAGCCTGGCGGCGCTCGCGAAGCATCCAAAAGAGCTGCTCGTCGTGATGGCGCTCACTTCGGGCGGCGCGCTGTCCCTGTACACCTTCACCATCTACATGCAGAAGTTCCTGGTGAACACGGCGGGGCTCGATATCAAGACCGTGAGTGCGGTGATGATGGGAGCGATGGCGATCTTCATGCTGCTGCAGCCCGTGATGGGCGCGCTCTCGGACCGCATCGGGCGCCGCAAGTGTCTCCTCGCCTTCACGGGCCTCATGACCGTAGGCGCGGTGCCGCTGCTGCACGGGTTGGCGAACGCGGGCAGCGCGGGGCAGGCGTTCCTGCTGGTGCTGGCGTCGCTGCTGATCCTGAGCTTCTACACGTCGGTGAGCGGGCTCTTCAAGGCGGAGATGTTTCCGGTGCACATCAGGGCGCTCGGCGTGAGCCTGGCGCACAGCGTGGCGGTCGCCATCTTCGGCGGCACGGCGGAGTTCTTCGCGCTCTGGGCAAAGCAGCAGGGCCACGAGCCGCTCTACTACTGGTACGTCGCCGCAATCTGCGGCCTCTCGTTCCTCACCGCCCTGCGCATGCGCGAGCCCCGCCGCGCGGACATGATGAGTTGATGCGGCGCCGGAGCCTGTATTTCAGGCAATATTCGGGACGAGCCGCTCTTCGGTGTCGGCGCGGAAGAAGTGGAGCTGGGCGGGGGAGTAGCTGAACGCGATCCGCTCGCCGGGAGCCGGGAGCGCCTGGGGCGGAACGCGGGCGATGATCTCCTTCGATCCGTGCATCGCGGTGAGGAAGACCTCGTTGCCGACCGGCTCGACGGACTCGATCGTCGCATCGAGCCGCAACTCGCCTGCAGACGCGCCGCTCGCCACGTGGAGATGCTCCGGACGCAAGCCCACGATCAGCTCGACGTCACCCGAGCCGCGCGGCGCGCCCTCCCCCACCGCAAGCCTCCACCCTTCCCCCACGAGCTCGCTGCCCGCGAGCTTGCCGCGATACAGGTTCATCGCCGGGCTCCCCAGGAACGTCGCGACGAACACATTCGCGGGTCGGTCGTAGAGCTGCATCGGCGTATCGATCTGCTGGATCACCCCCGCGTTCATCACCACGATGCGCTGCCCCAGCGTCATCGCCTCGATCTGATCGTGCGTCACGTAGATCATGGTGGCCTCGAGATTCCGGTGCAGCCGCGCGATCTCCGTGCGCGTGCTCATGCGCAGCTTCGCATCGAGGTTGGATAGCGGCTCATCCAGCAGGAACACCTGCGGCTTGCGCACCAGCGCACGCCCCAGCGCCACGCGCTGCCGCTGCCCGCCGGAGAGCTGCCGCGGCTTGCGCTCCATGAGGCTTTCAAGCCCCAGCAAAGCAGCCGCTTCCTTCACGCGCGCCGAAATCTCCTCGCGCGACTCGCCGCGCAGCTTGAGGCCGAACGCCAGGTTCTCCGCGACGCTCATGTGCGGATAGAGCGCATAGCTCTGGAACACCATGGCGATGTCGCGCTCTTTCGGCGGCACCTCGTTCACCACGCGGTCGCCGATCTTCAGCGTGCCGGAGGTGATCTCCTCCAGCCCCGCCACCATGCGCAGCAGCGTCGACTTGCCGCAGCCGGAAGGCCCGACGAGCACGACGAGCTCGCCGTCCGCCACCACGAACGTGGCATCGGCCACGGCCTTCTGGCCGCCCGGGAACACCTTGCTGACCCGATCGAGCTCAACCCGCGCCATGCCGTCTCACCCCCGTCCCTATCGTATAGAATCCGCCGCGAACGCCGATACCGGTCGAGCGACACAAGGACGCGGCCCCGTGAGCACTCGCGAAAGATTCCCCGACGGCTTCCTGTGGGGCGCGGCCACCTCCGCGCACCAGATCGAAGGCTCGCCGCTCGCGGATGGCGCCGGCCCTTCCATCTGGCGCCGCTTCGCGCACACGCCGGGCATGGTGCGGGATGGCGACACCGCAGACGTCGCCTGCGACCATTACCGCCGCTACCGCGAAGACGTCGCGCTGATGAAACAGATCGGCCTGCAGGCCTACCGCTTCAGCATCGCCTGGGGACGCGTGCTGCCCGAAGGGCGCGGCCGCGTGAACGAGGCCGGCCTCGGCTTCTACGACCGCCTGGTGGATGCGCTGCTCGAGCACGGCATCGAGCCCATGTGCACGCTGTACCACTGGGACCTGCCCGAAGCGCTCGACGATCTCGGCGGCTGGCTGAACCCGGACATCGCGGAATGGTTCGCGGAGTACGCGGACGTGTGCTACCGCGCGCTCGATGGCCGGGTGAAGAAATGGACCACGCTCAACGAACCGTGGGTGGTGACGGACGGTGGCTATCTCCATGGCGCCCTCGCACCGGGCCATCGCGACCGGTTCGAAGCGCCGATCGCGAGCCACAACCTGATGCGTGCACACGGGCGCGGCGTGCAGGCGTATCGCGCGACCGGCCGGCATGAAATCGGGCTCGTCGTGAACATCGAGCCGAAGTACGCGGCTTCGCAATCCCCGGCAGACCTCGCGGCGACGCAACGCGCAGAGGCCTACATGAACCGGCAGTACCTGGACCCGGCGTGCCTCGGCCGATATCCGCCCGAGATGAAAGAGATCTTCGGCGAAGCCTGGCCGGACTGGCCCGCCGCCGATCTCGAGCTCATCCGCCAGCCGCTCGATCATCTCGGCGTCAACTACTACACGCGCGCCGTGACGAAAGCAGATGCCTCGGACTGGCTGCTGCACGCCTCGCGGGTCGCGCAGGCCGGCGCACTGCACACCGAGACGGGCTGGGAAGTGTTCGCGCAGGGCCTCACGGACACGCTCAAATGGATGAGCGCCCGTTATGGGGCGCCACCGATCTACGTCACGGAGAACGGCGCTGCCTTTCCGGACCCGCCGCAGGCTGCAAGCGAGCCCCTTCAGGACCCGCTGCGAGTCGAGTACCTGCGCAATCACCTGCGCGCCGTGCGTAGCGCCATTGCGCAAGGCGTGGATGTGCGGGGCTATTTCGCGTGGTCGCTGCTCGACAACTTCGAATGGGCGCACGGGTTCAGCAAGCGCTTCGGCATCGTGCACGTGGACTATGCGACGCAGAAACGCACACGCAAGGCCAGTGCAGACTTCTACTCGCGCGTCATCGCCACGAATGGCGCCGTGCTGGACGAATAGCCCGAAACCCGCGAATCGGCGACCCGGCAACGCATCAATGCATGGCGCGTCACGGCGCATGCGGAATCTCGAAGGTCGAGCGCACTGGCGCACGCTGGAAACGCTTCTCGACGCCACCCAACGCGAGCACGAATCCACCGGGCGGCGCGAGATCTCCGGAAATCGACAGCTGCGCATTGCCATGGTCGTCGCGCCGCAATGAATAGCCCAGCGCGCCCCACGGCGTCTGCAACCCTTCGACGGCGATGCCCTCGCCTTCCAGCCAGCGTGGGTCGATTCCCGCTGCGAGAATCAATGCGCCATCCTGCTCCCGCTCGTACGCGAACATGTCGAGGATCGAGCGGATGAAATCGCTCGCCACCCAGCCGTGCGGCATGTCGCCGATGAAGCGCGGCTCGCGCGCATCGCGACCAACGACTTCGGCCCACTGATTCCAGCCGGCCGGGCGCCGGTCCGCCATGAAGAACTCCAGCAGCTCGTCGGCGCGCTCGCGCCAGCCCAGCCGCAGGAAGCTGCCGATGGCGCGGATCTCGTAAGGCGTGTAGACCGGCCATTTCGAGGCTTGCGCCGATGCAGCCCCGGGCGGCGCAGCGCCAGGCGAGCCGGCGCGGGCCTCGAGGCTGCGAACAGCGGCTCCGGCACGCCAGTCCTCGCGACGCGCGCTGAAATCCTGCCAGTAGCGCTCGAACGTGTTGCGCAGCTCGCGTTGCGGCAGCCGCTCGCCCTCGCCCACCGGCGAGAGCGCGATCGTGGTCGAGGTGGCGTCGAAGTCTCCCAGCTCGGCGCACCCGGGGATGAAATCGATGCGGTGATTCTTCATCGCCGCCTCGATGGAGGCGTGCACGTCCGCCCGGAACTGGCGCTGCGACGCGCTCCAGGACTTCAGCAGGTCGCGCTTGCCGAGATCGCGCGCCATGCGCACGGCGCTGTCGTATCCCGCGAGGCCCCAGAAGTCGTCCCAATAAGAATGCATGGGCTTCGCCGAATAGCCTTCGTGGCTGATGGAGGCCGGCAGCAAGCCGTAGTAAGGCGTGCCGCGCTGCGCGGGCGTGCGCTCCTGCAGCCGAAGCTTCTCGAGATAACGCATCGACGCCTCGACCCGCGGCCACACGCGCTCGAGCGCGGCCCGGTCGCCTGTGTATCGATGCAGCTCGCTCGCCAGCCAGAGGAATTCGCCCGGGCTGTCGTTCTCCGGCACCGGATCCGCGCCACGGAAGTCCACGCAGCAGGGAACCTTGCCGTTGGAGAACAGGAACTGCGAGTACCAGTCCAGGAACTCCCGGGCGATGGGCGCGTGGCCCAGACGGAGCAGCGACGCGGAGGACAACGCGCCATCGCGGATCCAGGATCGCTCGTAGCTGCGCGAGCCGGGCTGCAATCCGGGACCGTCGCGGTTGATGAGGATGTGGGACAGCGCCGTCCGCAGCGTGTCGAACACGGGCTGCAGCGGCTCGGGCCCGGTCAGCGTCACACGATCCAGCGAGTCGTGCCAGAAAGCGGCCGTACGGCGGCGCACGTCGGTGAGCCATTCCACGCCGTCACCGGTTTGCGGCAACTTCGCAGCGTCGATCGACCACGGCACGAGCATGGCGACGACGATGGATGCGCCCGCCGGCACCTTGCGGTGATACACGAACGCGCCCGAGGCGAAACCCGAGTCGTCAGTCAGATGTTCGGCTGGCGCGGCATTCTCGAGCAAGGCTTGCGGCGTCGGCGCCGCCTCGAAGTTGCGGGCGGTAAAGAAAGCCTCCCCGCCTGCCGCGGCGCTGGCCGCAGACGCCGGCTCCCCGGAAGGCGCAGCCACTGCGACCGGCGCACCCGTTACATGCATGCCCGGCACTGGGATTACCCGATGCGTGTCGTTTATCGAGAGCGCGTGGCCATCCCATCGCAGCTCGCGGATCGGCGCCACACCGCCGACGCCGTTCAGGAACTGCATGGGCGGATTCACCTGCATGGGTCGCACTGCAATGGCCAGCGTCACGGCCTGCTCGCGCTGCGTCGCGTTCTTGTACTCGTAGCGCACCACCGCATAGTCGGCGCCGCGCTCCCCTGCGCCGAACGCTTCCGTTTCGAGCGCGCCGCCGGGCATCTCCCAGCGCACGAGGGGCATCGGCAGGTATCGATCCCTCAGGCTTTGCGAGGGCTTCACGTTGGACCAGTCGTACGCGACGTCATCCACCGTGAGGAATGGCTCGAGTGACGGCGCGGCCTTCCGCAACTCGAACGCGCCATCCTCGGACAGCATGCCTTCCTCGGCACCGCCATCCACGCCGACGATCGTCCAGTAGTTCTGCTCGCCGATGAACGCCCTCGGAAACTGACCGCGCGGTGAGCGGCGCGCCAGATCGCCCAGCACTTCGTTCGGTGTCGGCATCCTCGCCTCGGGCGCCTGCACCGGCAGCTCGCGCAACTCAAACGAGGAAATCTCCAGGAAGCCTGCGCCACCGCCGTGCCCGGCCGCGAAGCCGATCTCGAGCATCGCGGTCCGCCGCAACTCGCGGTTCGTCGTCGGTCCCCACGCGAACTCGATGTCCTGCTTGCGGATGCGCAGCGTTTCCCATTCCCCCGGGACCACGTAATCCGGCTTGCGGAACCACCACACGTTCTCGCCGCTCGCATCCGTGAGCTTGAACTGCAGGTCGTTCGGCTTCGCATCACCACGAATCCGCAGCGTGATCTCGAAGTTCGCAGGCAGCTCGAGCGGCAGGGGCCGCTGGGCCATGGCCCAGCCGGCCTTGCCGTTGAAATCGAATTGCAGCCGCAGCGCCTGTCCGGTTGCCGCCGCCGGCTCCGCCGGCGCGTTCGGCGCACCTTGCATGCCCACGGTGGACACCTTCCCCATCACGTCGTCCGAGACGACCACGTGCCAGGCTTTCGAGTCCTCGAACGCGTCGATCGCATGCACGGTGGTGGCGACCATGATCAGTGCAAGGAGAGCCGCCACGCGCAGCCTCATCCTTTGACGCTCCCCATGAGGATGCCCTGGATATAGTGACGCTGCAGCGCGAGGAACAGCACCAGCACCGGCAGTATGGTGACCACGGAGCCCGCCATCATCAGCTCGTTGTCCTGCACGTGCTCGCGCGAGAGCCCGGCCAGCGCCACCGGGAGCGTCTGGTACTCGCGGTCGGACATCACGATCAGCGGCCACATGAAGTCGTTCCAGGTGCCGAGGAACGTGAAGATACCGAGCGTCACCAGGATGGGCGCGAGCAGCGGCAGCACGATGGAGCGGAAGATGCGAAACTCGCCCGCGCCGTCGATGCGCGCCGCGTCGATGAGCTCGTCCGGGATCGAGAGCGCGTACTGGCGCACGAGGAAGATGCCGAAGATCGTCGCCATCGCCGGCACCACCAGGCTCGCGTAGGTGTTCACGAGGCCCAGCATCTTCATCATGCCGAAGAGCGGGATCATGGTGACCTGCGCGGGGATCAGCAGGCCGGCCAGCAGCAGCTTCATGAGCCGCTCGCGACCGGCGAAGCGCAGCTTCGCGAAGGCGTAGCCCGCGAGGCCGTTGAAGAGCAGCGAGCAGAGCGTCGCCGCCGTGGCGACGATGAGGCTGTTCACGAAATAGCGGCCCATCTGCTCCTGGGCGAAGAGCTGGCGGTAGTTCTCCAGCGTGGCCTGCTTCGGCAGCAACGGCGGCGGAAAGACGCTCGCGGCGCCGGCGGGCATGAACGAGACCGAGAGCATCCAGAGCAGCGGGAACAGCGTGAGGAAGGCGCCGCCGATCAGCAGCCCGTTGACGATCGCGCTTGCCGGAGCTCGCGTCATGCAGCCGACTCCTGCCGCAGGCGCCGGATCGGATACGCGGTCACGGCCAGGATCACCACGAACAGCACGAACGCCACCGCCGAGGCGGACCCGAGGTTCCACCACTTGAAGCCTTCGTCGTACATGAAATACAGCACGCTCACCGTGCTCTGCAGCGGCCCGCCCTGCGTCATCACGTAAGGCTCGGCGAACAGCTGGAAGTAGCCGGCGATGGTGAGGATGCCCACCAGCACGAAGGTGGGCTGCAGCAGCGGCAGCGTGATGTGCCGCAGCTCCTGCCGGAACGAGGCGCCGTCGATGCGCGCGGCCTCGTACAGGTCGTGCGGGATCGCCTGCAGCGCGGCGACGAAGATGATCATGTTGTAGCCGAAGTTCTTCCACACCGCGAGGATCACGATGGCGGGCATGGACCAGTGCGGGTCGCCGAGCCAGTCCGGCGCCGGCAGGCCGAGCTTGGCGAGCGCGTAGTTGATGAGCCCGTAGCGCGTGTGGAAGAGATAGCGCCACACGACGGCAACGGCGACCAGCGTGGTGACCACCGGCGCGAAATACGCCGTGCGGAAGAAGGCCGGCGCCTTGTTGAATTGCGAGTTCACCAGCAATGCGGCGCCGAGCGATGCCGCGAGCGACAGCGGCACGCCCATGATCACGAACCAGGCGGTGTTGCCCAGGGCCTGCCAGAAAAGCGGCGTGTGCAACAGGTTCGCGTAGTTCTCGAGCCCGACGAACCGCATGTTGCCGATGTCCGCGAGCGCGTAGATGTCGAAGTCCGTGAAGCTGAGGGCGAATGCCACGATGACCGGCAGCACGAAGAATGCGCCGATCACCGCGACGGCGGGCGCCACGAACAGCCAGCCTTTGCTCTGCAGCTTCACGAGCCTTGCCCTCTCGAGCCATTCGAGGCGACGGCGCGCGCGTCGGGCGCCCGCGTCGCAGCAGCCCGCTGCTCCTCCCGCTGCGCCAGCATCCATCTGCGCTTCTCGAGCATACGGTCAACACGCGCATCGAGGCGCGTCACGCCCTGATCCGGGGTTTCGGCGCCACGACTCACTCGCTCGGCCATGAGCTTCATCTCTTCCATGATGCGCTCCCATTCCGGTACCTGTGGAACGGGGCGCAACCGCTCGAGCTGCGCCCGGAACGCTTTCGAGTAAACGTCATTGGCGAGCTGAGGCGTCTGCCAGGTAGAGCGCCGCGGCGGCAAATCCCCCGTCAGTTCGTGGAGGCGCTGCTGCTGCGCTGGATGCGAGAGGAACTCGATGAACTCCCACGCCAGCGCCTTGTTCCTGGAGCGCTGGAATACCACCAGACTCGAGCCGCCCGCGGTCGAGACGCCCGGCCCTTCAGGCCCGGGCATGGACGCCGTCATCCAGGTGTCCTGCTGGTCGGCGCGCAACCGCCGTTTGAACTCACCGATGTTCCAGGGGCCGGAGATATAGAAGGAATAGTATCCGCGCCCGAGCTCCAGCCACACGTTGGAAATCTGCGTGTTGGTGAAGGGGGGCGCCAGCTTCTCCTCGAACAGCGAGGTATAGAAGGACAACGCCTTGCGGAAGGACTCGCTCCGGAAATTTCCGTAGCGTCCACCGTCCCGCAGCATCTCTTCCGGCTGCTGCAGCGCCAGGATCTGCAGCGGCTCGAATTCGTTCAGCGGCGCCAGCACGGCGAAATTCTCGGGACCGACCACGCGCTTGATCGCGAGCATCATCTCGTGCCATTCGGTCCAGTTCTGCGGCGGATGGTCGTAGCCCGCCCTGGCGAGGATGTCCTTCCGGTAAAAGAGCAGCCGGGTGTCCACGTACCACGGAACGCCCCAGGTACGCCCGTCGACCACGTTCGTCGCCCAGATGCTTTCGAAGTAATCCGCACGGTCCACGACCTTCGAGGCGGCGACGCGCTCATCGAGCGGATCGAGCGCGCCGAGCGTGGTGAGCTCGGCGATCCAGGTGTTGCCGAGCTGGCAGACGTCCGGCGTGGAATCGCCCGCAAAGGCGGTGAGCAGCTTCTCGTGCGCCGAAGTCACTGGCAGCTGCTGCACTTCCACCTTCACGCCGGGATGCCGGCTTTCGAATTCCGGCACGAGCGCGCGCACCACCTCGGCCTCGCGGCCCATCGCCCAGAACTTGAGCACCGTGACCTCGCCGCCGCCCGAGCACCCGGCGATGAGCGATGCAAAGAGTGGGATCAGGCCTTGCAATGCGCTTCGCCGTAAAAGCGTGGCGACGCGCATTACAAGGCCGGACCCCCTCCACCGCATCAGGGTCGCAGCATCCTTCACACCTGCCGATGAAGGCCTCACTCCAGCCACCCACCCGTGAACCCGGCGCGCTGCAGGCCGCGGCGGAGGTACGGGTTCGAGCGCATCACGCTCCACACGAGCTCGCTGCGATAGTTCTCGATCATCGCGAGGATCGGCCCCTGGTCGATGCCGAGGTAGTCCGTGTCCACCCAGCCGAAGCCCGGCACGCGCCGGCCGTGCAGCAGCTTCACGTTGTCGTAGCGGAAGCTCATGTTGAACGCGTCGAGGAAGCCGTACCGCCCGTAGATGTGCTGGCCGTACTGCTTGTGCATTTCCTGCACGGCGGGAATCACGATCTCCGGCGCGAACGGCAGCGAAGCGAGCGCCGCGGTGGGTGCGATGGTGCCGTCGTCGTAGTTGTGGGCCGGGTTCAATCCGACGCCGCGGGCAGCGTAGGTGCGGAAGATGCGGATCTCGTTCTGATACGGCAGATAGACGTCGGCCGGCCCGTCGCTCGCCGTGATGCCCCACACGTCCTTGCTGTAGCCGCGCCAGCCCATGGGATTCTCGATGGCGTAAGCCCGCTGCGAGTACACCGCGCGACGGCTGTTCTCGAAGTAGTCGAAGCCCCGCTCCCGCATGTAGCCGTCCTGGATGCCGCGGTAGTCGATCCACACCGCCGCATACTGGTGGCCGAACATCGGAGCGAACGTGAGATGCTCGGTGCCCCCGAGCTTGCCCCAGCTCTGCTCGTAGCGCGAAAGCCATGCCTGCCACGCATCGTTGGAAGGCGCGTAGGTGGGCGAGCCGAGCGCGAGGATGTACACCATCATCGACTCGTTGTACCCGCGCCAGTCGTATTTGAAGAAGCCCTGCTCCGGCGACCACGCGAGCGTGATGGAAGGCGGGCGCGGCATCGCCCACGTCCACTCGACGCGCCGATACAGCTCGTCCGCGACGGAGCGGATCTCCTGCTCCTCGGGCGTGTCGGCATCGAAATACCCGGCGGCGAACAGCACGCCCGATATCAGCAGCGCAGTATCGACCGTGGAAAGCTCGTTCGCGCCGAAGCGCGTTCCCGTCGACATGTCGAGGAAGTGATAGAAGAACCCGTGGTAGCCGGCCTTGCCGGTGGGCTCGGGCCCTTGCGGCGCATCGCGCAGGAAGCGCAACGTGGTGAGCGTGCGATCGCGAGCCTGCTCTCGCGGAATGTACCCCCGCTCCACGCCGATGGGATATGCCGTGAGCGCGAACCCGATGGCCGCGATGCTCGCCGGCGCCGGCGCAGGATGGCGGTCCGGCATCATGCCGTTCACCGGATCGGACACTTCCCAGAAGAAACGGAAGGTGCGCTCCTGGATGTCGTCGAACAGAGGGTCCAGCGCGAGGTAGTTCAAAGGCGGTATCCCCGGGGGCTGACGAGGCGTCGTGGTGCAGGCGGACACCGTCACCGCGACGAGCACGAGGAAGAGATTGCGCAATCGGTTGCCGGTCGCCACTAGCATCCGCGCTCAGTCCCGGAGCGTTACCACGATGCGATGCTCCTTGCCGGTGCGCGGCATCGCGAAGCGCAACACGCCGGCCTGGAGCTCGAGCGCTTCACCATCCAGCGTCGCGCCGGCGATGCGGGCGGCCTGGCGCTGCGGGTTGCGAACGTCCAGTACGAGGCGGGTGCCATCCCCGGCACGATAGCAAATCTGGAACCCGTCCCACACATCCGGGACGCGCGGCTCGAGGCGGACGAGCCTCCCCTCCTCGATGCTGAACCCGAGCAGCGTCTCGACGGCCACGCGATACATCCAACCGGCCGAGCCGGTGTACCAGGTCCAGCCGCCGCGGCCCACGTGCGGCTCGGCGCCATAGATATCCGCGGCGACGACGTAAGGCTCCACCTTGTATTTGTCGGCGGCCTCCTCGTCGAGGCTGTGATGGATCGGGTTGATGCCCTCGAACAGCTGCATCGCGCGATCGCGACGCCCCGCCTCCGCCATGGCGCGCACGACCCAGATGGCCGCGTGAGTGTACTGCCCGCCGTTCTCGCGAACGCCCGCGACGTATCCCTTGATGTAGCCCGGATCGTTCGGCGTATCGACGAACGGCGGCGTGAGCAGCCGGATGAGCTTCTCACCGTCGTCGACGAGATGGCGCTCGACCGAATCCAGCGCCTGCGCGGCGCGCGCGGAAGGCGCCGTCTTCGAGATGACGGACCAGGCCTGCGCGAGCGCATCGATGCGGCATTCGTCGCTGGCTTTCGAGCCGAGCACCGCGCCGTTGTCGTACCAGCCGCGGCGATACCACTCGCCGTCCCAGCCATCCTCGTTGAGCGCCGTGCGAAGCGATTCCTGGTGCGCGCGATAGCGATCCACGCGCGCCGAATCGCCCCGCTGCTCGCAGAGCGGCAGGAAATCTCCCAGCACCGTGTGCAGGAAGAAGCCCATCCAGACGCTTTCTCCGCGACCTTGCCGGCCCACGCGATTCATGCCGTCGTTCCAGTCCCCCGTTCCGAAGAGCGGCAAGCCATGCTGGCCACGCTTCAGCGAGCGATCGATGGCGCGGCAGCAGTGCTCGTAGAGATCGGCGATCTGCCCGGACACGCGGGGCTGGAGGTAGGTTTCATCTTCGCCTTCGGCGAGCGCGCGCGCTTCCACGAACGGCACGCGCTCATCGAGCACGGCGCGATCTCCCGTGACACGGATGTAATACGCCGCGATCCACGGCAGCCACAGCAGGTCGTCGGCGAAGCGCGTGCGCATGCCTTTGTCCTGCGGCGGGTGCCACCAGTGCAGCACATCGCCTTCCACGAACTGATGCGCGGCATGCAGGAGGATCTGCGCGCGCGTCAGCTCCGGATTCAGGAACACGAGACCCGATGCATCCTGGATCTGGTCCCGGAAGCCGAACGCGCCACCGGACTGATAGAACGCCGTGCGAGCCCGCAGGCGGCACGCAAGATTCTGGTAAGGCAACCAGCCGTTCACCATGAGATCGAACGCGCGGGATGGTGTCTTCACCTGCAGCGGTGCGAGCGCTTCCGACCATGAGCGCCGCACCGCCTCGAGAGTGGCATCCACGGCGCCCGGCTCGCGATACCTAGCGAGCAGCGTGCCCAGGTGATCGGCGTTGCGGGCCTCACCGAGAAGGAATGCGATCTCGTGCGAGCGGCCCGGCTCGATCTCGATGACCGCCCGCAACACGGCGCAGGGGTCCACCACCTGAGCGAGCCTTTCCCCCTGCGACGAAGCAGACGCTTGCGTGGCGACCAGCGCGCCGCCCTTCACGAGCGCTTCCGGCGCCGCGGCGGAACCCGGGCTGCCGAGGAACGCCACGCGATCGGTGCACCACCCATCCAGCGGTGTCCGGGTGCATGCTGCGAAACCGATGCCGTTCGGCGAAATGGGGGCGGCCGGATTGCGCGCCAGCACGGCCTGCAGCTCGCTCGAGAATTCCGTGGTCACCGTCGGCCGGGTGGCTTCCGGCGTGGACCCGAGCACCCACTGGTTGTACGCATAGAGAGCCAGGCGCCGCCGGCGCGTTCCCATGTTGCCGATGCGGATGCGCGCGATGTGCACGGGATCGGCTTCCGGCACGAACAAGGTGACCTCGTGCCCAAGCTCGCCGCGATGATGCTTCCACGTCGAATAGCCGAAGCCGTGGCGCACGTCGAAATCGCCGCCCGCGGGCGTGGGGCCCGGCAATGGCGACCAGAACTCACCGGTATCCTCGTCGCGCACGTAGAAGGCATCGCAATGCGGGTCCACCACGGCATCGTTGCGCCAGGGCGTGATGCGATGCTCGCGGCTGTTGCGGCCCCAGACGGAGCTCGCGCCTTTCTCGCTCACGAGGAAGCCGAGCTCGGTGTTCGCGATGACGTTCGTCCACGGCGCGGGCGGCAACCTCAAGCTGCCATCCGGCTGCCGCGCGAGATGCATGCGGTATTCGCGGCCATCCTCGCTGAATCCGCCGAAGCCGTTGTCGAAGAGTCGGGGCGGCGTCACTTCCTGGGGCGTGCGCGACGCTTGCGGAGGTTTCACACGGTGCCTCACTTCCGCCGTGAGGCGTGATTGCAATCCCACCGCAAGGTCGAGCCACATGGGCCGCACTTTCGCGGGCGCCCGCGCGTCATCTGCCGCGGGCAGGCCCGAAGGCGGCTCTGCGCGCAGGGTCTGGATGCGAGCCGGCAGATTCCCGGCCTCGCGATCCACCGCCAGCACGAATCGCATCGAGCGGCTCTCGCCGGGCTCCATCTCGACGACGGTGCGCAGGCTCAGCGCGGGGTCCAGCACGTTGCCGTGCATGCGCCCGAGGCCCTTCTCATCCATGAGCGCGCGGGGCGCATCGAGATTGCGCCCCCGGCCGATGAAGCCCGGCCGGTCACTCAGGAAATCGGTGACCGTCGCATCGAGCAGCGCGTGCGCCAGATGCGGCCAGCTGTCCCCATGCCCGCGCGGACGCCGCGAGGCGGTGAGAATCTGCTGCTGCGCCTCCCACGCCGTCTGCACGAAGAGCTTCGAGAACGCAGGATGCCCATCGAAGCCGGCGGGATGATCCAGCGCCACCTCGACGAAGCTGGTGATCTCGATGCGGCAAGGCGTGGAGCCCCGGTTCTCGAGCCGGCAGGCGCGCACTTCTGCCGCTCCGCTCAGCCGCGCCAGCACCTGCGAAGCGATGCCGGCATGCTCGCGCTCGATGACGATGCCGGCAGGCTCGCGACGCACGCGCCCCGCCGCCTGCCCCGGCAACGGCTGGCCGCAGGCCGACCAGAACTCGCCCGTCTCGAGATCCCGGACGTAGAGCACCACGCCATAGGCGGTCTCGGCCGGATCGGCCCGCCACACCGTGAGCAGGCAGTCCTCGAAAGCCGAGAACCCCGCCCCGGCGGGCGTGATCAGCAGCGCGTACTGCTCATTCGCGAGCCACTGTGCGCCCGCAAAGCCAGCGCTTTCTGCCCCATGTGCACTCATCACGGCCCCGCGGCGTCCGCACGAAAGTGCGCATTATGGCGTGCTTCAGAAATTCGCGCTGAAGGTGAGCTTCACGGTGCGCATCAGCCCGTACATGCTGTTCGGCACCCCGGTGTTCGGATTGTCGCCGCCATACCGGTTGGCGGTTCCGGGCCCGCCGATCCAGCCATCGAAGCCGCCGTAGTTCACGGTGTTGAAGACGTTCAGCACGTCGGCCCGGACGCTCATGCGCGCGTAGCGGACGTCGAACACCTTCGAGAGCGCGAGATCCACCTGCTTGAAGGCGTCGCCGCTGTGCTCGCGGTACACGCAATTGCCTTCCACGGTGCAGTCCGTCAGCTGGTACGGGAGGCCCGAGCCGAAGGTGCTCTTCGCAGCGAGCTGCATGCCGAACGGCAGCCGGCCCGTGATCGCCGTGAGCACCAGCCGGTGCTTCTCGACGTCGATGGACGGGTTGTAGCCGATCATGCCGGGCTTGCCGTACGTCCAGTTGAAGACGTCGTTGGTCCACTGCCGGTTGGTGGTCTTGCCCTCGCTGAACGTGTAGGTGGCGGTGACGCCCCAGCCCGCCTCGCGCGTGTAGGGCTTGTCGGCCTTGAGGTACAGCGATTTCGTGGAGGTCCGGGTGACGAAGTCGCCGAGCACCAGCGTGCCGAAGCCCGCCGGCCCGCCCCACAGCGGATCGATCGGGCTCTGGCTGGCGAAGCCGCCGTTGGCGTCGCGGTTGCCGCAGAACCAGTTGAACTGGTTGCGGCCGAGGGCCGCGATGGCGCCGAGCTCGCCGTTCCAGTCGCCGATGGCCTGGCGCACCCCGAGGCTGTACTGGTCCGTGTACGGCATCTTGTGGTCGTTCCTGATCATCCAGATCTCGCCGCCGGGCTGCAGGTTCTTCTGCAGCTCATCCAGCATGTGGTTGGCCATGGTGCGGTCGTATGCGCGGCCCGCGCCGCCGAACAGCACCGTCGCCTTGTCGCCCGTCAGGTCGTACGAGAAGCCGATGCGCGGCTGGAAGGCTTTCTTGAAGTCCTTGCGGCTCTTGCCGTCCGCGACGTACTCCGTGATGTCGATCCCGCCGAGCGCCAGCGACTCGGCATACGTCTGGCCCGGCGGCGGCGTGATGTCGTAACGCGGCACGTCTTGCGCGAAGAGGGCGGCGACGCGCTCGGCGGGCGTCACGTAGTCGTCGTTGAGCATGTTGGTCTCGTAATCCCAGCGGATACCGAGATTGAGCTCGAGGCGGCTCGTGACTTCCCAGTCGTCCTGGAAGTAGATGCCGTACTGGTTGTCCGAGAGATCGACCGCCGTCGCGGGCAGTGCCGGATCCGAGCGCACGATGTCGATGACCTCGCCGGTGGTGTTGTGGATGAGCAGCTCCTGGTAGGGCACGCTGAAGGCCGTGCCCGAGAGGTCGAACTTCAGGAAGCTCGCCTTCACGCCCATCTTCATGGTGTGCCCGGCGATGCCGGTGAAGGTGAGGTCGTTCTGTGCCATCCATCCTTTCTGGCCGCGGTTCTGCGCGTCGGGCGAGCCGCCGACCTCGAGGACCGAAAGGACGTTGTCCCGCATGTTGGTGGGCGAGACGAGATACCTGATGTTCGGCTCGTCGTTCCTCGAGTGCGGGTTCCACACCGTGTCCTGGTGGCCGATGCGCGCCTCGTTCAGCCAGTCGCCGAAGGTGGTCGCGAGCTTCAGGTCGAAGCGGGTCTCGTCGTTCGTGCGATCCTTCTCGTTGCCCGGCGCGCTGAGCAGGGTGTCCTCCGCCACGAAATCGCTCTCGCGGCGGATGCGGCTCGTGAACTCGAGCTTGTTGTCGTCGTTCAGCTGCGCGTCGATCTTGCCGAGCACCAGGTCTTCCTTGAACTTCTGGTTGGTCGAGCCCTGCAACGCGCGCAGGCTCGGCACGATGCCGGCGTCCGGCAGCAGGTTGTCGTTCTGCAGCACCACCTGGCGTGGCTGCACGATGTCCTTGCCTTCGTAGGCCAGGAAGAAATGCACGCGGTCGCGCACGATCGGGCCGCCGAAGCTGAAGCCGTACTGGTTCTCGTGGAACTTGGGCCGCTCGATGCCCTGCGCCTCCGCGTCCTTCTGGAACGGATCCCTGGCCACCCAGGAATCGTCGATGCGGTCGAAGAACATGTCGCCGTCGAACTCGTTGGTGCCGGAGCGCGTGACTGCCGTGATGGCCGCGCTGCTCACCTGGTCGTACTCGGCCTTGTAGTTCTGCGTGATGACGCGGTATTCGCTGATGGCGGACTGCGGGAACGGGTTGCCGCGAGTCGAGTCCATGCCGGCGATGCCGCCGCGGAGCACGTAGTTCTTCTGCCCGACGCCGTCGATGAAGATGTTGACGTTGTCCTGGTTCTGCGCGCCGGCCTGCAGCTTCACCTGCCCGGTGTTCGGAGCGGTGGTGAAACGCACGCCCGGCGCAAGGTCCGCGAACGCGAGCAGGTTGCGCGAGGCCTGAGGCAAACGCTCCATGAGCTCCGGAGAGATGCTGGTGCCGACCTCGGACGTCTTCACGTCCTTGCGCAATACGGAACCGGTGACGGTCACCTCGGCGATCACCTCTTCCGCCACGGCGCCGGTCGCGAAGTCGAGCGACGCCGTCTCTCCGACGGCGAGGGTGAGCGCCTGCTTGCTATCCGTTCCCGCGACCGCGATCTGGTAGCTGCCGGGCGCGAGGCCAGTGAGAGCGTAGCTGCCGTCCGCCTTCGTGGTGGTGCGATAGGTGAATCCGTTCGCAGTGTTGGTGGCGGACACCTGAGTGCCGGCCGCGACAGGCGCTTCGCCGGCGGTGATGCGCCCCTTGAGCGTGGATGTGGCCACCTGCGCCTGCGCCATTGGAGGTGCAAGCAACGATGTCACTGCGAAAGGAAGCGCCGTGAGGAGCGCAGCGGGCAGGAATGCATGCCGTCGGGTGCTCATGTCGTCCTCTCCTGATCCATGACGTAAACGTCCCCGCCCGCGGGGTAGCAAGACTCGACCCCGATGGCCGCTCGCGTTGTTTTTTAACTACGGGAGGCGACTGATGCGCATCCGCTCAAGCCGACGTGACACTCAGGGCGGAGTGCCCGTGCGCGCGCTCTCGCGCGCCAGCTGTTGCGCGAGCTCGATGAACCTGCGGTCTTTCGCAACCGACGACGCCGTGCCGGGCACATCGCCCGAATGCATGGAGCCGACGTTGCACACCACGGCGACCACGGCATCTCCACTTTCGAGCCAGTAGAAAGAGCCGGTGAAGCCGAGCACGTCCCCTCCGTGGCCGATGACGGGAATGCCGGAGCGCGTGTCGCGGAACACGTTGTGCCCCACCTGCTGACCCTCGCCGGCCGGGAACCAGTCCTTCATGAAACGCATGCTCCGCGCGTCGAGCAGCTTGCCGTCCCGCAACGCCACGGCGTACAGCGCCAGATCGCGCGCCGTGGCCACCATGCCGCCCGCGGCCCATTCGACGGAAAGGTTCGAGCGCGTCGCATCGATGAGCCCGGGCTTCACTTCCGGGAACGCGGCATTGATGCCGGCACTCTCGCGAAATGCAGGCGTCGCCCAGTGATAGCGATGCGGCAACCGCTCGCGCGGCTCGGGCTCGAAGCCCTCCAGATGGATGTCCTTCAGCCCGAGGGGATCGAGGATGCGCCGGTGGATCTCGCTCACCACGTCGTGGCCCGTCACCTTCTCGATGACCATGCCCAGCAGCGTGTAGTTCGTGTTCGCATAGCTGTACGAAAGCCCCGCGGGCGCGAGCGGCGCATGGCCCTCGATGTACGGCAGCGTGTCGCTCCTGCCCCAGACACGATCGACGTCGAGCGAGGCGCCGCGGCCTTCGCGGATCCAGGCCGGATCATCCTCCCAGCTCGGCACGCCGCCGGTGTGATTCAGCAGCTGGGCGAGCGTGGCCTTGCCGGCGTTCGGGATGCGGGCCACCGCCGATCCCAGGATGCCGGCCGCCGTCTGATCCAGCTTCAGGCGCTTCTCCTGCGCGAGCTGCAGCACCACCACCGCGACGAACGTCTTGGTGATGCTGCCGATGCCGAACAGCATGTCGGGCCGCACTGCTTCGCCGGTCTGCACGTTTGCGACGCCTGCGGTGCCCGTCCACACCACGCCGTCGCGAGTGGCGACCGCGGCCGAGATGCCGGGAATTCCCCTGGCGACGCCGTCCCACAGCAACGCGCCCAGCTTCCCGCCTGCGTCCGCGGACGAAGCCCCTCCGGTGCCCGAAGATTTCGGCGCGAAAGCGGAAAGCTCCGCGCGGGAATCCTGCAACATCTCGCGAAAATCCTCTCTTGCGTGGAGCGCAGCGACGGTCGCCGACCCGAGCATCCTTCCAGCCACCACGTCGCTCGGCCAGTGCACGCCACAGACGACGCGGCTCTCGCCGAATTCCCGCCCCCTTCGAAGGATGGCGTCGGCCGAATCCGGGCGCAACTCGGCGAGCGTGAGCGCCCACGCCCAGCCGCTGGCGGAATGGCCCGACGGATAAGAGCCGCTGTTCCGCAACGCCTCGCGCACCGGCGCGCACGCGAGGAACGGATCGAGCTCATTGTCGAGGCGGGCCTGCTCGATGCGCTGTGCGGAGTATCCGGCGTGCACGGCGGCAGCATCCGCCACCTGTTCCGCGGCGCCGGTGCCCGGAGGCTCAGGCAGGAACTGGATGGCGTCCAGCGAGAGCGGGGCTGAGGCGGGCTCGTCCGCGCTTGCGGGCGAAGTCGGGACGAGAGCGGCGAGCAGCAGGCAGGCCGCGGGAACGAATCGGGCGATGAGCATGGCATGCATCCTGACGGTCGGAGCGAACACTACACGAACCGCGTCCCTTCCGGAGATACTGCACGCAGCTTTCCCTCTCGAGCGAGGCGACCATGACCAGCTTCTACGACATTCCCGTACAGGCCATCGACGGCAGCGCCGACCTGCTCGGCCCGCTGCGCGGCAAGGTGACGCTCGCCGTGAACGTGGCGAGCCGTTGCGGCCTCACTCCGCAGTACGAAGGGCTGGAGCGCATGCAACGCGAGCTGCGCGAGCACGGCTTCACCGTGGCGGGCTTTCCCTGCAACCAGTTCGGCGCGCAGGAGCCGGGCACCGAAGCGGAGATCGCGCAGTTCTGCCGCACGAGCTACGACGTGGATTTCCCGATGAGCGCCAAGCTCGACGTGAACGGCCCGGGCCGCCACGCCGTGTATCGCTTCCTCACCTCGCCGGAAACCGGCGTGGCCGGCGACATCGAGTGGAACTTCGAGAAGTTCCTGATCGGGCGCGACGGGCGCGTGCTGAAGCGTTATCCCCCGGCGACGAAGCCGCAGGACAGCGGCATCATGGAGGACATCGCCGCGGCGCTGTGATGACCCGGCATCGACGGGTGCCCACCCGATGCGCGTCGGGACATCAATGCCCGACGCGCACGAACTTCACACCCCGCACCCAGCCGGCCTGGGCGGTCAGCTCGAAACCCTCCGATCGTCCCGCCGCCGGCGCGGTGAACATCAGTGAGAGCCGATCCCCGATGGAGCTGAAATCGTTGAGCACGGTCGGCGAGAGCATGCAAGGCGCGGCGGCCGTGCAGCGAGCATCGGCATCCGCTCCGGAGAAACTGCAGTGCGAGCCCTTCGCGCGTCGGCGTGACTCGGTAGACCACCTGCAGCTCCTCGCTGAAATAGTCCCCGGCGAAGGCCGCGAGATACCCGGCGGTGGGAACGAGGAAGTCCGCCTTGCGATAGCCCTTCATGGCTTCGCCCAGCGTCGGGATGTCGATCGCGAGCGTCGTGACGCCCTCCGGCGAGGTGCCGAAGATCGCCGTCTCCGCCTTGTCGTTGACGAGCTCCAGCCCGGCGACCGGCTGGAACTGGCGGGACTGGGGATAGATGAATCCGTTGTCGATGGTCACGCCGCGATCGTTGGCCTCGACGCGGGCGACGCAGCCCAGACCCGGCACCAGGTAGGTTCCCGCGAATCGCGAGAAGGCGTTTTGGACGATACCCGTCGCGGCCGAATCCGCCGCACGCGGCGCGCTCTCACCAGCTTCCGCGCCTGTTCCAGTGTGCGCATCTGCGCCGACGGCGGGCAATTCGAGAAATACGTCGGCGATGGCGTTCACCATGGGCGTTTGATCCACGCCGTTGTTCGCTAGCGCGATCACTCCGAAACCGCGCGAGGGAAACATCATCACGGCGCTTCGATAGCCGGCGTCCGCTCCACCGTGCGCCACCATCTCGACGCCGCGATAAGGCGCAAGCTCGAGGCCGAAGCCATAGGGAACCCGCGTGCCATCCTGCAGAGCTGCGGGTTGCATCAGGCTCCGAGTGAGCGCCGAACCGCCCGCAAGCTTGCCGTCGGCCGCGAACAGGTTGCGGGCCCACAGCGCATAGTCGTCGATGGTCGTGAACAGGCCGCCGGGCCCGAAGGTGGAGGCAGGCTCCAGGGCGGACTGCTTCCACCCTCCCTCCGTGAGATCGTAAGGCCGCGCGACGTTGTCGCCGCGAGTGTCCGCCTGGAAGCGGCTGTGCCGCATGCCGAGGGGCCCGAAGATGACGCGATGCGCGAACTGCTGAAGCGTCTGGCGCGTGGTGCGCTCCACGATCAGCGCCAGCAGCAGGTAACCGGAATTGCTGTAGAGATATTGCGTGCGCGGCGGGAAGTTCGTTCCCTTCTGTCTCGCGTAGAGCGCGATGATGTCCTGCCGCGAGGTGAAGCGGTTCGGCCGCCCGGTGAGCTCGCGCAGCCACACGTCGTCGCGCAACCCGGAGACGTGGTGGACGAGATCGACCACGGTGATGACCTCACCGAAGCGCGGCATCTCCGGAACATGCACGCGGATGTCGTCGTCGAGAGCGAAGTAACCCTGGCTCGCCGCGATCGCCACGCTGGCTGCGGTGAACTGCTTGGTCACCGAAGCGACTTCGAAGGCCGTGTCGGGCCGGTTCGGCTGCCGTCGCTCCAGGTCCGCGAGCCCGAAGCTGGTGCGCACCAGCCACTTCCCGGTTCGAAGGTCGAACACGCCCACCGCGCCACCAGGCTCTCCGGGGTGGTCGTATCGCGCTACGACCGCGTGAGCCCTCGCCACTTTCACCGCAGCCAGCTCGGCAGCGTGGATCGCCGTCGCGCCGCAAAGCAAAAACAGCGCCACCCACGCTTTGGCGAGCCGCCGCACCGCGAAGCCTCGCCTCTTCTTGGCTCCCGCCATCCCGGCCGTCGCCACGAACCGCGACCGGCGGATGCGCATCGTCAGAAAAGCTTGTACGTCACGCCGGCCGAGACCACACGCCCCGGATTCACGCTGATGCCCCATCTGAACTCGTTGAAGAACGACGGCGCATAGTATTTGTCCGCGAGCAGGTTCCGCGCGGAGACGAAGGCCTCCCACCGCGGCGTGTTGTAGAACACGCGCAGATCGAGCTCGTCGATGTCGCCGAAGTCGAAGCGGATGGGGTCGTGGCCGAACACCTGGCCGTAGGTGTACAGGCCGTCCTTGTGGACGTAGCCCAGGCCGACGCCCAGGCCCTGCGCCGGCCCGCCCTGCACCTGGTAGCTCGTGAACACCGACAGCGCGCGCTTCGGCGCATTGGCGGCGTGCTCACCGTCGAACTCGCCTTCGACGAACTTGGCGTCCATGACCGACGCGGATGCATACACCTGCCAGCCCGGCGCGAGCTCGCCGGCGGCGCCGAACTCCAGGCCGCGGCTGCGCTGCGTGCCGAGCGGCACGTCGTAGTCGGGATGCTCGCGATCGCTCTGGATGATGCCGCTGCGGTCCATGTCGAACGCAGCGAACGTCAGGCTGAGCCGGTTCTCCAGCACGGAGGTCTTGAAGCCCACCTCGAACTGCTCGCCTTCCTCGGGGGGCAGCGGAATGCCGGGACCCGTGGGATCGGCCGGATCGAAGCCCCTCCCGAAGCCGGGCTCGTAGGTCTGCCCCCAGTTCACGTAGACGTTGGTCGCAGCCGTGAGCGCATACGTGATGCCCGCCTGCCCCACCGTCCTCCCGAGGTCGAACTCGAAGCCCGTCGGCTGGAATGGCGTATCCGCAAGGCCGTCGAGCGTATCCGCGGACCGCTGGTCGAAGCTGGACTTGTCCTTGTTGTAGCGCCCGGCGAGCAGCACCGAGAGCCGCTCGAGCGGGTGCAGCAGCAGCTGCGCGGTGATGCCCGAGTAGCGCACGGGATTGTGCCGTTCCCGGTAGCCGGGAAAGTCTTCCCGGCCGACTCTGGGAATGCCCACGGGATTCAGCACGTCGTAGCCGATGCTGCTGCCCCACGCGAGACCGTGGCCGGCATCGTCGACGTAGTCGAAGGCCTGCAGGCGATCGAGCTCCTGCCTCGCGTAGTCCACTCCGAGCAGCAGCGTGTGCGTGCGGCCGAAGGCGTGGATGTTGCCGATGAGGTCCACCTCACCGCTGTGCAGGGGGCTGTCCTCCTCGCTCAGATAGGTGAAGCACCCCGGATAGATGCGCCCGTCGACGTCCGGATTGCCCTGCACGGAGCAGTTGAGGCGGTTCTTCCTGCTCTCGTTGTGCTGCGCGGAGAAACGGACCTGCCAGTCGTCGTTGATCTCGTGCTGCATCTGGAACGTGATGATGGCCGCCTTCTGGTCCGTGTGATTCCAGGGCTCGCCGAAGAAATGCGAGCGCGGCAACGGCAGCAGGCGGTATTCGCCCGCTGCAGGATCCACCGCTTGCAGTCCGGTGCCCCAGTCGCTCACGCCATCCTGCTTGTTGTAGTACGCCGTGAGCATCAGATGCGTCCGGTCCGTCGGGTCGAACGAGAGGGACGGCACGATGACCGTGGACTTGCGCCCCGCGTAGTCGAGGTAGGAGCCGGAATCCTCGTAGGCGCCGACGAGCCGGTACTTCCAGCGGCCTTCCGCATCGATGGGCCCCGTGAAATCGAGTTCGCCGCGCCGGAAATCGTCCGAGCCGCCTTCGACGCGCAGGCTGCCCGCAGCCGTGCCCTGCGGCTTCTTCGTGACGGCGTTCAGCGTGCCGCCGATGGTGTTCTGCCCAAAGAGCGCGCTCGAGGGACCCTTCACCACCTCGAAGCGGTCGAAGCCGACCAGGTCGAGATCGATGTTGCCGATGAAGCGGAAGCCGTCGATGCGGATGGCGTTCGCGCCCTGGTTGGTGAAGCCGCGGAAGTAGGCGGTGGGGAAGCCGTCCTGGCGGAAGGTGCTGCCGGAGCTCGCGTCCACGCGATAGATGTCGTCGAAACGCCTGATGCTCGCGAAATCCATGACGTCGCTGGTGATGGTGACGAGCGACTGCGGGATGTCCTTCACGTCCATGACCAGCTTGGTCGCGGTCGAAGGCTCCTTGTCGCGGAACTCGATGCCGCGCACGACCACTTCCTGCAGGCCGTCGTCCGTGGCCGGGTCGCCTGTGGAGCCGGCGGGCTGCGCCGACTGTGCGAGCCGCACGGCGCCCGCGTCCGCCCCGTTCGCCGCGATGCCCTCGCGCGTCACCACGATGGTGTCGGGCGAAGTGCGCTGGAAACCGAGCCGTGTGCCGGCGAGCAGCATGCGGATCGCCTCATCGGCGGTGAGCTCGGCGCTCAGCCCGGGCGCCTTCAGCCCTTCGACGATGCCCGGCTCGAAGATCACGTTCGTGCCCGTCCGGCTCCCTACTGCGCGCAGCGATTCCGAAAGAGCCTGCGGTGGCAGATTGAAGCGGATGGCCGGCTCGGCGTGCACCGCCGCCGAGACGAACGCGCTGACCGTCAGGAATGCGGCGCAAGGCGCGCTCGCGAATGGGCTGCACTGCATGATTCCACCCCGCTCGAATCCACTGCGTTGGAGGGGTAGACGCTGGCGGCTAGCGAATCCTCAGATGGATCTCGCCGTCCTCGCGCCGCACCTCCAGGCCGTACACCACGGCGACGGCACCCGCGAAGTCCTGGTTGTTGCCCGTGCGGTAGATGCCGCTGATCGGCAACTTCGCCACTGCGGCGTCATCCAGCACGAGCGCGGCCCGGTCATAGCGGTTCATTTCGCGCACCGCATCTTCGAGTGAGGTGCGGTCGAGGATCACCTCGCCGCGCCGCCACGCCGTCGCCGATTCGGGCGGTGGCGTGTCCAGGCGCTGCGGCTGATTCCGTTGGAGGATGAGACGCTGCCCGGGCTCCAGCTTCGTCGGCAGCGGCCGCGCCTCAGGGTTCGCCGACGCAACGGCGACGCTGCCCTGCACCAGCGTGACGCTGGTTTCCTCCCGTTCGTGCCGCACGACGAACGACGTACCCAGCGCAGTGACGATGCGATCGCCTGCGAAGACGACGAAGGGGCGCGCGGCATCCTTGGCGACCTCGCAGAAGATCTCTCCGCGAGCGAGACGGATGACGCGCCGGGCGTCGTCGTAGGACACCTCGACCCTGGTCACTGCATTCAGCGAAAGCCGCGAGCCGTCCGGCAAGTTCACGATGCGCTGCTCTCCGACCGCGGTCGCGTATCCGCCGGATCTCGACACGACTGCCAGCACGGCGATGGCGGCTACGGCACACGCCGCAGCGGCCCAGCCCAGCGGCCGGTGCCATCCCCGCCCTTCTTCCGGACCCTTGCCCGCAGCGACTCGCGGCAATCCGCCGACGTCGACGGCACCCAGCGATTCCCAAACATCCGTGATGCGCTCGAACGCGCGCGCATGCTGCGGGCTGCTCTGGAGCCAGCGCCTGAAGTCGGCTTCCAGGTCCGGTGAGCGATCGGGGCCGTGGAGCTTTGCGATCCAGGCGGAAGCTTCGGCGCGGAGCGCGCGCTCGGCGGAAGGTGCGGATGGCTGCTGCCGCATGTCAGTCCTCGCCCATCCAGTCCGAGAGGAACAATGCTGCCTTGGCCACGTGCTTCTCCACGGCGCTCACGGTGATGCCCAGCCGTTCCGCGATCTGACTGTGGCTGCAGCCCTCGAGCCGGTGCAACAGGATCACTTCCCGCGTCCTTGGAACGAGCGCCTCCAACCCGTCACGCAGCCGCTGCAGGCGCTGGCGTCCTGCCAGGACCTCGTCGGGCGACGGGCTCGGGTCGATGAGGTCGAGCATCGGCGAGTCGACGGCGACGTGGGTCCCACGACGCGCCCGCCGGCGCAACTGGTCGACGTGCAGGTTGCGCACCGTGCGCACCAGGAACGCCTCGGGTTGCTCGACGCTCCGCTCCCGCCGGTAGGACTGCAGGCGAAGGAAAGCCTCCTGGATGAGGTCGTCGGTCTCGTCCGCGGTGCGGCCTTTGTGGCGCAACAGCCGCCGCAGGCTCGCAAGCAGGGAGACGACGGAATCCATGCAGGCAAGATGTCACGGAATGCCGGCGGCTGGCCAGCGCCAGGAGTGCCCTGAGAAAAAATGGCGCCTGTCGCCGGCCGGGAGCTGAGGTTCCGATGGGCCGGAGCGTCTACCGCGCGCCCGTAACCCCTGCCGCGGGCATCACCGGATGCGGATGACCAGATCCTCGCCCCGGCTCTCGAGCGCCAGGTCCGCGTCCCCTCCCAGATACCCGATGAAGGACTGCGGATCGTCGGCGTCGAAGGCGCCCGAGTACCGGCGCACCCGGCTCGAATCCCCGAGCACCACCAGCCGCGGCGTGCGGTTGTATCGATTGAACTCCGTCGCGATGTCCTCGAGCGTGTCGGCACGGAACACGAGCCGGTGCCTGCGCCAGGCGGATACCGTTACGACATCGACCGGCTCGCTCTTTTCCACGCGCCCGTCCGGCGCGATGCGGGCCGATTCCCCGGCAGCGAGCTGGAATTGCGCGACCTGCACGCGGCCCTCGGCTACCGAGACTGCGGTGCCGGAAGGCCTGCGCGACACGTTGAAGGCGGTGCCGAGCGCCTGGATGAAGACACCACCGCTTTCCACGCGGAACGGCCGCGCCGGATCGCGTGCGACTTCAAATAGTGCCTCGCCCTCTTCCAGCGAGATGTCACGCCCGGTGGCGGAGAAGCGCACGCGCAAACGTGTGTGGCCGTTGAGATGCATCCGGGAGCCATCGCCCAGACGCAGCGTGCGCTGTTCCGCCACCCTGGTCGAATAATCGCGCCAGCCCGGATGATCTGCGTTCCGCTCGACTGCAATGATGGCAGCGGCGAGCGCGATGCAAGCCGCCGCCGCCCAACGCCAGGCCCGAGCCGGCTGCCCAGCCACCGCGGGAACCGGCCTTCTCCACGACAGCACATGCGATTCATCCGGCGCGCGACCGGCTGCGAGACGCGCGATGCGCTCTTCAGGCAGGTCACGGATGAGCTCCGTCACCGACACCGTGTTGAGGTAGGCCTCCAGGTTCCCGGGCGATTCGCGCAGCCACGTCGCAAATTCCGCCCGCTCCGCCACATCGGCCTCGCGGAGGCGGCTCCACCACCGCGCGGCATGCTCGCTCCGCCGGCGGTCGTCCTCTTCTCCGGAAAGCCTACGATGCATGGTTCCGACGCGCGGCGATCCTGCCGCGGCTCCGCGAATCGTCCCAGCCCTGCCTGACCCGGGACAGGGCCTGGACGGAATATTTCCTCACGGTGTGGACCGTCAATCCGAGCTGCTGCGCGATCTGCTGGTGAGTCAGCCCGTCGCGCACCTCGGCCATGAGGACTTCGAACTGCATCCGGGTGAGCCGGGACAGCGCGCACTCCACGTCCCGCTGCGCGCCGATCCATTCGGCCAGCTCGTCCGGCGCGACGTGCGGCGGATGCTCCGTCCGCCCTTCCACCGCCTGCGAATCGAAGGCCACCCGCTCGAACCTCGATTTTCTCCGCAGCTCGTGCATGACGCGGCACGCGATGCCGAAGAGATACGCCTGCGGGTTGCGGACGAAGTCGACGTCCGGCAGGCGCAACAGGCGCAGAAACACTTCCTGCACGACGTCGGCGGCGTCTTCGCGTCTCGCGAGCCTGCGCACCAGGAAGCGGTGCAGCGCCCTGCGATGGCGCTGGAACGTGGCTTCCGCGAGCAGCGAGACGCGCTCCCCGGTGACGGACATGGCCTTCCCTCTGCGGTGATGGATCCGAATACCCAAACTCGCGCCTCAACCCTACATCATCGGCAGGCCTGTCGTATATATCCATCAGAGCATGGATCCGGCCGGCATCCAGATCGCCATGAGGGGGGAATCCATGATGAGAACGCTCCATCGCATCGGCCTGTCGTGCGCCTTCGCCACGATGGCCCAGGCCGTCATCGCCGAAGAGATCGCCGACGCCCGTCCCGTCTCCGCACCCGTCCACTTCGACATCGCGGTGCAGCCGCTGGCACAGGCGCTCGACCGCTTCGCGCTCCAGAGCGGGCTGCAGCTGGTCTATCACGCCGACGAAGTGGCGCCGGATGCCTATTCGCCCGTTCTCGTCGGCAACTTCGCGCCGGAGGCGGCGCTGCGCACGCTGCTCGCCCATTCCGGCCTGGCCTACCGCTTCATCAACACCCGCACCGTAGGCCTGAGGCGGGCCGAGGAAACCCGCCTCGCCGTTGCTGCCGGCGCCGGCGCTGGTGCTGGTGCTGGTGCTGCCACCCGGGAAGAAGCGGACTCCGGGCCCGCGACGACGCAACAGCCCCCGCCCGGGGAAGGCACCTCCGGCGCAACGGAGGAGATCGTCATCACCGGCACGCACATCCGCGGCACGGCTCCCGTGGGCTCGCAGCTCATCTCCATCGACAGGGCGGAAATCGAGCGCAGCGGCTATTCCACGGTGGCGGACGTCGTCCGCTCGCTCCCGCAGAATTTCGGCGGCGGCGTCACGGAGGACTACTCCTCGGGTCGCGACGGGCAGACCAACTTCTCGGGCGGCATCGCCCTCAACCTGCGCGGCCTCGGCCCGGGCTCGACGCTGGTGCTGCTCAACGGCCGCAGGCTGGCGGACAGCGGCAGCGAAGGCCGGTTCACCGACATCTCCAGCATCCCGCTGAGCGCCGTGGAGCGCATCGACGTGCTGCCCGACAGCGCCTCCGCCATCTACGGCTCGGATGCGGTCGGCGGCGTGGTGAACATCGTGCTGCGCAAGGACTACCGCGGCGCAGAGACCCGTCTCAAATTCGGATCGGTCACCGAAGGCACCAGCCGCGAGTACCAGCTCGGCCAGCTGTTCGGCGGCGGCTGGGAAGGCGGGCACGCGCTCCTGTCCTACGAATTCCGCAGGCGCGAGCCCCTGCTCGCCCGCGACCGGCGGCAGACGGCGAGCCTCGACCTGAGGCCGCTCGGCGGCAGCGACTTCCGCGCTCCGTTCGCCAATCCGGGCACCATTCTCGATCCCCTGACGTTCCAGCCGGCCTACGCCATCCCCCGCGATCAGGATGGCCGCTCGCTCACGCCCGCGGACTTCACCTACGGCACGGTGAACTACGGCGACGTCGGAAAAGATCAGCAGTTCCTGGCTCTGGAGAAACGCCACGGCCTCTCGGTATCGCTGACGCAGGACGTCAACGACAGGCTGAGCGTGTTCTTCGACGGGCTGCTGTCCGATCGCCGTACGGACAGCCGCGGCGGGGGCAGCACGGGATTCCTGGTCGTGGACGATCGCAATCCCTTCTTCGTGAACCCGACGGGGTCCACGGACCCCATCTACATGTACTACGACTTCACGGACGATCTCGGCCCGCAGACCGCGAAAAGCACGCAACGCACGCTGGATGCTACGTTCGGCACGAATCTGCAGCTGGGCGCGCGATGGCACGCCATGGCGGACCTGAACTATGCCCGCGAGAAGGCGCACGTCCTGCTGGGCGGCCTCATCGACGAGGCGGCGCTGAATGC
>JBGAIL010000278.1:0-4262 GCA_044225565.1 Steroidobacteraceae bacterium | reverse complement strand
CGGCAACCCAGATCGCCCACGGGCGGATCGTGAACGGAACGACGGGCGATGGGGCTCCCCCATCGCCCGGGGTGCGCACGAACGCGACCCGGGTGCTGTCCCCGGACCACCGGGGGGCCTCGTCGCGAGTCACGTCCGGTGCAACCCAGGTGATCGGGGTGTTCCCGTTCGAGAAGATGCCGATGAAAGAATGGCTCTCGCGGCGGGAAACGAACGCGAGCCGCGATCCGTCGGGGGACCACCGCAATTCGGCAGTCCGGCCCCGATCGTGGAACAGTTGCGTAGCTGGCGCTGTACCGTCTATCACCGCCATCCACGCTTGATCATTTTTTATGAAAGCCACGCGCATCCCATCCGGAGAGATCACAGGATGGTCGCCTTCGGCGAGCAGGCGCGGTGCGCCGCCAGCGAATGGCACGCTCCATATGGCAACCTGCCCGCCTCGTGGATGCGATGCAGGATTGATGGGCAGCCCGCCCTCCCAGTTGGCCCCATGCTCGCCGCCACGCACGTAGACGACGGTTTCACCGTCCCGCGCCAGCGACAGGCTCGAGATCTCCTGGCCGTCGTCCTCGGTGTAGGGCGTGAGGCGTCGCGGCTCGAACTGCGGTCCGGCGGCCACCCACACGTTGCGGCGCCCGTGGTCGTTGGCCACCCAGGCGATGCGGGAAGCCGCTGCCGCAGCGGTGAGCGCTTCGGGATATGGCGGACTGCGGATGTCCTCGAAGGTGAAGCCCACTTCCGCGAAGGCGCAGGGAAACGATGCGCCAAACAACAGCGCGCCAAACAACAACAGGGCGGCCGGCAAGCGTTTCAGGCGGGCCCGACGTTCATGCAGCATGCTCTGCTCTCCGTGCCCGGCTCGTGTCATCAGGACGCAGGGCAAACCGGGCCGATTGTCTGCGAGGCTCTGCGAGCCTTCAAGAAACGGCAGGTCTGCAGCAGCGTGATCCCCACCACACGCCGAGCCAGTAGCTCTTTTTCGTCCAGTCCCAGTCATGAACAGGGGGAGTGTCGGAACTGGCATGAAATCCACTGAACACGTGACGGCGTTGGCAGCCCGCCTGTTCGCGGCACGCGGCCGGGATCTCCTGCGCTATCTGCGACAGCGGGTGCGAGTGGATGCCGACGCCCGTGATCTGGCCCAGGAGACGTATCTGCGGTTCATCCGGCTCGCAAAGCCGGATCGCATCGAGAATCCAGAGGCGTACCTGTACCGCATTGCCAGCAATCTCCTGTGGGAGCACCAGCTCCGCGAGCGCGGGCAGGCGGGGCGAGCGCAGATCGCGGAATCGCCCGTCGACGAGTACACGCCCTTCGACTCCTCGGTGAGCGATGACCTCATTCGAGAGGTTCGCGGCGTGCTCGGCGAACTGGCGCCGATGCCCAAGACGATTCTGATCCTGCACATGCGCGACGGCCTCACGTATGCGGAAATCGGCAGGCACGTGGGACTGTCCATCGCCATGATCAAGCGGCACCTGGGAACTGCGCTCGCCCACTGCCGCACGCGCCTTCGGCCACCGGAGCGCTGAGGAGCTCGATAGCAGTCATGGACCCTGTTTCCTCACGCAAGACACAAGCCATCACCGCTGAAGCGGCGCACTGGTTCGTAACGCTCCGGGATGAGCACGTGTCGGCAGCGGAGCGCCGGCAGTTTGCGGCGTGGCTCGAGGAGTCACCGATGCATGTGAGCGAGTACCTCGCCATCGCCGAGCTTTCGGGGACCTTGCTGGGGGCGGATGTCTGGCCGACGGAAAGCGGGACATCGCTCATCATCGGGGCGAACGCAGTCAGCACCGTCTCCGTGCATCCCCGGATGCAGCGTCCGGATCGGCCGCCGAGCCGGGTTCGGCGCCGTTTCGCATGGGCGGCCGTCCTGGCCGTGGCAGCGATCGGGGCGATGATCGTCCTCGGCATGATGAAGATCGGGTCGGCATCGCGCTATGCGACGGAACGAGGCGAGCAGCGTTCACTCACCCTGGCGGACGGGTCCGTGGTCCAGATCAACACGCTGACGCGGCTGGTGGTGCGATTCGACGGCAACATCCGGCTGGTCGAGCTGCCTGCGGGCGAAGCGCTGTTCCGCGTTGCGCACGAGCCGGGCCGGCCGTTCGTCGTCAGAACGCCATTCGCGGCGGTTCGAGCCGTCGGCACGCAGTTCAACGTCGACACGCGCGCGCAAGGTACCCGCGTGGCGGTGATCGAAGGACGTGTTGCCGTCGATCGGGACATCACGCGCGAAGGCAAAGCGCTGACTCTGGGCGCGGGTGAGCAGGCGGTGGTCACGCACAGGGCAGTGACACGCGTGGCGGCGATACCGCCCGAGAGAACGCTCGCCTGGGTGCAAAGACGCCTGATATTCAAGAGCCAGCGGCTCGATGCAGCCGTCGAAGAGTTCAACCGCTACAACCGCACGCAGCTCGTGATCGCCGCTCCCGAGCTGGCGGCGTTGCGGATCAACGGCGTCTTCGATGCCGACGATCCGCAGGTGCTGGTCCGCTACCTGGAGCGCGTTCAGGGCGCACAGGCGGCGGTGAGCCAGGATGAAGTGCGCCTCAGCCTGCCCAGGTAGCCGTTTCCCGCCGTCGTCCAGTCATAAGAGAACACTACGGGGGGGTTCGAGATCATGCGAAAGCCGGCGATGTGCACCGCGAGGATTCTGGCGACCGTTCTGGCGCTCACGGCGAGCGCAGTGGTCCGGTCCACGGACGCCAGCCCGGCGCAAGTCAGGACGACCTTCGACATTCCGGCGCAGGAGCTGTCGACGGCGCTGTACGAGCTGGCCAACAAGACCGGCCTGCAGCTGGTATACGAGACCGAACTCACGGAGGGTCGTGAATGTCATCCGGTCAGCGGCGAGCTGTCGGCGCGCGAGGCGCTCGAACGGATCCTGCGCGGCACCGGATTGGAATTCGAGTTCCTGAACGACCGAGCCGTTGCGCTACGGGTGGCGCGCAGAAGCGCTTCTGAATCAAAAAAGGGTCCGGCCTTCAGGCTGGCGCGCCTGGAGACGCTCGCCGCGGCCGATGATCAAATGGATGCGGGGCGCGTCGCCGCGGATCAGGGCGCATCGACGGGTGCGGAGAGGGAGG
Source organism: Steroidobacteraceae bacterium (assembly GCA_044225565.1). Lineage (GTDB taxonomy): Bacteria > Pseudomonadota > Gammaproteobacteria > Steroidobacterales > Steroidobacteraceae > CAVXAE01. Next base: position 1,167 of record JBGAIL010000278.1, on the reverse strand, counting down.
AGGGCGCCGGTATCCAGGAAGTGATCGTCACCGCAACCAAGCGCGAGACGCGGCTGCAGGACACGGCGCTGTCGATATCGGTGATCGGCAAGGAGGAAATCACCCGGCGCGGCCTCACCAAGATGGACGATTACATGAACATGGTGCCGGGCGTGACCATGCAGGACCGCGGTGCGCTCGGCAACGCGATCGTCATGCGCGGCACCGAAGTCAACCCCGCGGATCCGATCACCGGTGAGGCGGTCGGCGTGTATTTCGGCGAAACGCCGGTGTCCGGCCTCGGCAGCCTCGCCTGGGGTGCCGGCGCGACCGATTTCAAGATGGTGGACATCGAACGGGTGGAAGTGCTGCGGGGACCGCAAGGCACATTGTTTGGCGCAGGCTCCATGGGCGGAACCGTGCGCATCCTGCCGGCACGACCCGACCTGCGCCGCATGGAAGGTAGCCTGGGGGCAGAGTATTCCCGTACCGGCGGCTACGGAGGCGGCAACTCGGTGGTGCAGGGAGTCTTCAACCTGCCTGTGGTCGCGGAGAAGCTGGCTTTGCGCGCCGTCGGCTATCGCTTCGACGACAGCGGATTCTACAAGAACATCGCCGGCAGCTATGCGGGGCCGTTCCCCGGAGCGTCGTCGGCCAATCTGCGGCCGACTTTCGGCGAGACGGCCGCCGCATGGGGTGGCGTGGCTCGCGACCAGGGCGATCGCGGAGCCAGCGTGATCACCGGCGCGCGGCTCTCGGCACTGTGGCAGGCGACGGAGGCGTTTTCTGCCAACGTGAGCTACGTGTGGCAGAAGACCGAGGTCGACGGCTGGGGGCGTGAGCACACGCTGTCGCTGGGCAAGTTCCGGCAACTCACGGCGGACCCCTATCCGGGCAATCCGCTGCTGCACAGCACCTATCTGGTGGAGGGTGCCACGCTCGGCAAAGATGGCGGCACCGGGGAGACGAGCATCGCCAACCTCACTCTCGACTACACGTTTCCGTGGGGCGGCTTCCACAGCACTTCATCCCTGATACGGCGCAAGACCGCCTCGTGGGAGGACTTTACCCGCGCCCTGCCGGAGCTGGGTGTCTACTATGCGCCGCGCAAATGGGACGCGGACAATTTCACCCAGGAGGTGCGCTTTGCTTCCACGTTCAAGGGGCCGTTCCAGGTTCTGACGGGCG
>JBGAIL010000277.1:0-4282 GCA_044225565.1 Steroidobacteraceae bacterium | reverse complement strand
GCGAGCTGGGGCATCGCGCTCTTCGAATACCTGCTGCAGGTGCCGGCGAACCGCATCGGCTACACCGAGCTGTCGCTCGGGCAGCTGAAGATCCTCCAGGAGATCATCACGCTCGCCGTGTTCGTGCCCTTCGCCATCCTCTACATGCAGAAGCCTCTCAAGCTCGACTATCTGTGGGCCTGCCTGTGCATGGTGGGCGCGGCGTACTTCATCTTTCGCTCGCCGGCCTAGGCGGTGCGTCGGAGCCACTCGCATCCTCCTGGCGGGCACCGGTAGCAGCGCCGCGCCGGGGATGGCAAGCTGCGACCCGGATGCCCGATCGTCTCCCACCGAATCCGTTTGCCGGCGCCCGGCTCGACCGCCGCAGCGAATCACGCGACCTGCCGGACTGGCACGAAGCCGCCATCGCCGATCCGGACACGGTCTTCGTCGTCTCGCGCAACACGACGCAGCTCGTTTACACGGGCGGGGAGAGCCGCATCGCCTTCCTCCACAGCGATCATCCCTTCGTCTCGGCAGCGAGGGCCCGGCAGTTCGTGCTGCTGGGATGGCTGGATGGCGTGCGCCACGTGCTGCTCGACCTCGAGCCGGACGATGAGCTCGACGTGCCTCAAGGCGCGAGCTTCCAGGAATTGCGGCCGCTGGTGCCCGCGCTGCCCGATGAGGCGGCCTCGATGCTCGCTTACGCACGCGCGCTCTCGATCTGGCGCGCGCGCAACCGCCATTGCGGAGTGTGTGGCTCACCCACGCTTCCCCGAAGCGCCGGGCATGTGATGCGCTGCGCCGACGAACGGTGCGGGGCGGCGTTCTTCCCGCGGCTCGATCCGGCCATCATCGTCATCGTCTCGGACGGGGAGCGCGCCTTGCTCGGACGGCAGGCGGACTGGCCCGAGGGCCGCTATTCCACCATCGCGGGATTCGTCGAGCCTGGCGAAAGCCTGGAGGACGCGGTGGCCCGCGAGGTGTTCGAGGAGACGGGCGTCCTGGTGCGCGACGCGGAATACCGCTCCTCGCAGCCGTGGCCATTCCCTTCCTCGCTCATGCTCGGCTTTCGCGCTTACGCCAGGCCCGGCAGCCCTATCCGCCTCAATGGCGAGCTGGAGGATGCCCGCTGGTTCACGCCGGAGGAGCTGCAGGCACGGGGGGTGATGCCGACCTCTCATTCCATCTCGCACCGGCTGATCAGCGAATGGCTGGCCGACCGGGCGCGCGACTGAGCTCGCGGCCGGGTTTGTAGTACCCTCACACCGCTACCGGAGGCATCGATGCTCGGATTCCTGCTCCGCGGACTCATCGCCGCGCTCGGCCTGTGGCTCGCCACCGAATGGGTGAGCGGCGTGCGCGTGGACACACCCACGACGCTGGTGCTCGCGGGGCTGCTTCTCGGCCTGGTGAATGCCATCGTGCGGCCGCTCGTGCTCATCCTCACCCTGCCGGTGACATTGCTCACGCTCGGGCTCTTCCTGCTGATCATCAACGCCGGGATGCTCGGCCTGGTCGCGCTGCTGCTGCCGGGCTTCAAGCTCGCCACGTTCAGCGCCGCGTTCTGGAGCGCGATCATCGTCAGCCTCACCTCGTGGGTCGGCTCCATGCTCGTCGGCCCGAAGGGGCGCATCGAGATCGTGCGCAACAAGCGCTAGACCCACGGCATGTGCCTCCTGGTCGTCGCCTGGCAGGCGCACCCGTGCTTCCGGCTGGTGGTCGCGGCGAACCGCGACGAGTTCCACGACCGCCGCGCCGCGCCGATGGCGGAATGGCCCTCCGCGCACGGCATCATCGCCGGCCGGGACCTGCGCGCGAACGGCACCTGGCTCGGAATCGATGCGAAGGGGCGCTTCGGCGTCATCACCAACTTCCGCGATCTGCAGCGGCCGCGGGATGGCGCGCCTTCGCGCGGAGCGCTGATCCCCGCCTATCTCGAGCAGGATGTCCGGCCGCGCGCGTTCTTCGAAACGCTGGCGCCCGGCGCGTCAGACTACTCCGGGTTCAACCTGCTGCTCGCGGATGCGAGCGAGCTCGTGTACGCCTCGAATCGCAACGAGCCGTTCTCGAGTGTGCTGGCGCCCGGCGTCTACGGCCTCAGCAACCATCTGCTCGACACGCCATGGCCGAAGCTGGTGCGCGTGCGGGAACGGTTCGAGCAACTGCTGTCGTTGGAAGATGCGCCCGTGGAACCGCTCACGGCGTCGCTGTTCGCGATGCTTGCGGATCGAGAGCCGGCGCCGCGGAATCCCGACGCACCGCCCGACATCTTCCCCCCGGAGCTCGACCGTGCGCTCTCCGCGCCGTTCGTGCTGCATCCCACCTATGGCACGCGGTGCTCGACGGTCGTGCTGCAAGCCGGGGACGGCAAGACACGGATCGCCGAACGCAGCTTCGATGCGGATGGCAACGTCGTCGCCGAAGTGGCGTTCTGAGCGAACGGCCGCCCTCGCCCCAGGCGCCTTACCAGCCCGCGTGGGCGCGGCTCAGATGGGACCCATGAAATGCCGCTTGCCCAGCGGCACGCCGTTGTGGCGCAGGATCAGGTACGTCGCCGTGACGTGGAAGTAGAAATTCGGCACCGCGAACTGCTGTACATACTGCAGGCCCGGCATCTTGAGCGTCTGAGTGCGCAGCTCGTGAACGATGGGGCGCTGCTCCGCATCTGCGAACTGCTCGCGCGGGATGGAGCTGATGAACCCGGACGTCCAGCTGATGCGGTCCTTGAGCTGCTCCAGCGTGCTCTCGATGTCGTCCCGCTTCGGCACGTCGACCCCCGCGAGGCGCGCCGAACAGCCCTTCGCGAAATCGCAGGCGATCTGCACCTGGCGCGAGAGCGGGAACATGTCGGGCGCGAGCCTCATGCCGACGAGCACCTGAGGGTCGAACTTGCGGTCCCCGGCGTACTGGGCGGCCTCGTCCAGGAATCCGGAGAGGTTGCGCAGCGCGCGCGTGAACACGGCGACCGAAATATCGTACATCGAGAGGGCCATGCGGGCTCCGGCAGGCGAACGGGACGAGGCGCGGAGTCTAACGCATCGTGCGAAGTGAGTGGCGGAGCCTGTCTCTTGTTAACCTTGCCGCATGAGGAGACAGTCCGAAGCGAAAGCCGGAACGGGAAAGCGCACGCCGTCGTCCGATGGCATGGTCCGGGTGCGCGGTGCGCGCGAGCACAATCTGAAGGACGTCGACGTGCAGATCCCGCGCGACTCGCTCGTCGTGTTCACAGGTGTTTCCGGCTCCGGGAAATCCTCCCTGGCCTTCGGCACGCTCTACGCCGAAGCGCAGCGTCGGTATCTGGAATCGGTATCGCCGTACGCGCGGCGGCTGTTCCATCAGATGGCGGTGCCCGAAGTCGACGAGATCGAAGGGCTCCCGCCGGCCGTGGCGCTCCAGCAGCAGCGTGGATCGCCCACGACCAGGTCTTCCGTGGGCAGTGTGACCACGCTTTCCAACCTGCTGCGCATGCTCTACTCGCGCGCGGGCGACTACCCGGCAAACCAGCCCTTGCTGTATGCGGAATCGTTCTCTCCGAACACGCCGGAAGGCGCGTGCCCGCGATGCCATGGGCTCGGCCGCATATACGAAGTCACCGAGCGCTCGATGGTGCCCGACGACTCGTTGACCATGCGCGAACGCGCCGTTGCCGCATGGCCGCCGGCCTGGCACGGGCAGAACCTGCGCGACACCCTCACGACCCTCGGCTATGACGTGGATCGCCCCTGGCGCCAGCTCCCGAAGAAGGATCGCGACTGGATCCTGTTCACCGAAGAGCAGCCGACGGTGCCCGTGTACGCCGGCTACACGCCCGAAGAGGTTCGCCGCGCGCTGAAGCGCAAGGAAGAGCCAAGCTACATGGGCACCTTCACCGGCGCACGGCGCTACGTCCTGCAGACGTTCGCGAACACGCAAAGCGCGCTGATGAAGAAGCGCGTCTCCCGATACATGGTCGGCGCGGACTGCCCGGACTGCAAAGGCAAACGGCTGCGACGCGAAGCGCTGTCCGTCACGTTCGCCGGGAAGGATATTGCAGAGATGTCCGCGCAGTCCCTGGAGAGGCTGCGCGACATCATGCAACCTCGCGCCACCGCAAACGCGCCGGGCGCACGTGACGCGCACCCCGAGAAAACCCTGGTCGCCCAGCGCATCGCCGAAGACTTCCTGGCGCGCCTCGAGGCACTGCTGGCATTGGGCCTCGGCTATCTCACGCTGGACCGCAGCACGCCCACGCTATCGCCCGGCGAGCTGCAGCGGCTGCGGCTCGCGACGCAGGTGCGCTCGAATCTTTTCGGTGTGGTGT
>JBGAIL010000276.1:0-4283 GCA_044225565.1 Steroidobacteraceae bacterium | reverse complement strand
CGCTGCTCCCCGAGCGCGCCCTGGGTGTCGTCGACCTGAGCAACAGCTACGGCAGCAGCGGATCGGGCCTGCTCACCGAGGCGATCGCGTTGCGGGCCCTCGACCTGCTGCTGGGAGAGAAGCCGCACGATTGGAGCCGTGATCTGCTGGCGCTCGAGGCCGCGGGCGCCGCAGCCCGCGACGCTGACGATGCGCAGCTCGAGCAGTCGCGCCTGAAAGGCACGAAGCCTTCGTTGCCGCTCGCTCGCTATGCTGGCGAGTACGAGAACCGGCAGATAGGCCGTGTCCGCATCGAGCTGAACGAGGGCCAGCTCGCGCTTCATCTGCCGGGCAATGCACCGTGGCGGCTCGAGCATTGGCACAACGACACGTTCCGGATGTACGTCTCGACGAGTGGCGTCGACGTCATGGATTTCCTGGTGACGTTCACCGTTGACCCGCGGGGCGAGGTGAGCGCCTTCGACGGGAAATGGGGTGTGTTCGGCTCTCCGTTCATTCCGGTGCGCTGAGCTTGTCCGTCATGCGCTTCGCTGGACGGGAAGTCGTCGCGAAGATCGTGCGTTCCGCAGCGGGCCTGCAAGTCTTGCTCGCATGCATGGTCTGCAGCGCGGGCGAGGCGGATCTCATTGGGAGGAGCCCCGTCGGAACGTATCTCACCGTGCCCGACACGCTCGTTGCCACATCGGGAGCGCGTGTGGAGGTCGAGCGCGGCCTGTTCCTGGTGCCGGAGAACCGGCGCGATCCGAACAGCCGTACGATCGGAATTCATTTCATCCGCTTTGCGGCGGCGCAACGTCACCCGGAGACCGGCAGGCCGCCGGTGTTCGTCCTGCCGGGCGGGCCGGGCGCGGAGTTCAACTTCGGATGGCCGCCGACTCTGAAGCTGTTCGACAGGCTGCGCCGCACCCGCGACGTGGTGTACGTGAGCCAGCGGGGCAATCCGAAATCCCCCGGTCTGGTCCCGCCCTTGCGAGCGCTCATGTCGAAGGAGCCGCTGGACGTTCCAGGCTCCACCGAGGGCACAAGGCAACGTCAGAGATCGGCGATCGAGGATGCGGTGCGCCAATGGTCCGCCCGCGGCGTCGATCTTCGCGGCTACGACATTCTCAACGTCGTCGACGATGTGTACGAGCTGCGCGCGGCTCTGGGGTACTCCAGAATCGTGCTGCGCGGATGCAGTTTCGGGTCGCAGTGGTCCTTCGCGTATCTGAAGCGCTGGCCGGGCACCGTCGACAGAGCCTTGCTGAGCGGTGTGGAGCCTCTCGACTACGGATACGACAGCCCGAGCTGGGTGTGGCAGACGATGGCCCGGCTCGCGCGGCGCGCCGAAGCAGATCGTGCCCTGGCTCGCTTCGTTCCTGCAGGCGGCGTGATGGGCGCGTTGCAGGAAGTGCTGCGGAGACTCGAGGAACGGCCGGTAACGGTGAGCGTGCAGGAACCACGAGCCGGTCGGCCGGTGCAGGTGACCCTCGGTGCAGCCGACCTGCGCGGGATGCTGACTGACGGCGCTCTGTTCGGTGACACCCGAGAGGAGCGTCTCGGCAATTGGCCGCGTTTCATCCTGGAGATGTACGCCGGGGACTACCGCTATCTGGCTGCAGCGGTGTGGGAATCCCGTGAAGAGGAACCGGGACGCGGCGTTCCATTGATCGGCGCGCTGATCGACAACAGCCTCGGCATCACTGCGGCCCGCGACGCGAAGCTGCTCGCCGACCCTCGAGCGCGCTGGCTGGGGGACATCAACGCGTACTATCACAACACTCGCGACCTCGTGCCCACGATGGATGTCGGGGATTCATTCCGTTCGGACTGGGCGATCGACGTTCCCGTGCTGATGCTCGCTGGAGATCTGGACTGGTCGACTCCGATCGACAACGCCAGGCATGCGCGCGGCTTCCTCAAGCGAGGCCATCTCATCGAGATCGGGGGAGGAACGCATTGCGACGAGGTGGATGCGGCCGAGACCCAGTTGCCGCAGGTGATGGATCAGGTCTATGACTTCGTCGACGCCGACTTCGTGAAGGTGCCGCCTGGAAAGTGGTTCCACAGGTTGCCGGACCGTGTGGCTTACGCGCCCATCCGCTTTGCCCTTCCGGCCGGCGCTTCACTCTATGACCAGTGGCTCGCCAGGCGCTGAAGGGGCAGACCGACATGTGAGCGTCCGCCCGCGCATCCGCATGCTTCGGCGCAAGGGCGGACGCTGCCCGACGGCTGTGCCGGCCGCATCACTTTCCTGATGCGCGAGCCGGCTTTTGCTTCCGCCTCCGGTTGCGCAGGAAGATGAGCTCGCCCGCCACCGCAGTGGCGAGCAGCATCAGGTTGGTCGCGAGGAACACCCAGTTGTCGAGCAGCCAGCTGTAGACCGAGAAGCCCGTCGAGGCGGCGAGCTGCCCGACGAAGAGCCACCGCGACACGCCCGACGTCGCGCCAGTCTGCCACTGCGTGTACACCTGCCGGCCGAGCGTCATCAGCAGGATGATCGAGCTCGCCCAACCCACCAGCTCCGTGCCCATGGGCCGCGGAGCTCGCAACATTCGTGCCCTCAGTTCCGCGCGAGCGCCTGGTCGAGCAATCCGCCTTCCCCGAGGTGCGTCCTCGTCACGTTCGCCCAGCCGCCGAAGGCCTCATCCACCGTCACCAGCCGTACCTGCGGGAATTGCGCCGCGTAGCGCGCCGCCACCTCCGGCGAGTTCACGCGGAAGTGGTTCCTGGCCAGGATCTCCTGTCCGGCCTCGCTGAACAGGAAATCGAGATAGGCTTTCGCCACGGCGCCCGTGCCGTGGCGTGTGACCACCTTGTCCACCACCGCCACCGGAAAGTCCGCGCGCACGCTGAGCGAAGGCACCACCACTTCCAGCTCGCTCTTTCCGTACTCGCGGCGGATCGTGATCACCTCGGATTCGAACGTCACCAGCGCATCGCCGATGCCGCGCTCCACGAACGTGGTGGTGGCGCCGCGCCCGCCGGTATCCAGCACCGGCACGTTGGCGATGAGCTTGCGCACGAATGCCGTGGCCTGCGCCGAATCGCCACCCGCACGCTCCTGCGCATACGCGAACGCGCTGAAGTAGGTGTACCGCCCGTTGCCCGAAGTCTTCGGGTTGGGGAACACCACCTGCACGCCGGGCTTCACGAGGTCGCCCCAGTCCCGGATGCCTTTCGGATTGCCCTTGCGCACCAGGAACACCGGCAGCGAGTAGTAAGGCGCCGCCTGGTTCGGGAATCGTGCCTGCCAGTCGGCCGCGACCAGCCCGGCCCTGCGCAGCGCTTCGACGTCCGTCACCTGGTTGAATGTGACCACGTCCGCCGCCAGGCCTTCGATGACCGAGCGCGCCTGCTTGCTCGAGCCGCCGTGGGACTGGCGGATCTGCAGGTGCTGGCCGGTCTTCGCCTTCCACCGTTCGGCGAAGGCCGGATTCACCTCGGTGAACAGCTCGCGCGAAAGATCGTAGGACACGTTGAGCAGCTGCAAGGGCTCCTGCGCTGCAACTACGCCCAGCACGCCGGCCAGCGCGGCGATGGCCAGCAGTGCGGCGCGCACGCGAAAGGCTCTCTTCATCGGTTTCTCCCGGATATGGATGCCGGGAATGATGGCGAGCGGCACCGTCGCAATGCGATCGCGCGGCGGTGAGAATGCGGTGACGGGAGCTCAGCCGGGCTCGTGGTCCGCGAGCTCGTGCTCGATGCGCCGGTCGGGCACCAGCCAGATGAGCGCCACCACCACGTACAGCGCCTGGGAGATGCGGTGATCCTGGAACGCGAGCACGATGCCGGCGAGATAGAGCACCGGGGAGAGCTTGCCCTTCCAGTCCCCTCCCACGGCCGCCCGCAACACCGAGCCCTTGCCCTGCGCGCGGATGATGAGTTGCTGCAGGATCCAGTACGCGATGGCGGCCATGAGCAGCACCACGCCGTAGGCCGCGGTCGGCAGGGCCTCGAAGTGGTTCTCGCCCATCCAGCCGGTGGCGAAGGGGAACAGGGACAGCCAGAAGAGCAGGTGCAGGTTGGCCCAGAGGATGCGCCCATCCACCTGGTGACAGGCGTGCAGCATGTGATGGTGGTTGTTCCAGTAGATGCCGACGTAGATGAAGCTCAGCACGTAGCTCAGGAACACCGGGACCAGGGGACCGAGCACCGCGAGGCTCTCCCCGTGCGGCACTTTGAGCTCCAGCACCATGATGGTGATGATGATGGCGATGACGCCATCGCTGAATGCTTCGAGCCGGTTCTTGCCCATGGGAGCGCAGGGTAGCCCATAACCGGGGCCGTGGCGCGGCCGCGCC
>JBGAIL010000024.1:0-37403 GCA_044225565.1 Steroidobacteraceae bacterium | reverse complement strand
GCAGTCGCACGAGCCGGCGTTGCCGGCTCATGCTGACGGCGAGCTCCGAGCTCGCGCCCACGGTGACCCGGGAGCCATCCACCAGGGTGACGTCCTGATGCCGCGCCCGCTCTGTGCTGTACGTGCTGGTGCCGGAAGACGGACTCTGCAGATAAAACAAACCGGCGGCCGCGACGGCGAGGGCCGCGGCCAGCCCTGCGAGCCACGGCAAGCGTGATACGCGCCCCGGCACCAACCGGCTCCGGCGCGGCGCCGGCACGAGTTCTGGCGCGAACTCCGCGAGAAGCTCCTTACGCTGGGCCCGCGAGAAGCCCATCATTTCGTGCGCTACCGATTCGACGCGCTCGAACGCTTCGAGGTTCGAGGGGTCACCCTGGCTCCATGCGATCCATTCGGCAGTCTGCCGCTCGCCTGGAGAGTCCTGCAGCCGCAGCCACCACTCGCCTGCCTCCCGCAGGCGCGCCGAATCGGCGGTTCCCGTCTCCGTGTCCCTCATGGCGTTTCTCCACCGCGCTGTGACCCACCTCCGTCACGCCGCGCGCGGCAATGGGCGAGAGCCTGGGCAATATAGATGCGGATCATCCGGGAGCTGAGGCCCATGACCGCGGCAACCTCGGCGACCTCGCGCTCTCCGAACATGTAGAGCGCGAAGGCGCGCCGGCACTTCTCCGGCAGCTCGCGCAGCGCCGCCTTGACGTTCTCCAGCTCCTGCTGCGCGAGCAGCAGACGCTCCGGCCCCGGCGAGCTCAGCAACTCCTCGAAGAGCGCCTGCGGCGGCCCTTCGTCCCGAACCGCCTTGCGGCGCAGGCGATCCACCGCGAGATTGGCGGCAATGCGGAAAAGGTAAGCGCGCAGGAAGCCGACGGCACCGGCGTCCTCGAGCTGGAGCATCCGGACATACGCCTCCTGTGCCACGTCCCGTGCTTCCGAATACGAATGGAGCCTCGCGGCGAGAAAGGCCAGCAGGCTGCGGTTGTGCTCTTCGAAGAGCCGGCGCACCAGCGCGCGCCGCGCGCCGGCATCGGCTTCCGCGCCAGCCGGCGATGCGCCCGTGCGCCCTTCGTTTTCCGAAATCGGATCCATGCCAGTAGCCTAGACGCACCGGGAGGCGAAAAGGGAAATGGCGGCCGCAAACCCTCCGCCGAAGCTCCCTATACTGCCGCTCCATGAGCCCTTCCGTCATCGACGATCCGGCGGCACCGCCGCTTCCCGGAAGCCTTTCCTCGCACGCCGTGGCGTCGGCCCTGGCATTCCTCCTCACCTGCGGTATCTCCGGCGCTGCACCCGCCGCTGGCGACGACGCGCTGCGTGCAGCTTATGTCCGTGCCGAAGCCCTGCTGCCGTCGAACGTCCCGCGCCAGCTGCACGGCCTGCAGATCCAGCCGCGGTGGCTCGAAGGATCGGACCGCTTCTGGTACCGCGAGACGAGCGCCGCCGGCAGCGAGTTCGTGTTGATCGACGCCGCGCACGCTACACGCGTCCCGGCGTTCGACCACGATCGGCTCGCCGCCGCTCTTTCGCACCTCTCCGGCGAATCCCGTTCCGGCCGCGACCTGCCGTTCCAGTCCTTCGAATTCCACTCCGGCACGCGGCGGCTGCGCACCGAGGTGGCGGGGACTCCCGTTGAATGCGACCTCGAGAGCTACGCCTGCCGCAAGCTCGAGCCGGCCGGGCTGGCATTGCCGGGAGAGGTGGCCTCTCCGAATGGCCGCTGGGCCGCCTTCGTGCGCGACCACGATCTTTACGTCCGCGCGCTGGAAGACGGGCGCGAAACCCGCCTCACCCACGACGGTACCGCGGGCTACGGTTACGGCGAATGGGCCGACTCGAATCTGCTTTCGGTGACCGCTCTATTGAGAGGCAACGTGCGACCGGCACGCGTGCTGTGGTCGCCGGATTCGAGACGATTATTGAGCTATCGCGTCGACCAGCGCGGCATCCCGGAGATGCCGTTCGTGCAATGGGTGCCCGAAGAAGGCTACGGCAGTCGCCCGAAAGTGCACACGGCGCGCGTGCCTTTCCCCGGCGATGAGCGCACGGCGACTGCGAAACTCATCCTCTTCGAGCTGCCGTCCGGCAGGCGCACGGACGTCCCGGTCGAGCCGGTCCCGCTCTACTACGACCTCATCGGCTGGGGGCAGATCTGGTGGCAGCCGGACGGGCGACGCGTCTTCCACATGCGCGAGGAGCGTGGCTTTCGCCGCGTCAGCCTCAATGTGACCGAGGCGGCCACCGGAGGCACGCGCACGCTGCTCGAAGAATCGGTGCCCACCTATTTCCTCGCCGAGTACGATCAGCTCGCCACGTGCATGACCGCCTCCCGCCTGCACTGGCTTTCCGCCCGGGATGGCTGGCAGCACCTGTATCGATACGACCTCGAAACGGGCCGCCTGCTCTCCCAGGTGACGCATGGAGATTGGGCGGTGGATCGGCTGGTGCACGCCGACCCCGGCGAAGGCTGGGTGTACTTCACGGCGGGCGGCCGCGAGAGCGGCCGGGATCCTTACTACCTCCACCTCTACAGAGCACGCTACGACGGCTCTGCGACTCAACTGTTGACGCCGGAGGACGCCTATCACCAGATCGACTTCTCGCCGAGCGGCCGCTTTTTCGTCGACACCCATTCGCGCGTGGACCTGCCTCCGGTTTCCGTCCTTCGCCGCGCAGACGGCCGGCTGGTGCGCGTCCTGCAGAAGGCGGACATCGGCGCATTGCAGGCGCGCGGCATGCAGAAGGTGGAGCGCTTCAAGGCGAAAGCTCGCGATGGCGCCACGGACATCTACGGCACGATCTTCCTGCCTTCCGGTTTCGACCCGGCACGACGCTATCCGGTGCTCGACGACATCTACGGCGGGCCACAGACCGTGAAGGCCCAACGCACCTTCTCGGCCGGCTCGCCGATCGCGGAGCTGGGTTTCATCAACGTGCAGATCGACGGCATGGGCACGCCCGGACGTTCCAAGGCGTTCCAGGACGTTTCCTACGGAAAGGGCTTCGCGGAAGCCGGCGGCCTCGAGGATCACATCACCGCGCTGAAGCAGCTCGCCGCGCGCCGCCCCTACATGGACCTCGACCGCGTCGGCATCTACGGCACTCCGGCGGCGGGTACAGCTCGACGCGCCCTGCTCGATCATCCGGATTTCTACAAGGTGGCGGTCTCGAGCGCGGCTCCCACGACCAGATGCTCTATCAGAGTGGGGCGAGCGCTTCATCGGCCTGCCTTCGCAGGATCCGCAGGCCTACGAGCTGCAGTCCAACAGCCGCCACGTGGCCCGCTCGAAGCTCTCGGGCAAGCTGCTGCTCGCGAGCGGCGACCTCGACGACGACGTGCCCATCGCGAACACCATGCAGCTCGCGCACGCGCTGATCCAGGCGAACGCGGACTTCGAGCTGCTCATCGTGCCGGGCACCAACCACTCGACGCTCGCCAGCCACCCTTATTTCATCCGCAAGCGGTGGGATTTCTTCGTGCAGCACCTGCTCGGCGCGCAGCCGCCGGCGGGCTATCGCATCGGCGGCGCGCCCGACGGCCGGCCCGACTAGGGCTGGCGATCCAGCCGCAGGCCGCGCACGCGGCCATTGGAGAGCCGCAGCGCCACCGGCCGGCCATTTCCGTCACGCTCCACGGCGAGGCTGCCGATCGGCCATGCGCCGTCGAAACGGTCCCTCACCGTCGGAAACAGCTTGATGGGTGCCGTTGACCAGAGGGACCCGATCGTCAGCCCGTCGCCTTCCATCGAGACCCGGTAGGTGATGTCCAGCTCCGCGCTGCGGTAGTCGCCGACGAGCCGTCCAAGGTCGGCCGGCGACGGCGTGACGGCGTCGGCGCGGGGAAAGCGCAGAACCCTGCCTTTCACCGCGTTGGGTCCACCGTATTCGAGGGCCGTCACCCGACCCCGGCCGTCGAGCACCGGGCGAAAGAAATCTCCGAATTGGCGAGGCTCGTCGCCGGTGTCGAAGCTGCCGTCCGCGCGGAAGGTCAGCGGTTCCCCGGGCCGGCGCCACGTCGACATCGACAAGCCCTTGGCATCCGCCTGGATGGTGAGCAGCGAGCCGCTCGGTCGCAGGTAGTCGCCGGGAAGACTCGCCGCCAGACCGCGCTTCGGGCGGACCACCGCCGGGAGTGCCGCGCGTCGCAGATCGCCGTCGTTCAGGTACAGCGCGACGACCTGCTCCAGCCTGGGCTCCAGGCGCATCCAGGTGTTGGCGAGCAGCACGACGCCGAAATCCTCGGCTGGGAAATAGGCGAACACCGTGACGAAACCGGCGTCGGAACCCGTATGGAGCAAAGCCTCGTGTCCGGCGACGGTCTCTTTCGTCAACCCGAAGCCGTAGTTGATGGGCGTACCGTCATCGAGCCGCCCCATCGTGGAGATCTCGCGGATCAGCGCGGCGTCGCCCACCACCGGGTGGGCGAAGTTGCCAGCCCACTTCAACAAGTCGCCCACCGTGGTGTGGAGGCTGGTGGCCCCCACATTGTCGTGGCTCAGCAGAGCGCGATGCCACTTGCCATCCTGGTTCTCATACGAATGCGCGCGATTCGGCACGATCCCGGTGACGTCATCGTAGAAGAATGTGTCGTGCATCCCCAGCGGGCGGAAGATGCGCGCGTCGGTGAACTCACGCAGGCTGCTGCCGGAGACTGCCTTGACCAGCTCGGCGAGCAGGGTGTACCCGGTGTTGTCGTAGGAGTGCTCCGTTCCGGGCGTGAAGTTCAGCGCGCGCTGTCGCGAGACCAGGTTGATCACCTGCGCCTGGCGGAGGACATCTCCCACGTTGTGCCCGGCCAGCTGGAAGAGGACGAACTGATCCCGCAGGCCGCTGGTGTGATAGATGAGATGGCGCGGAGTGATCGTGTGGCCGAAGTCGGGCACATAGGGCAGCCGCTCGCGCAGGTCTGCGTCGAGATCGAGTTTCCCGTCCCGTTCCAGCAGCGCCGCCGAGAACGCGGTGAACTGCTTGGAGACGCTCGCGATGTGGAACACCGTGCGCGGCGTGATGGCGACGTTGTTCTCCAGGTCGGCGTACCCGTAGCCCGCGGTGTAGACCGGCTTGCCGTCGCGATAGATGCCGACGGCCAGGCCGGGGCTGCCGGTGCGGTCGTACTCCGCGAACAGCGCGTCGAGCGCGCGTTCCTTCGACGATTCACCGGCACCGGCCGGCAGGGCGGCGACGAGCGCGAGCAGCAGCCCGCCTGCAGCGAGCCTCACTACCAGGTGCCGCGGAGCGACAGCGTGAAGTTTCGCGGTGTCCCGTACCAATTGCGTGCCGCCGAGCTCCAAACCGTCTGGTAGTACTTTTCGTCCAGGAGGTTGTTCAGGTTCAGGGACAGCGACCACCTGTCATTGATCGTATATGCGGCACGGACATTGACGACGGCGTAGGCGTCCTGCGTGAACTTGAAGGGTGCGGATCCGGTAGGCGCTCCCGTGGAATCGTATAGCGTCACCGTGCCCTGCGAGAAATTCTTGCTCTGGCCATTGAGACCCGCGCTCACGGTCAGACGCTCGAGGTCGCCGGCGAACCGGTAGGTCGTCCACAGCTTGAACAGATGCTCGGGTGTCTGCGGCATGAACACCGTGCCGAGCTGATCGCCGGAGAATCCCGACCGGTACTCGTTCTCGTTCCAGGTGTAGCCCATGAAGAGCGTCCAGCGGTCGGTCACGTTGCCGTTGATCTCCGCATCGAAACCGCGGCTGCGGATCTCGCCTTCGGCCACGTAGCAGCACCAGTTCCCGGCTGGGTTCGGTTGGAACGGGTACCGGAGGTCCTCCAGCGCGACGTGGCTGAGATCGATCTGATAGACGGCGAACTGCGTGAACGCCCTGCCGTCCCCGAGCCCGCCCTTCACGCCGAGCTCCACGTTCCTCCCGGTCTTTGGGTCCAGAGGATTGCCCGGCGGCGGACCGCTCAGGCTGTAGCCCTGCGACTGGTAGACCTCCGCGACGCTTCCATACCCGACCCAGCTCTTCGAGATGTCGTAGGTGAACCCCGCGTAGGGCGTGAGGACGTCCTTCTCCTTGAAGGATTGGCGCTCGCGGAACGTCACCTCGCCGGTGGTCGCATCGAGATAGGACCAGTCCGACGAATAGTCGTAGTTGCTGTACCGCGCGCCCATCAGGATACGCAGCGGCTGCGCCACCTGCAGGCTCAAGCCGGCATAGATGCCGTTCTGCGAATTGCCGAAATCCTTCATGACGGACGGGATGGATGGCCGCCCCGGAACCGCATACGCGCCCGGATCGAACTCGAAGGGGTTGTAGGCGTAGCCATCCCCGTACCACTGCGGGCCGCGGGTGTCCTTCTCCTGCCAGTCCACGCCCAGAATGACCTTTTGCGTACGACCCCACAGCTCGAAGCTGCCTTTGAGCGTCGCGTCGGCGACGCTCTGCACGTAGGTGTTCACGGTATTGACGGGATAGAGATACGCTCCCTCCAGAGTCACCGGATCGACCGCGCCCCAGGGGTAGTAGTAGAGATAGTCGCCTTCCTTGCGCGTCCTCATCGCGTTGATCCGCAGGCTCCACGACTCCCCGAGCTGCTGGTCGAGGCGCGCGAACACTTCGCCATCTTCCGTGTCGGCGCGCGACCAGTCCGGGCTCAGGCTCGTCGATCGCGGCAGCTCCAGGTCGCGGCCGTCGCTGTAGCGAGGCAGGCCGAAGCCGTCGATAGGCTGCAGGCTCTTCGAGTAGCTGCCACCGAAGGAGAGCAGCGTACTGTCCGTGAGATCGGTCTCCAGGATGCCGTACAGCAGGTTGTGGTTGCCGCTGATGAGGGCGTCCTTGTACGACCCGGCGCGCTCGTTCATGTAGATCGCACGCCCCCGCACCCTGCCGTCAAGCGCGATCGGGCCTGCGACATCGAGTTGCCCGCGATAGCGATCCCAGCTTCCCATGGAGACCTCGGCACCGAGCTGGCCCGTGGCCGTCGGGCGCTTGCGGATGAGCTGGATCGTGCCACCCGGCTCGCCGTTGCCCGCGAAGAGCGCATCCGCGCCGCGCAGCACCTCCACCTGCTCGTAGAGCGCGAGGTCCAGCGTGACCTCCTGATCGTCGCCCCCACCCTCGCTCATGCTGATCGACGCGCCGCCGTCGATGTGGATGTCGGTGATCTTGAAGCCGCGGGAGTAGAAGTACTGCTTGAGCTGACTCTCCTTCGTCACCGTGATGCCGGTGGTCTGCTCGAGGGCCGCCCCGAGGTCGTGGAGATTCTGCTCCTCCAGCCGCTCGCGCGTGACGATGCTGACCGATTGAGGACGCTCGCGCAGCGAGTCGCCGAGCCTCGAGCTGAGGATGGGGTCATCGATCGTCGTACCTTTGACGACGACTTCCTCGAGGCCATCGCCGGAAGCCGATTTCGCGTCCGTCGGCGTCTGCTCATCCTCCGCGCGCGCCAACCGGAGCCGCTCGGCGGCCCCCGCCGGATCGAGACCTCCCGCCGCACCCGGCTGCGTCACGCCCGTGCTCGCGGCCGAGGCCGAACGGATGGTCACGGTGCGCCGGTCCAGGAACTCATAGCGCAGGTCCGAATCGGCGAGCAGCTTCTGCAGGGCCGCTTCGGCGGTGAACGAACCTTCCAGACGCGGCGCCATCCGGTTCTGGGCCGGGACTCCGGCATCGAACAGCAGCTGCAGGCCCGCCTGGTGGGCCAGGGCGTTCAGGGCATCGACCAGCGGCTGGGCGCCGATGTCGAGCTCCACGAGTGGCTGCGGGGCGGGCTCCGGTGGCTGTGCATGGGCACAGGCGGTGGCGGCCAGCGCGGCGAGCAGCGCATGTCGTATCGTCTTCGCAATCGTCATCGTCGAACCCCTCGAGCTCAGGACCCTGCGCAGATAGTGTGGCCGGGGACCCGATTCGCCGCAGCGGCCCGGCTGCTGCGGCTTTTTCCGTCGACGGACACACTATAGGGGTGTGGATACCTCGCACAGGCCGATGGTCCGGAAAAGCGATCAACCCGATGCGCCGCTGGGGCGGTTCGAGCGCTATGCGCCCGAGCTCCACCGGTTCCTGCTGCGCTTCATCCGGCACAGCCACGATGCCGAGGACATCCGGCAGGAGGTGTTCGCACGCCTCAGCCGGATCGCCCACCTGGAGCTGGCCCGCAACCCGAAGGCGTATCTGTTCGGCATCGCCTTCCACGTGGCCCACGAGTTCCGCATGCGCCAGCGGCGCGAGCGCGTCACCTTCGACTCGGAGATCGTCCACCACGTGCTGGACCATCCGGAGGGATTGCAGCCCGATGAGCTCGCCGACCTCCTGAACCTGCGCCAGCAGCTCGAGCGCTCCCTGGAGCGGTTGCCCCGCAACGAGCGCATCGCGCTGCTGCTGGTCAAGCGCGACGGCATGTCCTACGAGGAGGCAGCGAAGGCTTCGGGATTGACGGTCCACCAGATCGAGCGCTACGTGGCCAGCGCGCGCGCCAAGTTGAAAGAGCTGCTGCGGGATCGCTGATGGAGGGCCAGGCAGCATGAGAATACCGGGACTGCAACGCGGCGAGCGGAAAATGAGCGAGCTGGAACGCTATGTCGACAAGCTGATCACCGAGCAGGCCTCGGACTGGGTCGAGGTGATGCGCAAGCCCGGCATGCTCGACCGGATGGCGTTCGCCAGATGGCTGCGGAAGCACGAGCGCCATGCCGGCGAATACCTGTTGATGGAGGCCGTCGATCACGCGCTGCGGGACATCGATCCGCAGCGTCGCCATTCGGTCGATGCGCTGCTGACCCGCCCCGATGCCGAAATCGTGGAGCTTCCGGCGGTTCGCGGGAGCGGCGTGAAGCCCGGGCGTCGCTGGCTCGCGCCGGGCCTCGCGGCCGCGGTGATTGCGGCAGTGTGCCTGGTGGCGTGGTGGTCGCCACTCTCGGACCGGGGCTGGGAAAGCATGACCACCCGCGTCGGAGAGCAGCGCGTCATCGAGCTCGACGATGGCACCACGGTGTACCTCAACACTCTTTCGAAGCTGCAGGTGCGGCTGTCCGCTGGATCGCGGGACGTTCGACTCCTGGCCGGCGAGGCGCTGTTCGACGTCGAGCGCGACCCGACGCGGCCGTTCCTGGTGCATGCCGGCACGACCACCGTCCGGGCAGTGGGCACGCAGTTCAACGTATACCGCAAGCCCGAAGGCACGCGGGTCACCGTGCTCGAAGGCAAGGTGGAAGTGTCGACCGAGGCTTCCGGGCACGCCGCCTCGCCCACATTGCTCACGGTGGGTGAGGAAGCGGACGTTCCCAGGAACGCCCCTCTCGCGAAAAATCCTCACCCGGACCTCTCCAGGACGGTGGCCTGGCAGAAGCGAAGGGTGATGTTCCGGCTGGAAGCGCTCGGGAACATCGCCGAAGAGTTCAACCGGTACAACCGCCGCCCACGCATCCGGATCGAAGGCGCCGCCGGGCAGGTGTGCTGCTTCAGCGGCGTGTTCGATGCCAACGATCCACGAGCCTTTGCACGCATGCTCGGGCGGGATGGCAAGTTGTCCGTCGAATCGGGCGACGAGCAGATCGTGATCCGGTCGCTCTCCGACGAGTCCGCCGGAAACTGAAGCCCGCCGCGTCGCCGGCAGCCGCATGCCTTCAGCGCGGGGCAGGTCGTGGCGTGCCAGTTCCCCAAAGCAGCGTCGCTTCCGGGAACTGCTGTTTGACGGAAAGCAGCGGCGCGCCGCTTTCAGTGCCGCGCACATATCTGTCGAAGAACGCCAGCGTGTACGCGTTCACGATGGCATGAGCCGCGCGCGGATGCAGCTCACGCGCATCGGACTGTCTGAACAGCACGACGTCCGAGAAATGTTCGTGATTCGCGCGTTCGAGAGTGACGTGATACCAGTCGGCAGTGCTTCGGCGCAGGAGCGACCAGTAGTACGTGGCTGCAGCGAACCCCGCCTCCATTTCCGCGGCGTTCACCTTTTCAGCGGGATCCCGGGGCGCATGTCCCGAATCGTAGCCGCCACCGAACATCAGCAGAATCGGCGTGTCACTGCCGCGCGTGACCACCCCGTCCGGCCCCAGCAGGCCGAAGGGCCACCCGTCGAGGTTCGCTGCTGCCTTGATGCGCGAGTCCTCGCGAGCGGCCTGCAGGGCCACCATGCCCCCGAGCGACCACCCCAGTGTGCCGACGCGATCCAGATCCAGCCGCTGGTGGAGGCGATCCCGCGGAGCCGCGTTCAGCCTCTCCAGGCGATCGAGCACGAACCGGACGTCCTCGACGAACGGATGGATGTCCGACTTCGCCCAGCTGTATTCCCAGCGCTCCCGCGGCGGGAGCTCCCGCGCTCCCGCCGGCTGCACCATCCACTGCGCCCCGTCGTTCGAATAAGGCGTGCCGTCCGGAAAGCGTTCGATCTCGTTCGCTCCCGGATGTCCGATGGACACCACCACGTAGCCCTGGCTGGCCAGGAACTCGGTTTGGAACGTGGCGCTGAAATGCGGATGCAGGCCGCCGTGGTTGTAGATGAGGATCGGGAAGCGCCCGGGCTGCGCTGCCAGGGGCGCACCCGGGATGGAGCGGGTCTGCACGTGTGCGAGCCCGTGCACCCAATGGTTCTTTCCGTAGAGCTGTGGGCTGATCGCATAGGGCGCGAGGCGTGCGTTCTTCGGCGGAGCCGCCGGGTACCACACTTGCACGATGACCTTACGCTTGTCGTGAGGATCAGAAGTACTCGGATCCTCGCGAGCCCCGTCCACCCACTGCTCCTCGAACGTCCCGGTCTCATAGGGACCGCGCGGCTCGCCGGCGAACGGCTGCGACGGGACGTGGAAGGAACCGGGTTCCGCGTCGGCCACCGGCTGTGCCGCATTCGCCGCCAGGCATGCCGCCGCCCATGTCGCTGCTGCGTGCGCAACCAAACCCGCACCACGGCGCCTGGGCGCGCCCCTCTCCGGCCCGTACATCGGCTGAAACCCTTTCAACTCCGTCCAGCGAGGCGGATCTGCCTCCGGGAGACATCCTTCGTTGATAGTGTGTTCGGGCGTGCGATTCGCCGCAGCGATCGGCCGATGCGCCCGCCGGTCCGCGTCGTGCCGTGATCCTGGTCAGTGCGGATTCCTTGTCCGTGCCATCTCGAGTACGCGAGCCGCGTCATCGCCAGCGCGAACCTCGCGGCCGGGCAGAAGGCGAGAGGCAGCCGATCTCACGACAGGGGCTGCAACGGACTGTCCCACGCCGCCTCGGGCTGCATGTGCAGGTTCGAGAGCTTGCCCGACGGATCGAGCGTGGCGTCGATCGCAAGCACGCCGTTCTCGAACCGGCCTCGATAACGATACACGCGCTCGTTGCCCCGCTCGTCCATGTCGAACAGGCGCAGCTCCTGAAGCGTACCGGCCTTCTTCACGAGTGGTCCGAGGTAACGGACCATCTTCTTGAAGTCACCTTCGGGACGCTGGATGAAGTCACGCGCGTCCAGCTTGCCGTCGGCGAGCAGCTGCGCCTGGCGCTTCACGCGTTCGGTGAGCGCCGGGTCGCGATCCGCAATGGGCGCGCCGGGCGGCAGGGCGAGCTTCGGATCGTAGAGCCCGGCGACCTTGCGCGCGATCCGCTCCACATCACCACGATCGCTGTTCGCCAGCACGACGACCGAGATCTCATCGCCCAGATAGCGGATGAAGAACGCCTGGAATCCCTGCCAGTCCCCGCCGTGCTGATGGACCTCTTGTCCCGCAAGCTTCTCGAGCGACCAGCCGAAGCCGTACGGATAGGTTTTCCCGCTATTGAGTCGCACCGGCGCGTAGACCTCCGCCCAGGACTGCGGCTCGAGGAGCCTGCCGGCGAGCAGGCCCGCATCCCATTTCGCATAGTCGAGCACGCTGAGATACAGCGAGCCGTCGGCCGTCGAGTTGCCGGTGGGCGCGACCCAGTCCTGGTTGTAGATGCCGTCATCCGTCACCTCGTAGCCGGCGGCGCGGTTCATCACGATGTCGCGGTCGCTGATGACGCGCGCCGTCCGCATGTGCAGCGGGCCGAACACGCGCCTCTTCAGCACGTCACCGTAGAATTCGCCGCTGACGCGCTTCACGAGCAGGCCGAGCAGCGCGTAGCCCGCGTTGCTGTAGCTCCAGCGCTCGCCCGGCTGGAACTCGAGCTTCTGGCCGTAGATGACCTCGAGCAGCTCCTCGTCCGTGTAGTCCCGCCGCAGATCCAGGTCCGGATTGCCGGGCAGGCCCGAAGTGTGCGTGAGGAGGTGACGCAGCTTGATGGGCTGCCAGGTCTGCGGCGCTTCCGGAAGATAAGCGCGGATCGACTCATCGAGCTTCAGCTTGCCGTCCTCCACCAGCAGCATGATGGCCGTGGAGGTGAATTGCTTCCCGATCGAGCCCGTCTGGAAAATCGTGTCGGGATGCACGGGCACGCGGTGCTCGATGTTCGCGTAGCCGTAGCCTTGAGCCCGCACGAGCTCACCGCGCTGGATGATCGCGAGCGCGGCACCTGGCGTGCGCTCGCGTGCGATCTCCTGGTTGATGTAGTCGTCGATGGCGTCGGCGTGCAGCGGAGCGCTCGCGGCGAGCACGGCCAGGATGGACGACGGTTTCAGAGCTTTCATCGCAGTGGTGCCCTCATGGCGCGCGGACAACGGTCCGTCAGTTGGCGAATCGCACCCGGGGAGGATCCCCCGACGGGGTCATCGGCAGCTCGTTGCGATGGCGAACCCAGCCTTGCCCGGCTTCGCCGGGCATCTCGAAATCATCGAATTGATAGGGCAAAGCCTCGCTGTCGGGGGAGGCCTCCGCGTTCACCTGGAAATGCAGATGCGGATAAGCGGTATTGCCGGAGAGGCCCAGCGCGCCCAGCACCTGGCCGCGACGCACGCGGTCGCCGACCCGAACCCGCAGGCTGCCCGGCTTCACATGCGCATAGAAGGCGAACCGCCCTTGGCCCAGATCGAGCATCACGTAGTTTCCGGCGGTGAGGTCCATCGTGCTCGTCGCACCTCGGGGATAGTGGGGCCAATGGCCGAACTCGTTCTCCGGAATACCATCTCTCACGGCCGCCACGACGGCATCGGCCACCGCGAGCAGATCAGCTCCGTAAGCCTGTCGCGTGTCGGCCTCGTCACCAGCGAACCTCGACGCGTCGGTGCTGCTCTGGAACCAGTCGATAGAGAAGCGATCCGGGTGTCGTACCACGCCGTCGACCGCGACCGGAGGGAACTGGCCGTGGTACGACTTCGCACCCGCGCCTCCGAAGGCGATCCACTCTCCGCGCAACGGAGGCCCCAGGTTGACCGCAGGCAGGGTGGCTGTCCTCACGGCGCCGCCCTCGATGCGCTGCCCGTCCGCCATGACGAGGCGATGGCGCAGTTCGATGGGCGTCGCCAGGCCCGTTTCGGGCGTCACCCACAGAATTGCGATCACGCGCAGCCCGGGCTTGACGAGCGTCGTGTCGATCGCCTTCCGCGCGCCGACCCGGTGCAGCAGGCTGCCGAGCTCGGCGCCTTCGTAGCGCGCCAGCGGTTTCCCGTGCTCCAGGACCTCCAGGCTCGCGATCCGCAACGCATCCTCGCCGAAGTTGGTGATGTGCAACTCGTATGCGAGGTGCGAGCGACCCGCTCCCGCGACCGGAGTCGGGGCGAAAGGCACGACCAGTTCCAATGGGAGCGTATAGGTGTCTGCAGCGGCAGCCGCTGCGCCGTCGCTGCTGCTGCCGAATGCTGCGAAGACGGCGACGATCAAGGCCCATCCTGCGCTTCGAGCGCTTTCGTTATTCATTGCAGCTGCAGTTCTGCAGTGAGGCTATAGCTCCTGCCGAAAGCGGGGGTATAGCTCCCCAGGGTCAACCCCTCCCAGTAAAACTTGTCCAGCACGTTGTCGACGTTCGCACGCAGCGTGAGCCCTCTGAGCACCATCGGCATGTGGTACTGGGCTCCGAGGTCGACGCGTGTGTAGCCCGCGACGGGAATTTCGTTGCGCACATCGAACATTCGCGACCCACCCCAATACACCCCGCCGGTGAGAGACAGGCCGGGAACGCCGCGCACGCCATAGTCCGCGAACAGATTGGCGTTCCAGTTCGGCACGCCCGGGATGCGGTTGCCGTTCAGAGTCGGATCCTGGTTTCGAACGAGCTCGGCATCGAGATAGCCGACGCCCGCCACTACGGCGAGATTCGGCCGGACGTTGCCGACCGCCAGGAATTCCACGCCCTGATTCACCTGGTTCCCGAATCGCCCATACACCAGTCTCTCTTCGTCCACATAATCGAACGGCATCTCGATGCGGAATGCAGCGATACTGAGATCGAGCACGCCGCCGATCCTTGCCTTGGCGCCGACCTCGATCTGCTTCGCCTGAATGGGCGGCTGGTTGTCGCACGCGCCGCTGACCTCCGGGCGATCCGCGCACGGGCCTCTGTAACTCTGCTGCAGGCTGCGCGCATAGCTGCCGTAGATTCTGGCGTTGTCGGTCACCTTGTAGATGACGGCACCCGAAGGGCTGGTCTTCTTGACCTTGCCGACCTCGGCCTCGGCCTCGACGTCGGAGTCGGCCAAAGCCGTGTAACGCGCGCCGGCCAGGATCTGCAGACGCTCGCCGATCGAGAGCGTATCGGCGGCAAATACGTGCGTCTCGGACTGCTCCAGCTCGTAGCCAAGAGCGTACTCGTACGATGCGCCGGTGGGCCTCTGCGGGAAGTTGATTTCGCCGAACAGGTTCCCATCGAACTCCAGCGTCGGAGACGAAGTGTTCGGGTAGTACTCCAGGTACGAGCCTTTCCTGCGAAAGACGCCGAACACCAGATCGTGCCGGACCGCACCGGTGCTCAGCTTGCCCAGGGCGAGGAGCTGCCCGTTGGTCCAGCGATTGCGCGTATAGAACCACCGGGGATCTGCGGACAGCTCGCCCGTCAGATCGCCGTTGGGCTCGAGCGAAGTCAGATAGGCGAATGAAGGATCGAAACGGGACCAGTCGTGCCCCGCCTGCGCCAGGATCTGCCAGTCCTCCGACAGATGGTATTCCGCCCGCAGCGCCACGCTGGAGGAGATGAACTTCGAGCGCAGCCAGGAAGGCGCGAAAGCCTTGCGCGGATCGTATTCCGGAGGCTCGAGCCCCTCGGTCGTGAGAGGCAGGCCGTCCTGCGAGCTCAACTCCCGGCTCTGATGGCTGGCGTCGAAGCGGATCAGCAGCGCGTCGCTCGCCTTGGCATCGAGCGCCAGCGAGCCCATCGTGCGGCGCATATCGCCGCTGTGCGAGAAGTCGCCCTGATCTTCGTAAGCCGCGTTGGCGCGATACCCGAAGCGGCCATCTCCCAGAGGCCCGCCGGAGTCGACGTGCAAATACCGCCCCGACCCGCTGCGCCCTTGCAGCTCGAGCGTCGCGAATGAATCGCGCGTCGGCCGCTTGGTCACGTAATTCTGGATCCCTCCGGGTTCGGCGAAACCGTAGAGAAAGCCCGCCACGCCCTTCACGACCTCGAGCCGATCGAACGCCTCGATAGGCAGATCGCCCTCGTCGTTGGCGTGCAGGCCATCGCGACGAACGCCGCCCGCGCGCGCCTGGACGCCGCGGATGACCAGATGGTTCTGATAGACATAGAGGCCGGTGTTCTGGACCGACGGATCGTTCTTGAGAATCTCGGCGGGCGTGTAGGCACCCTGCAGCTTGGCGAGCTCGCTGGAGTACGAAGAGACAGAGAAAGGAATGTCCAGCGGATCCTTGTCACCGAGAACGCCGGAGGTGATCGCCCGCGAGCTGAAGAGCTGCATGCGGGTGCCGGTCACGGTGACCTCTTCGAGCTTCTCGTCTGCGGGGTCTTTGGGCTCATCGACGGTAGAGTCGGCCTGCGAGAGCCGCAAGACGGCCGGCGAGCGAGGGTCTCCCGTGGGCACGCCGATCGATGCCGTGCGTTCATTCAGCCAGGTGATGACGAGACCGGAGCCCTCGATGATCTGCTCGAGAGCCTCCCGCGGGCTCGCGCCGGCGCGCGCGCCACGCGACTGACGCCCCGCGATGAGGTCCGCGCCGTAGATGACCTGCAGGCCAGTCTGCCGGGCCCAGGAATCGAGCGCCTGATCGAGCGGCTGGGATTCGATGGCTTCGGCGACACCCTTGGGTGACTGCGACGCCTGTATGGCGACCGGGGCCGCGAGGATGGCCGTCAGCAGAGCCCATTCGGTGAGTCGCGACATCAGTGTACCCCTGAAATGATCCTGTTCCGTTCCTTACGACGGGGTTTGCCGCGGATCGTCTACCTGTTCTTGCGCCTCACGAGCACTTCATCGCCGTCCCGCTCGATCACGACTCCGTCGAATTGCCCGAGATAGGCGAGAAAGGAATCCAGGTCGTAGGCCTGGAACACCCCGCTCACCCGATAGTCGCGCAGCGACTCGTCCTCGATCTCGATACTCGCGCCCGTGTGGCGGTTGAACTGCGCCGCCACGTCCCGGAGCCGCGCGGAGGCGAACTTGATCTCTTCCCGTGCCCACGCCGTTTCCGAGGCGGCATCCTGAAGCGTCCGCTGCGACGAGAGGCGCAGGCTCGTGTAAGTTGCCTGCTGGCCGGGGCCGAGCCTCACGGTGCGGGCCGGGGTTGAAGCGTCCGTCCGCTCTCCCATGACCTCGACCCGCCCCTCGAGCACGGTCACGTCCGTACGCTCACCCAGTCGCCGCACCTGGAACTCGGTGCCGAGGGCGACGACGTCGAGCGCCCCCGCGCGGACGATGAACGGCCTGCGCGCATCGTGCTTGACGTCGAAGAGACCCTGCCCTTCCTTCAGCTCGATCAGCCGCTGCATTGGCGAGTACCGCAGCACGACGCGCGTGTCCGAGTTCAAGTGCAGGATGGATCCGTCTTCGAGGGTCAACATCCGTTGCTTTTCCGCGGGAACGTACAAGGGCTTCGGTCCGACGCTCTTCACGCTCCAGTACGCTACGCCCAGCGCGACGAGCGCGATCGCCGCCGCGGCGGCGACCCAGCCGCGCCGCAAGCGCGGACGCTCGGAATTCGGGGCGCCATACTGCAGAAAGTGATCGTCCGAGACGTCGATGCCACTCTCGCGAGGCGCTGGATCCACGGCGCTTTGCCCCTCGGCACCGACTTCGCGCAATGCACCGGACAGCTTTCCAGCCATCTCGACGACGTTGAGATAGGCGCGCACGTGCCGGGGCGAGGCCTGCAGCCACTGCAGATATTCCCGGCGCTCGCCGGGCTCGAGCGGCCGCTCGCGGTGCATGACGAACCACTCCGTCGCCCGGTGCTCGATGGCCAGCTCGATCTG
This sequence comes from Steroidobacteraceae bacterium, assembly GCA_044225565.1. Classification (GTDB taxonomy): domain Bacteria; phylum Pseudomonadota; class Gammaproteobacteria; order Steroidobacterales; family Steroidobacteraceae; genus CAVXAE01. The sequence continues at coordinate 20,208 of JBGAIL010000024.1, read as the reverse complement.
CTCGTCCTTGAAAGTGCTCATCGGGGCTCCCGGCGCCTGAGCCGTTTGCGACAGGCGTTCAGCGCCTGGATCATGTACTTGCCCACCATGCTGCGGTGGACGTTGAGCGCTTTCGCGATCTCGGAGTAGGACATCTCGTCGCGGTAGGCCATGATGATCGCCGCTCGCTGCGGATCCGGCAGGGACATGAGGATGTGGCCGAGCTTGCGAAGCTGCGCGCGCTGATCGATGTCGCCGCCGTAATCGATCTCGAGAAACGATGCGTCGGCGGGGGATACGCCGCGCAGCTCGAGGCCTGCGGCCTGACGCTGCTCGCTCACGGCGTGCTCGGTGAGCAGGTTGCGCGCAACGGTGAAGAGATAGGCCTCCGGATTGGCGATGTCCCTCTCATCCGCCGCGCGCAGCAGCCGCAGATAGACCTCCTGGGTGAGATCCGCGGCATCCCGACTGGACGACGGTCGACGACGGAAATAGGCCTGCAGGGCGCGGCTGTGCTCGCGCCACAAGTCCTGGATCAACTGGCGTCCCGTCGGCGGCCTCATCCACTCTCCCGCATCCTCGTCAGGGTTCCACCCTAGATACTTCCGAGTGATCTGCAAGCGTACCGTCTACCGCAAATTTCCTCGTGACGGACGAGACTTAAAAATCAAATACTTGCTCCGTCCTCATCCCGGCGGAAGCCGGGATGCGCCTCAGCGATCGATCACCGTTGGCGATCCCGCGCCTCGGCCACCATGCGTGCCACCGACTCGAGCAAGGCGGGAGCATCGTAGACGACGCCATCCTTGACCGTGTAGCGCACTCCACCGTCGCGGCCGATGCGCCCGTCGGCCCGCAGCGAATCGAAGCCCGTACCGTAGAAGACTTTCAGGTTCTCGAGCGGGTTGGCGGGAATGACGACCAGATCGGCGAGCTTGCCCACCTCGATGGTGCCCAGTCGATCGTCCAGCTTCAGGTGCTCCGCGCCCTGGAGCGTGGCGCTGCGCAGCACCTCGAGCGTCGTGAAGCCCGCCTCCTGCAGCATCTCGAGGTTGCGGACGTAGCCGAAGCCGAACAAGGTCCACATGTAACCGGAATCGCTGCCCGCCACCACGCGCCCGCCGCGGTCCTTGTACTCGGCGACGAATTCCATCCAGCGGCGGAAGTTGTCCTTCCATGCCACCTCATCCGTGCTGGACCAGTCGTAGAAATGCGCGAAACGGCCCTCCCCGCTCGGCGTGAACTCGCGCTCGAGCACCGGATGCAGGTACTTGCGGTTCCATTCCGCGTTGCGCACGCCCATGTAGTCGCGGTTCGCCTCGTAGACGCTGAAGGTGGGCTCCAGGGTGAAGTCCAGCGAGCGCAACTCCGTGAGCACCGCCTCGCGCAGGGCGCTGCCTCGCGGCGCAACCTGTTTCCAGAGCCGGCCGGACTGCCGGAAGCGCGATCGCACGTCGGAGAAGTTGTAGTCGGCGGGATAGCGCTGCAGGGGCTGGCCGGCGAAGAGCGCTTCCGGCAAGGCATACCAATGAGCGAGGCCGTGCAGGCCGATGCGCGCCGCATCCAGGGCATTCAGACGATGGGCCTGCCGGGCATTCATGTGCCAGGAGGCTCGCATGCCGAGCCGGTTCACTTCCTGGAGCACGGCTTTGGCCAGCACCATCGAGCCCATCGAACCTTCTCCGATACCCATTGCGCCGCGGGCACGGACACGCCGCACGACCGCTCGGGCTTCATCGGCGGTGCGTGGCGCAATGTCCACCCATGGCTGGATGCGCGGCGCGACGATGGCGTTGCTCGCGGACTGCTTCGCCAGATGGACGGCCCAGTCGAGCTGGTCTTCATCCTGCATCGATGTCACGGTGGTGATGCCGTGCGCCAGAAGCAATTTCAGGGCGTAGTCGGGAGTCATCCCCTCACGCTCGGTGTCCATGAGACGCACGTGCGTGTCCACCATGCCGGGCATGACGTACATGCCATGCGCATCGATGCGGCGGATGCCCGGCTCGGTTGCGCCGGAAGAAGCGCCGCCGCCGATGGACGCGATGCGCCCGCCTTCGACGACGATCGACGTGGGCCCGTAAGGAGGCGCGCCGGATCCGTCGATCACCATGACGCCCTCGATGACGAGCCGGGTATACGGCCCTTCCCCCTCGCCCGGCGCGCGGAGCGCCGCATCCGGCCAGCGCTGCGCGCTGGCGGCATGCGCTGCGAGCAGCGTGATGAAGAGCAGCAGGCGGCGACTCCATCGCGACTTCACTGCGCGGCTCCTTCTTGCGCGACTCCCTTGCGTCGCAGCTCCGTCCAGTGCGGCAGCGCATAGATCCAGCGATCGTCGAAAACGGAAGCGGCGAGCGCGCTCCCGCACAGCACGCCATCGCGCAATCGCAGATCGAGCGATACCGTGTGCGGGTGGCGTCGCGTATCGGAAGTTTGAATCTGCGCCAGCGTCGTGCCCCGCACGCCGCCATCGAACTTCACTTCGTTGAGCAACGCCGGCTGCCGAAGCGTGCTGCGCCCGGGGCGACCCGGCTCGCCGATACTGACGTGAACGTCCCCTCCCGGCAGCACCGTGAGCTTCATGGATTGATCGCCCTCGGGCGTACGCACCGAACCCTCCCATTCGCCGATCAGCTCGGGCGCGGGAACGGCGGATGCCGGGCCTGCCTCGGCCACCCGCTGGGCCGGCTCACGCCACTTGCGCAGCAGGATCTTCATCAGCGGCTCCTTCAGGCTGCTCACGCTGCCATCCGCGTTGCCGAGCAGGATGAAGCCCATCTTCTGCGAGGGCACCAGGACGAGCTCGCTGTTCACGCCCGACGTCGAGCCCGAATGACCGAAGGCACGATACCCGCCGTGATACGAGACGACCCAGCCGAAGGCATACCCGCTTTCATCCGGGCCAGCCGTACGTACTGGGGAGGATTGCGTGGCGATCGCGTCTCCCATCATGCGATCGATGGAAGCCTCGCTCAGGATGGCCCGCTGGCCCGCCTGCGGGCTCTTGAGGAAGAACAGGCCGAAGCGCGCCAGGTCGTGAGCGCTCGAGTAGATGGAAGCCGATGCGGGCTCGGCCGACACATAGAAAGGCAGTGGCTTGCGGGCGTAGTCGTAGCGTACTGCCTGATACTTCCCGAGGCCCGGCGGCAGGTTCATGGCCGAGCGGGTCATGCCGAGCGGCAGGAATACCTCGAGCCGCATGAAGTCCTCGTAGCGCCGGCCCGAGACCTGCTCGATGAGCTGCCCGAGGATGCCGTAGCCGATGTTCGAATAGCGGTAGCGCTCTCCCGGCGCATCGAGCACCACGCCGTAACGGCGGATGACCTCGCTCATCGTGGGAAGCGCCGCCGCTTCATCGCCATAGAAGAACTGGTCGCCGGCTGCGAGTCCCGAGGTGTGGTTGGCGATGCGGCGCACGGTGACTTCGCGCGGATCGCCGACGTGCACCGTGATGCGATCGGGCCCGAGATAGTCGTTCGCCGGCCGGTCGATGTCCACCTTGCCGGCTTGCGCCAGCGTCATGACGCCCGTCGCGGTCATCGTCTTCGACAGCGAGGCGAGATTGAACATCGTGTGCTCCGTCGCCGGCACGCGGTTCTCCACGTCCGCCCAGCCGAAACCCTCTTCCCAGCGCACCTTGCCGTCCTGCCATACCGCTACTGCCAGGCCAGGCACGTTCTTCTCGGCCATGTGCCTGCGAATGAGCTCCCGCGCGTCATCGAAAGGCAGTGCGAGCGCCTCGGGCACGAGCAGCAACGCACTCAGGCCCAGGGCGGGCAGGCAACGAATGGAACGTCGCATCATGGACGAGTGGCCTCCGAAATTTCCGGTGAAGAGCGCGATCACGGCCTTGCGGACGAAACGCTCGAGTGACTGACTGATAGTGTGTCGGGATAGGTGATTTCCCGCAGCAGCAATGGAGTGTCCTGCTGCCCGCGCAAGTGCCTGTCGAAGAATTCGAGCGTGTAGCGATTGACGATCTCGTGCACCAGGCGCGGATGCAGCAGACGAGGATCGTGCGGCTGCAACAGCGCTTTGTCGGCGAAGTGGCCGTGACGCGCGCGAGGCACGACGACGTCGTACCAGTCCCCGGTGCTCAGCGCATAGAGCTTCCAGAACCGGCTCTCGGCGGCGAACTCGGCTTCACGGATATCCGCGCCCTCGCCCGGTTCCACGACCGGACCCGTGCGGATCTGCAGGATGGGGCGCGACGTGCCGGTGTCGGCCACGTCCGTGAACAGCCAGCCGTCGAGGTTCACGGCCGCCTTCACGTCGGGCACGTCCCGGCTCGCCTGCAGCGACAACGCGCCTCCCAGCGACCATCCCAGGGAGCCCACACGCTCGAGATCCAGACGTCCGTGGAAACGGTTGCCGCGCATCGCATTCGCCTCAGCGAGCTTGCGCAGCACGAAGCGGATGTCCTCGACGTGAAGCGGCATCATCCTTTCGGAATAGTTCTTCACGCTGCGCCGGAAGCGCTGCTCTTCGGAAAGCGCCCGCCACTCGGCGTCGGGCAGCCGGGGATCCGACTCCACGTCGCGACGATACGTGCAGCCGTCCGGAAAGCGCTCGATGCCGTTGAGGCCGGTGTGCCCGATGCCTACGACGACGTAGCCGTGGCTCGCCAGGAACTCGGCCTGCACGATGCCGCTGAACACCTGTGCGCCGCCACCAGGGTTGTAGATCAGCACCGGAAAGCCGGCGGACTCGCGCAAGACCCGCGCCGCGCGCACCGAGGAGCTGCGCACCCGGGTGTATTGCGCGAATCGCTGCTGGTGCTCGAGCGAATAGAGCTGGGGATTGAGGATGTAGGGCGCGCGAGGCGCGTCGTCAGCGAACGTGGCGGGATACCACACCTGCACCATGAGATGACGCTTGTCGTCCGCCGTGGCCGTCGTCGGCTCGAGTCGCGCCTCGTCGATCCAGAGCTCTTCCTCCGTGCCGGTGCGATACAGGCCGCGGGGCTCGCTGTCGAAAAGCCCCTGGGGGACCGTGAAGGTTTCGCCCGCACAAAATCCCGCTGGCGGCGCCAGGCACCACGCCGCCAGCAAGATCCATCGCGATACCCTGCATGGAACTGTCTGTCGCGCCACGTTCCTCAGAACTTCATGTTGAGCCGCAAGGTGACGTTGCGCGGCGTGCCATAGATGCTGTCGCCGGTGATCAGCCCGAGCGACTGGTAGTAGACCTTGTCGAAAAGGTTCTCCGCGTACAGCGACACCGAGAAATCGTCGGTCACGCGGTATCGCGCGGAAGCATTCCAGAGCGCGTATCCGGACTGGCGCGGCGGCCCTGCGCCCAGCCAGTCGAAGGTGTAACCGGCGAAGCTGGACTGGGCATTCACCCCGGCGTTGAGCGTCCACCGCGAGCCGGGCACGTCCCAGGTCGTCCACAGCTTGAAGAGGTGTCGGGGCGTCCAGTTGAAGAGCAGCGCGGACTCCGTGCCGGAAACCTCGTCCTCGTACTTCGGGCGCGTGTGCGTGTAGCCCGCGAACAATTGCCAGGTGGCGCTGATGCGTCCGCTGAGCTCCACATCCAGCCCTTCGGTGGTGGTGTCCCCGAGAGAGATGTAGCAGCAGCTCGCGCCACGGTCCGCGGGCGTCCACGGATAGGCGGGATCCTGCAGCCCTTCCCCATTGCGACGCACCCGATAGAGCGCGACGGCCACATTGATGCCGTCGAGCGGCGTGCCCTTCACGCCGATCTCGTAGCCATCACCGGTGATCGGATCCAGCGGCGTGCCGGGCAAAGGGGCCTGAAGCCGGCTGCCCTGCGGGTTGAAGGTCTGCGCATAGCTCGCATAGGCGGACCAGCGCTCAGCCAAGTCGAGAACGAGTGCCGCGCTCGGCACGAAGGCGCTCTCCCGATAGCTCGCCGGCCAGGTGCTGGGCGCGCCGAGGGAGCCGTCGGGATTGAGGGCGAAGCCGCCTCCTTCGATCTCGTACTTCGCATGGCGGGCTCCCAGCACCAGCCGCAGCGGATCCGCGAGCTGCATGCCCAGGGTCGCGTAGACGCCGCGCTGCGTCTGCCGGTTCACGGCGGTCAGATAGGTCGGAGTGCGCGGCGAGGCGGGAAAATCGTCCGGATCGTAGTCGAACACGTCGATGCCACGCAGGCCCCAGGGATAGGCGTCGTACTGGTAGGTGCGCCCGCCGCCTCCATCCATCCGCGCGTAGTCCGCACCCATCGCGAAGGCGTGTTGTCGGGAGAAGAGCTCGAATTTCCCGCCCACGAAGAGATCTGCCAGGGTGCGCCTCGAGTGCTGGTCGGCGCCGCCGCCAAGGCCGGTGGAGCCGATACCGGTCAGCGGATCGATCGCTCCCGAGATGTACATCTCTGCAGTCTCTGCATCCTGCTCCTGACGCGTGACGTTCAACCGCAGGGACACGCTCTCGCTGAGCGGCACGTCCGCCTTGGCGAAGATCTCGTGGGTCGTGACGTCCCGGAAAGCCCAGTCCGGGGCGAGGTTGGTGCTGCGCGGCAAGCCGATGTCGCGGCCGTCCGAATAGGAAGGCAGCCCGCTCATGTCCACCGCCTTCTCGTCACGATGCTCGTAGCTGCCGCCGAGAGACAGCACTGCGGCCCCGACATCTCCTTCGAGGACGCCATAGAACATCCTGCGGTCCGAAGTGGCGCGGTCCCAGAAGAAGTCCTGGTCGTGATAGACGCCGACGAAGCGCCCGCGCAGCGCGCCGTCGAAGGCGAGCGGGCCTCCGGCGTCGAGCTCCGCGCGATAGTTGTCCCACCGCCCCGCCGTGGCCGTCACGCTGAGATCGGAGGATCGCGGCGCGCGCTTGCGCACGAGGTTTATCACGCCGCCCGGATCGCCGGCGCCGCTGAACATGCCGTCCACTCCGCGAAGCACTTCGACGCGCTCGAACATCGCGGAGTCCGGCGCGGCGACGTTTCCGAAACCCGCAGAGATGGGCGCGCCCCCATCCAGCTGAGTGGTTCCTATCCGGTACCCCCGCGACATGTACCACGCTTCCACCGGGCCGTAGGTGCGCACGGTGATGCCGGTTGCCTGATTCATGACGTCGACCAGCGTCGTCAGGTTCTGCGCCTCGATGCGCTCGCGCGTCACGATGGTCACGGACTTGGGCGTCTCGCGCAGCGACGATCCCGTCTTGGAACCTACGCCGACCCTGTCCTCGAGGGTTCCGAAGACGTTGATGGTCTCGATCTCGCTCCCGGCGGCCGAGGCGGAAGGATCGTCGGCGCCCGCATGCCCGGCATGTGCGAGCCGCACCCGATCGCCGGCACCTTCCGCGGATGACGAAACCTCTGCGCCCGCCGCACCGATGGTGATGGCACTCTCGCTCACGACGGAGTACCGCAACGTCGTGTGCTGCAGCAGCGCCTCGAGTGCCTGACCAATCGTATGCCTGCCCTTGATGCCCGTGGTGGTCTGCTCCGCCACGTCCTGGCCGACGATCACCTGCACGCCGGCCTGATGCGAGAACTCGAGCAGCGCGCTCGCCAGCCGCTGCGGCGGAATGTCGAACGACACCTGCTCGCTCATGTCGAGCGCGAAAGTCCGGCCGCAGGCCATGGAAACCAGCATCAACATCGTCAATCCGTATCTCATGTGCGCTCCCCGTCTCTGATTGCGCCAAGACGGGCGGGGGAAGCGGATTTGCAATCTAGCGGGACGCAACGCGCTCGAGCACGACGTCGCCGTCTGCGGCGGCGACGGCGCGAACCGGATAACGGGAGGTCAACGCCCGCAGCCAGTCGTCGATGGACCGCACGAAGACCGTACCGGTGTAGGGAATGCGCGCCGCAGCTTCATCCGCCGTGCGGATCTTTCGCGTGGAGTAACGATTGATGTCCCTTAGGACCGTTTCGAGTGCTACCTTGTCATAAGCGAACTCGCCTTCGCGCCACCGGTGCGCGTCGGCCACGGAGTGCCGTGAAAGCGCCGCATGGTGTGCGGCCGGCTTGAACTCGAAGCGCTCCCCGGCGGAGGCGATCCACTCGGAGACGCCGTCGGCGGGAACCGCGGTGCCGCGCTTCTTGGAGATCCGGACCTTGCCCTCTTCGACGCTCACCCAGGTCTCTCCGCTCTCACGGCGCACGTCGAACGCCGTGCCGATGGCCTGAATGGTGAGATCGCCCGCCTCCACGACGAACGGACGGATCGGATCGTGATGGACCTCGAAGTAGGCAGCGCCATCCTCCGCGAGCTCGAGCCGGCGCTGCGAAGCATCGAAGCTCATCCGCACGGCGGCCTGCGCGCGCAGCGTGAGCACCGACCCGTCCGGCAGCGAAGTGGTTTCGTTGGAGGTGGCTGCAACGATGTCGCGCGCGTCGCCGCGCCCCAGCCATGCCCGCAGCGGGGACCAGCTTGCCACCCCGAGAAGCACTGCCAGTGCCGCGAGGGTCGCTGCGATTCCCCAGCGCCGGGATGAGACAAGTCGCGACGGCCGCGGCGCCGCGGTCGGCGGGCCTGCCAGCCGCAGCGCGTCGACGTCCTTCCAGTCCGCCTGCACCCGCGCGAAGGCGCGCAGGTTCTCGCCGTCCTGCTGGGACCAGCGCAGCCATTCGGCCAGCTCCTCCTCGGAGAGCTTCTCGCCGTCGAGCCTGAGCAGCCAGTCGGCGGCTTCCCGATAGCGCCGGACGGTGTCGTCGTGCGCCGGAGGCGACTCATTCATGATGGATGCGACTCCATGCCTGGTCCGCGGGCACTCCCTCGCGGCGAAGACGGATATAGACCAGCGAAAGCGTCACGTAGTGACGGGCCATGCGGGGCTTCACGCCGAGGGCCGCCGCCACCTCCTCGAACGAGCGCTCCTGCAAGCCGTGCATGCGGAACGCCTCGCCGTAGCGCGCGGGCAGCTCCGCCACCAGACGCCGCAGGGAATCCAGCTCCGCGTGGGCTTCGGCGGAACGCTCCGCCATCGAGTCCTCGATGAAGTCGTCCGACCCCTCCTTCAGATCGAGCCGCCGCCGGGCACTCTCCTGGCGCATGCGGTCGATGGCGAGATTGGAGGCGACGCGGAACAGGTAGGACCTGAGGAAGCTCACCGCTCCCGGGTTCTCCAGCTGCAGCACCTTGACGTAGGCCTCCTGGGCCACCTCCCTGGCCAGCTGCTCGTTGCGCAGGCGCGCCGCGAGGAACAGCACCAGCGTCCGGTTGTGCTCCTTGAAGAGGCGCGCGATCTCGGCCGTCCGCCCCGGATCGGTGACCTGGGCGGACGGATCCGCGGCGGCCGCTTCGGGCCCGGAGGGGGTTTTCACCTTCACGTCGCCAAGACGGTCGGCGGGCGTCTTTTTGCAATCCACATCAGGTAGACGCACCGGGAGGCGCGGAGGGAAATCCCGGTGCGCCCACCTTGCAGCACCTCAATAGGCAAGGCGCACCGTCAGCGCCACGTTGCGCGGCTCCCCGTACCAGCCCGACGGCTGGACGCTGGTGAAGTACGTCTCGTCGAACACGTTGTTGAGATTGAGCTGCGCGGACACCCTCGGGCTGAGGCGGTATCTCGCCATCAGGTCGAGGACCGTGTAGCTGCTTTGCACGAAGGAGAGGCCGAGCCCCTGGGGCACCGGGTTGTCGTTGCGGGTCTCGCTCTGCCAGCGCAGATTCGCCCCCAGCGTCGTCCCCTGCAGGGGTCCCGCCCCGACGCGGTAGCTGGTGTACAGCTTGAAGGTGCTCTTCGGGATGTAAGTCATCCAGGGCTGGCCGTGGTTCCTCGTGGGCTCGGAGCGGGAAAACCCGCCGCTCACGTCCCAGTTGGAGCGGATGCGGCCCGCGACCTCGAGCTCGTACCCCTCGGTGATCGTGCCGTCGATGCTGCGCCAGTAATAGCGGCCATCCGGCAGCAGGCCGACCCATTCCGGAACGTTGCTCTGCTTCACTTTGAACACCGAAGCGGAAACGTTCAGCCGCTCATCCAGCAGGGCGAGCTTCACGCCCGCCTCGCGATTGCTGCCTTCGGTGGGGTCGAGCAGCTTCGCATTCACGTCGAGCTGGGTAGTCGGCTGGAAGATGTCCGTGTAGCTGAAGTAGCCCGACAGCGTCCGGGTGAAGTCGAACACGAGGCCGGCGTACGGCGTGAAGACGCCGCTCCCCTTGTTCGTCTCGTCGTAATTCACCACACCGCCGTCGTCGTGCTGGCGATTGCGCACCTTCCAGTTGCTCGTGCGCGCACCGAGGATGACGGCGAGGCGATCCGCCGGCTTGAGGCGGGTTGCGGCGAATACGCCGCTCTGCTCGAACCGGGATGTGTAGCCGGAGGGATACGCGCTGAAGCTGGGCTCGCCGAGCGTGCCGCTCTCCAGGAGGTCGTAGAAATCGGGAACGGGCAGCTCGTACTCAGGGTAGTACGAGCCCTTCTCGTTGCCGATGGCGAGGTTGGCGCCGAACACCAGCTCGTGCTCCCTGCCGAACAGCGTGAAGCTGCCATTGGCGTTGAGGTTCGCGGAATTCTGCTCCGGCCTGGCGCTCCACCGGTAGGCATACAACGGATAGCCGACCACGGCGCCCGTTTCGGGATCCAGGAGGTTCCACTGCTCGATGCCCGCATGGAGGCTGTCGTACTCGCGCTGCGAGTGTTCGAGGTCCAGCCGCAGGTTCCAGCGTTCCCCGATCTTCTGCTCCAGCGCCCCGAACAGACTGCGGTTGTCGCGGTTGTTGAAGCTCCAGTCGGTGGAGAGATTGGTGGAACGCGGGAAGCGGGTCTCCGTGCCGTCGTAGAAATAGAGAGGCGTACCGAAGCGCGCGCCTCCCCGGTTGCGGTGCCGCTGGTACTCGACTCCCAGCGTCAGCAACGTGCGGTCGGTCAGATCCGCTTCCGCGACGCCGTAGAAGACGGTCTTGCGCAGATTGAGGCGGTCGACGAACGAGTCACTGTCCTCGTAGGCAACGACTGCGCGACCGCGCACGCGCTCACCTGCCGTGAGCGCGCTGCTGGCATCGACTTCGGCACGGTAGCTGCCGAAAGAGCCATATTGCGCGGAGAGATACCCCGAGGTGTCGCGGTTGGGGCGCTTGCGCATCAGGTTGACGGTGCCGGCCGGCTCGCCGATGCCGTTCAGCAGGCCCGTGGCGCCGCGCACGACCTCCACCTGCTCGAAGGGCGCCATGTCCGAGATGTCGTTGCTGAAACCGAAGTTGGTGAGGCGCGCCACGCCGTCCACCTGGTAGTTCGTCAGGTTGAAGCCGCGCGAGACGATGTTGTTGCGGTCCGAGCCCAGCGGGCCGCTCTGCTGGTAGGTGAGGCCGATCGTCTGCTCCAGCACCTCCAGGATCTCGTTGGTGTTCTGGTCCTCGATGCGCTGGCGGTCGATGATCGTCACGGACTGGGGCGTCTCGCGCACGGTGAGATCGAGCCTGGTGGCGGTGTTGGACTCGCCGATCACCACGACCTCGTCCGTGACCTCGGAGCGCGGCGCCGCCGGCGCGGCCTCCGCTTGCGCCAAACGGAACTCCCCGGCTCCTTCGCCTGCCCTGCCCAGTCCCGCCTCGCCCGACAGCTCCCGCGGCCGCACCGCCACCGTCCGCTCGTTGATGAACTCGAAGCGCAGCTGCGAATTCCGGAGCAGCAGCCCGAGAGCGGCCTCCGGCGTATAGCTCCCCTGCAGCGCGGGCGCACTCAGATGCCGCGTGAGCTCGGTGGGGAAGATCACCTGCAGGCCGCTCTGCTTCGCGAAGCTCTGCAGCGCCTTCTCCATGGACTGGGCATCGATGCTCAACGGCACGGGCACGGCCAGCGGCTCGACCGCGGCGGCAATCCCGCAGGACAGGGAAAGACTCAACGCAAGCAAGGCGCGCGACAGGCTGTTCATGGATCTCCCCGATGATGCTTTTGAGGTCTGCTGGACGGCAACCGGCCCGTCCAGCCCCCAAGTGCGCCACCCGCGCGAAAATTCCCGGGCGCCCTGCATCCGGAGTGGGAAAAAATCCCCGGCGGACACACTATGCCTCCAGGTGGATACCGTCCGGAAGGCGCGCATGGGGCCCAGGCCCGAAGACATCCGCCGTCCCGCAAGCCTCGCGGGCACGGCTTTCGAGAACTACGCCGGGGAGCTGCACCGTTTCCTGCTTCGCCGCCTGCGGCGGCCGCAGGACGCGGAAGACCTGGCGCAGGAGGTCTTCATGCGGCTCTCCCGCATCGACGATGGGGAGTTCGTGGAGAACCCCCGCGCCTATCTCTTCGGCATCGCCTCGCACGTCGTCTTCGAGTTCCGCATGCGCGGGCGGCTCAAGGAATGGCTCGTCTTCGATTCCGACGCGGCCGAGGCTGCTGCCGAGCAGCCCTCCCAGAGCGCACGGGACGAGCTGGCGGAGCGCCTGAGCCTGCAGCAGCAGCTCACGGCCGCCCTCGGCCGCCTGCCGCCGCTGCAGCTCGCCGTCTTCCTGCTCCACAAGCGCGACGGCTATTCGTATGAAGAGATCGCCGGGCGGCTTGGCCTTTCCGTCCGCCGCATCGAGAGCCACATCGCGCAGGCCCGCAGCCTGCTGCGCAAAATGCACTGGGACCGCTGAATCATGGACATTTCGAACACCCCGCCCTGCGCCGAGCCCGGCATCGTCGAACAGGCTGCCCGGTGGATCGGGCGACTCCAGGAAGGTGCCGGCACAGCGGAACGCGCCGCATTCGCCGCGTGGCTGCGTGCCTCGCCGCAGCACGTACGCGAATTCCTGCTCCAGTCCGCCATGGACAAGGAGACCGGCGAGCTGGATCTGCACGCATTCGACGTGGAAGCGTTGCTGGCGCGTGCCGGTGAGAACGTGGTGCCGCTGGCGCCTGCGGGACACGCGCCAATCACCGGATCCACTCCGCCGGAGCGGAAATCGGTTGCGCAACGCTACGGGAGCCCATTCCCACGCGCCGCGGCGGCAATCGTCGCCGGGTTGCTCCTCGCAACCGGCACCTGGTGGATGAGCCTGGGGCCCGGCTCGTGGCAGAAGTATGCGACGGGCATCGCGGAGCAACGCACGATCCAGCTCGAAGACGGCTCCGTCGTCGAGCTGGGGCCCATGTCGCGCGTCGACGTGAAGCTCTCTGCGAGAGAGAGAGAGGTACTCCTACGCTCCGGAGAAGCGTCTTTCAGGGTGGATGGCGATGCGGCACGGCCTTTTCGCGTCGACGCCGGCCGCTCGACGGTGGAAGTCCTCGGTACCCGCTTCACCGTCAACCGCCGCGCAGAGAGCGTCACGGTATCCGTCGTGGAAGGGCGCGTGGCGGTCGACGATCGCATCCTGGAAGCCGGCACGGAACTCAGGATCGCCTCACCCGGCAAAGCGAGCGAGCGCAGCCTGTCTGCCGAGGCATCCAGCGGGGACTCGCACCGCCGCAGCTTCACTTTCAGCGGCGATACGCTCGCCGACATCGCGGAGGACTTCAACCGATACAACCGCAGCCCGAGGCTCGTCATCGAGGGCGACGCCCTGCGGGCCCGGCAGTTCTCCGGCGTGTTCGATGCCCATGATCCCGCTTCCCTCGTGAGCTATCTGGCGAGCGACCGGCATCTCGAATTCGAGCGCGACGGCGAGGATCTCTTGATCCGCGAGCGCCCCGCGCTGCCATGAGCGCTGGCAGCCCCGGCGATCTGCCGCGGGACCGGTTTCGCAGTCTGCTCCGTAACATCCGCCAGTCCGCTCGCGTATAAGCAGGCAGGAAGCGGGCAGCCGCCGCGCCCCGCATCGGAGACTGAGCCATGACGACGAGACGAGCGATTCTGTCGGCTGGAGCGATCGCTCTGGCGAGCACGGCACTTTCGCGCGGGCGCGTCGCAAGCGCGGCGAGCCAATCGGACGCCCCCGGCAAGGCCGCCGGCCCGGCATCGTCTTCCCGCGACCGCTTCGAAATCACCTATCCCGAAGCAGAGTGGCGCAAGCGGCTCACGCCCGACCAGTTCGCGGTGCTGCGCCGTGAAGGCACCGAACGGGCATTTACGAGTCCTTTGCTCCACGAGAAGCGCAAAGGCACGTTCGTCTGCGCGGGCTGCGAGCTGGACCTCTTCTCCTCCGCCACAAAGTACGAAAGCGGCACGGGCTGGCCGAGCTTCTGGAAGCCGCTGACGGGGGCGGTCGGCACGCGCACGGACCGCCTTCTCGGCATGCCGCGCACCGAAGTGCATTGCCGACGCTGCGGCGGGCATCTCGGCCACGTATTCGACGACGGGCCGCGGCCCACCGGGCTGCGCTATTGCATGAACGGCGTGGCGATGAAATTCAGGCCGGTGGCATAGCGCATGGTTCTCTTCCTGCTCGCCTACCTGGGCGGCGTGCTCACCATCCTGAGTCCGTGCATCCTGCCGGTGCTGCCGTTCGTCTTCGCGCGGGCGGATCGGCCGTTCACCCGCAGCGGGCTGCCACTGCTGCTCGCGATGATCGCGACCTTCGCCGTCGTTGCGACGCTCGCATCCGTCGTCGGCGGATGGGCCGTCGCCGCGAACCGGTACGGGCGCGTCGTCGCGATGGTGCTGCTCGCGGCATTCGGGCTCGCGCTCCTGTTTCCCGCTATCGCGGACCGCGTGACCCGTCCGTTGGTGGCGCTGGGCAACCGACTCACCGAAAGAGCGGAGCGACAGGACGAGTCCGGGGTCGGCTCTTCATTGCTGCTGGGCGTGGCCACCGGCCTGCTCTGGGCGCCCTGCGCCGGTCCCGTGCTCGGCCTCATCCTCACCGGCGCGGCGTTGAACGGCGCGAGCGTCGGCACCTCGCTGCTGCTGGCCGCATATGCGGCAGGTGCCGCCACCTCGCTGGCGCTTGCCCTGCTGGTCGGAGGCAAGGTATTCACTGCGATGAAGCGCTCGCTCGGCGCGGGCGAATGGATACGGCGCGGCCTCGGAGCGCTGGTGCTCGTCGCCGTGGCTGCCATCGCCCTGGGCCTGGATACGGGCCTCCTGACACGGCTCTCGCTCACCAGCACCGCATCGCTCGAGCAGCGGCTGCTCGACAGGCTGCAGGTGGAAGACGTGCTTCCCGGTGGATCCGCGATGGCAATGAGCGGCATGATGATGTCCGGCGAGTCCGCGATGATGAGCGGCGGGCCGGCCATGATGATGAAGCCCAAAGGCGCCGCCGGGGAAGATCCGCTAGCCGACGAAGGCGAGATGCCACCGCTCGACGGCGCCGTGCAATGGCTCAACTCCCCGCCCCTCACGAAGCAGGCACTCGCGGGCAAGGTGGTGCTGATCGACTTCTGGACCTACTCCTGCATCAACTGCCTGCGCGCCATCCCGTACGTGCGCGGCTGGGCCGAGAAATACCGCGACCAGGGGCTGGTGGTCATCGGCGTGCACACGCCGGAGTTCGCCTTCGAGCGCGAAGCGCGCAACGTCCGCAAAGCCGTCGGCGACCTCGCCATCCGCTATCCCGTGGCCGTGGACAGCGACTACGCCATCTGGCGCGCTTTCGGCAACCGCTACTGGCCCGCGCACTATTTCATCGATGCGCAGGGGCGCATCCGTCATCACCACTTCGGTGAAGGCGAGTACGACGTCTCGGAACAGGTGATCCAGCAGCTGCTCGCCGAAGCCGGCCGCACGGATGCGCCGAAAGGCCTGGTTTCCGTGCAGGCCACGGGCGCGCAGGCCGCGTCCGATCCAGGTGCGGTCGGCTCGCCCGAGACCTACGTCGGCTACGACCGTGCGGAGAATTTCATCTCCAACGGTGGTGCCCGGCACGACGCGCGGCAGGTCTATTCGATGCCGCCGCCGCGGCTCAACGAGTGGGGGCTCACCGGAGACTGGACCATCGGGGCCGAGCACGCGACGCTGAACGCGAAGGACGGCACGGTGGTGTACCGATTTCGGGCCCGCGACCTGCATCTGGTGCTCGGCCCCTCCGCCACCGGCAAGCCGGTGCGGTTCCGGATGACCCTGGACGGCGCACCGCCCGGCGAGCATCACGGCAGCGACACGAACGATGCAGGGGAAGGCGTCGTCACCGGTCAGCGGCTCTACCAGCTGCTGCGGCAGAAAGGCACCGTCGGCGATCGCACGTTCGAGATCCGTTTCCTGGATCCGGGCGTACAGGTTTACGCGTTCACATTCGGCTGAGCGAGGAGCATGAGCATGGCCAGCACACGTTCGTCTTCGTCTACGCGCATCGTTCTCGTGGCACTCGCGGCGATGCTATCGGGCATGGCCATGCTGAGCGCGCGCGCCGAGAAAGCGCGCGCCATTCCACCACCGGCCACCGATGAAGCGGCAGCGCCGGAGAAAGCCTCCGAGTCGGTCGTGCTCGCTGGTGGCTGCTTCTGGGGCGTACAAGGCGTGTTCCAGCACCTGAAGGGCGTTTCGAGCGCCGTGTCGGGGTATGCAGGTGGCTCGAAGGCTTCGGCCCGATACGAGCGCGTGAGCACGGGGACCACGGGTCATGCCGAATCAGTGCGCGTCACGTTCGACCCGCGCATGGTGAGCCTGGGAAAGATCCTGCAGGTTTACTTCTCGGTGGCGCACGATCCGACGCAGCTCAACCGTCAGGGCCCGGACGTCGGCACGCAATACCGCTCGGCCATCTTCGCAGCGGATGCGGAGCAGGCTCGCCTCGCCAGGGCCTACATCGCGCAGCTCAATGCCTCGCGCGTGTTCGATGCTGCCATCGTGACGCGGGTGGAGATGGACAAGGAGTTCTTCGCGGCCGAGGCGTATCACCAGGACTATCTGACCCGTCACCCGAACGAGCCGTACATCGTCATCAACGACCGGCCGAAGGTGGCGAGCCTGAAGAGCCTGTTCCCGGCGCTGTACCGCAGCGACCCGGTGCTGGTCGCGAGCGCGCGCTGAGGAGCGTCAGGTCCCGCCCGCCTTCGACTTGATGAGGCCGGATACGGTCCGGAGCGGGCATCGGAGTGCCCGTGAGCCGCAGGCAGGATATGCTCCCGCGCCTCCCGGCGGCAGGACGGAGCCATGGCGCTCTTCGAGATCGAGTTCGACGATGGCGTGCATCTCCCGGGCGTGCAGCCCGCTTGAGCGTGAATTCCTGGTCCGCGGCGCTGGGTCGCCTGCTGTTGCTGCGCGGCCTCCCTTCAGTGCCTGCGACGGCACGCTTTCGCGTGCTCGCGCTGCTGGCGATCGCGAGCCTTGCGACCTGGGTCGGGCTCGATTGGTATCGCAATCTTCCGGATCCGGAGTTCTATCCTTACGCCCTGCCCGCAATCGCGTGGCATGCGCTCTTCCTGCTCGCGATCTCGGCCGTGCTCGCGGGCCTCAGCAAGCCGAGGCTCGATTTCGGCCGGGTGCTCACCTGCATGCTGGCCGTCGTGCCCGTCTGCATCGTGGTCGTGATCCTCATCGAGCTCGGGCTTTCGAAGCCCTGGGTCGTGATCGCAGCTTCCGCACTGCTCTGCATATACGTCACGGTCTATGTCACGCGCGCCCTTCGCGCGATGAGTGGAAGCCGTCAGCTGAAAGCGGCCCTCGTCGGCGTTCTGCTCACGTGGGGATTCGTTCGCGCGACCGACGCTTTGCTGATCGACGCCGGCCTCTGGTATGCGCCAGACGATGATGACTCCGACGACGGGCAGCTGTACGACACCGCGGAATCGCTGCTCTTCTCCCAACCCTTGCGCATCGACGAAGCGGTCGATCGCATGGCGCCTTCTCAGGCTGGCAAACCGAGCGCATTCTTCCTGGGGTTCGCAGGATATGCGGACCAGCGCGTGTTCGCGGAGGAGGTCAAGCTGGCCGCGCGGGTGGTCGGTCAGCGGTTTGGCTCGCAGAATCGCAGCCTGCTGCTGATCAACGACCGCCGTTCGCGACAGGGCGCACCGCTCGCCAATCCGACCGCGCTGCGCTACGCCCTCGAGGCGATCGCGGAGAAGATGGATCTGGACCAGGACGTGCTGTTCCTCGCCGTGTCCTCCCACGGCTCCCGCGATGGCTCGATCTCGGTCCTCAACGGCTCGCTGATGTTCCACGACCTCTCCGCTTCCGATCTCGCCTCGGCACTGAAAGAAACCGGCTTTCGCTGGCGCGTCATCGTGGTCTCCGCCTGCTACTCGGGCAGCTTCATCGAGCCCCTGATGGGTCCGGGCACCGCCGTCATCACCGCCTCCGCTGCGGACAGGACTTCCTTCGGCTGCTCGGACGATCGCGACCTCACGTACTTCGGCGAGGCGTTCTACCGCGATGCCCTTCCCGTCTCGCGCTCCCTGCGCGACGCTTTCGACAGGACCGAGGCCGCCATCGTCGAGCGAGAGAGGCGCGAAGGGGTGGAACCCTCGCGCCCGCAGGCGTATTTTGGGCAGGGGATCGAAGAGCAGGTCGCGAAGCTGGAAGGCCGGCCTGACGGTCTCGCGCAACCCGCCGCCGTCGACTGATCCTGACGCGCCGTCTCCGGAGAGGCCTCGCGCATGTCTGTACCGAAAATGAGTCGTTCCGGCAGCGTGCCGCGCACGCGCGTCCTTCCGGATTTGCGACCGGCGCGCATCGCCCTCCTTTGCGCATTCGCACTCTGCGCATGCGAGCGCGAGGCGCCTCCGTCCACCGAGCCGGCGGCGGTCCGGCCAGCCCCACCCACGGAAGAAAAGGCACTCAACCTCTACATCTGGAACGACTACCTCGCGCCGGACACCGTGGCGGGCTTCGAGAAGGAGACGGGCATCCAGGTGTCCGTCACCAACTACGCGAGCAACGAGGAGCTGGAGGGCAAGCTCGCGGCAGGCCACTCGGGCTATGACGTGGTGGTGCCCTCGGCCTCGTTCTATCAGCGGCAGATCCGCGCAGGCCTCTATCGGAAAATCGACAAGTCGAAGCTCCCCAACCTGTCGAACCTCGATCCGCAGTTGGTGCAGCTGATGGCCCTGCAGGACCCGGGCAACGACCACGCGGTGCTGCACATGTGGGGCACGTACGGCATGGGCTACAACGTGGACAAGGTGAAGGCGGCTGCGCCCGGCGCGCCGCTCGACAGCTGGAAGCTGGGGTTTGATCCTGCCACTGCCCGCAAGCTGCAGAAGTGCGGCATCGCCATGCTGGAATCGCCCGCGGAGATGTTCCGCGTGGCGCTCAACGCCATCGGGAAGGATCCGAACACCACGGACCCCGCGGACATCGAGGCCGCCGCGGCGGCGCTCATGAAGATCCGGCCCTACCTCCGCTACGTGCAGACGGACCGCATCATCGGCGACCTCGCCAACGGCGAGATCTGCCTCGCCATCGGCTACCTTGGCGATTTCCTGCAGGCGCGCGACCGCGCGGCGGAGAGCCACACCGGCCAGAAGATCGCCTACGTGGTGCCGAAGGACGGGTCGATCCTCTGGTTCGACAGCTACCTCATCCCGAAAGATGCGCCGCATCCGGGCAACGCGCACGCGTTCATCGACTACATGCTGCGGCCGCAAGTGATCGCCGCGGTGACGAATGCCATTCACTATGCGAACGGCAACGTGAAGGCGACTTCGCTGGTCGACCCGACCGTGCGGGACGATCCCGGCGTCTACCCTCCGTCCGAGACCAGGGCCAAACTCGTGCCCGCCCTCGCGGACAGCCCGCAGAACGCCCGGCTGATGACGCGGCTGTGGACGAAGTTCATGACGGGCAGATAGCCGCGCGACGCACGAATGAGCCGTGCGCAGCGGCAAAACTGCGCAAACGCACCTGATTCACGGCTGACGGAAGAAGCGGTGGCGCGCGCATACTCGCGCACGTTGACCTCTCCGCACGCAGGATGCGACCATGCAGGCTATGTCCATCAGCTCCCTGGAAGCGCTCGAGCAGGCGCAGTTCGCGCCGCATCAGGCGCGCGCCATCGCCAGAGCCATCGAGGCGGATTTCACGCGCCGCCTGGATAATCTGGCCACCAGGGCGGACATCGCACCGCTCGCCACGAAGGCCGAGATTGCGCAACTGGCCACCAGGGCTGAGATCGCTCAGCTCGCCACCAAAGCCGAGATCGCTCAGCTCGCCACGAAGACCGAGATCGCGCAACTGGCCACCAAGGCTGAGATTGCGCCGCTCGCCACCAAAGCCGAGATCGCACAACTCGCCACCAAGTCTGAAATCGCCCAGCTGGCGACCAAAGCCGAAATGTCACAGCTCGCCACGAAAGCCGACCTGCTCGAGCACAAGACCGAAGTGCAGGTCGCGCTGGCGCATCTGCAGCGCGATCTGGAAGGCAGGATCGCACGGTCCAACGCCGAGATCACCCGCTGGGTCTTCGTGGCTTTCGCCAGCTCCATCCCGATCACCACCGGCATCATGTACTTTCTGATCAACGCCATGCTCGTGAAGTGACCTGGGAACCCGCACGCCGCCCGGGGGTTGTAACGG
>JBGAIL010000275.1:0-4354 GCA_044225565.1 Steroidobacteraceae bacterium | reverse complement strand
GAATCCCATGTCGTGCATGGATTGCGAGCGCAGCGGCGTGCCGCGCCCGTCGACCACCATCACGACGAATCCGATCTGCGCCAGCGCGATGGCGTTGAGCTTGTCCTGCAGGAACGCGCGCGGCGCCTGGATGCGGTAGCTCGCGCCGTACTGCGCATCGATGAGCGGATAAGAGCGCTTCGCGTCGAAATCGGCCGGCAGGAACAGTACGCCGTAAAGATCGGTCCTGCCGTCCGCCGCCTTCACGCTGAATCGCACCGGGGGCGTCCAGCCGAGCTTTCGCAATGCGCTCGCATCAGCCTTGCCGAGTTCCGCCACCCTGCGCCCTTCGAGATTCCTGAGGACGTGGACTGGCAGGTCCGCCACCGTCGAATACGAATCGACGAAGAGCTTTCCGTCGGGCGAGAATTGCACGCTGTGATGCGCATTCTCCGGAGTCAGCAGCGTGAGCTCGCTGCCGTCGAAGCGCACGCGATAGAGGTGGGAATAATAAGGATCGTGGCCCGGCTCGCGCCCACCGGCGAGGAAATACAGCCAGCGCCCCTCGGCGTCGATGCGCTCCACGCCGTGGACGGCCCACTCTCCCTGGGTGATGGCGTTCTCGAGCGCGCCCGTCCTGCCGTCGTAAAGATAGTAGTGGCCCCAGTCGCTACGCTCGGAATAGACGATGAACTCCTTACCGTTCCCGACTGGAAGGAAGCGCTCGTCGGGATCGATGTCCGGCTGCAGTGCCGTCTGCACAGGCCCCTCGGTCAGGATCGCGCGCGCCTTGCCCGTCACGACATCGGCTTCATAGAGCGTGATGGAACGGAAGTCGCGCGTTTCCGGCGCAGCGAAGACCTTCTTGCCGTCCTCGCTCCAGCGCAGCCCGCCCTCGGGAGTGGGCGAATAACCCACGCCGGGCTTTGGAATGTCCAGGTTCGTGCGCTTGCCCGTGCGCAGGTCGAACACCATGAGCTCGGCTTCCTGCCGTTTCCCGCTATCCGGCCACGCGGTGTTCTGGAAGTGCACGTAGGGAACCTGGTGCTTCGCGCCGGGAACGATGGGGACCACGTGCGGAAGCTTGTAGAGGCCCCGCTCGTCGACACGATAGGTGAGGAAGCGATGGCCGTCCGGCGACCAGAGGCCATAAGGGACCGCCGGCTCTCCCGCGAGCCGCTGCGTGAGGGAAGCCGAAGCCCACTGCGGTGCGAGACCGTAGACGTAGTCGGGCTCGGCGTCGGAAGTGAGCTGGATGGAGCGGCCGCTGCCGAGCTCGATGCCGTAGAGATTCCCGTCGACGACCTTCACCCCCCACTGTCCGTTGGGGGAAGCGACGACGTCTGCGGGAACGACAGCCTCCGCTGTCGAGCCAGCCGCATGACCTTGCGCAGTCCGCTCTGCCCGTCCGGCCGCCTCGGCATTCCCGGCGCTCCGGGGAGGCTCGATGCTCCTGTTCGACACGTACCGGCCGAGCCGCCAGGGCAAGTACTCCGCGGCGTGTTCGTAACGGGCTCGCAACACACGCTGAGCGGAATCCTGAGCGGCTCGTGGTGCCTCATTCGCAAACGCCGGCGCGAACGCGGGCAGGCACGAAAACAGGGCAATCCGGAACGCCTGCATGAAACCCTCCCGCTCTATTCTTCCTCCTCAGGATACGCGAAAGGATCCGCATCCACCGGCTTGCGCTCCACGGCTCCACGCGGCAAAGGCTCCGTTCGCTCGGCCGCCATCCACAACATCGAGGCGAGGATCACCGCCACCTGCCTGAGGTCGTCGATGCGCAGGTGATCGTAGGTGTCGTTGCTGGTGTGATGGATGCGGGTGTTGTAGTCGAGCGGGTCCTGGATGAACTGGAAGGCCGGCACGCCCACCTGCCGCAGGAACACGTGATCCGTGCCCCAGGTGTGCTGGGTCACCACCCGGTTCGCGCCCAGGCTCGCGAACGGCTCGAGCCAGCTCTGGAAGATCGGGACGATCGCGAGATTGCCTTCGGTGAAGATGCCGCGCACCTTTCCCGACCCATTGTCGACATTGAAGTAAGCGACGAGATTCTTCGCGCCGGGCTTCAACGTGATCGGCCAGCGCGTGTCCCACGCTTCGTACACGCTCGCCTTCTGCAGCTGCGGATCGGTGACGGGCGGACGGTCCGCAAGGTATTTCTCCACGTATGCCATGGAGCCGCCCATCACCTGCTCTTCCGCAGACCATAGCGCCAGACGGATGGTGCGCCGGGGCTCGAGACCGAGCTTCGACAGGATGCGGCCGGCCTCCATCACTGCTGCGACGCCTGCTGCGTTGTCCTGCGCACCGTCCGCGGCGGCCCAGCTGTCCAGGTGCGCACCCGCCATCACGTAACCTGCGCGCAGGTCGCGTCCCGGAATCTCGGCAAGGATGTTGTAGGCCTTCGTGTCCTCGTCGTGATACCGAACCACGCTCGTGATCTCGAGCGTCGGCGGCGCACCGGTCTTGCCCAATCTCGCGAGCCGCCGGTAGTCCTCGGCAGCCAGCTCGATGCCCGGCACTTTCGGCGTCATGCCGACGCGATAGCCGTAGCCCTCACCGTGCAGCACTCCCCCATCGTCCGAGGACTCGACGACCATCGCGAGCGCGCCTTCGGCCGCGAGAAAGGCATCGCGCTGCGAATCGAACCGGCTGCCTTCGAGCGACTGCCTGAGCTGCGATTCCGAGAAGGCGGGCTGCTGGTACGGCTCCTTGCGTGCGAGATCCTCGTCGGTATAGCGCGAGAACACCGGCTCGCCGGGCTCGGAGCCAGCGGTGGGGCGGGAAACGAGCACGATCTTCCCGCGCAGCTTTCCGGTGTGTTGCGCGAAATCGCGCTCACGCTTCATCGGCGCCACGATGATGGGCGCGGTGACGGTGCCCTGCGTTCCAGGCGTCCAGGCCAGTGCGATGGCTCGCAGCTCGAGCGGCCTCGGCTCCACCATGCGCACGTGAAGCTTTTCCTGGGACCAGCCGCGCCCGAATTCGAATCCCTCGGCACGCACGTTGCACAGGCCCCATTGCCGGTATTGCGCCTGTGTCCACTTCTCGGCCGCACGCATCGCCGGCGAGTTGGTGATGCGGCCGCCGATGCGGTCGGTGAGATAAGCCGCCGTCTGCGGAATCTCGCTGCGATTCATGCCCTCGTCGAGGATGCGGGCGATGGTCGCGAGATCCGGCTCGTCGGCACGAGCGAGATCCGCGAGACAAAGCAGGCACAGCATGAGCATCAGACGCATGAAATCACCCCTGGGATCGGCGTTCCGGAAACCGTGAGGCTCAATAGGCCTGCGTCGGCGGGCACCCGGCGCACCCGCCGATGGCGTAGTTCGCCGGGGGCTGCACGCCCTGCAGGTGCGTGACGAAGTAGTCCCATTGCCTGCGGACGAAGTAGGGGCTGCGGTACAGCGTGGCGTGATCCGTTCCGGGCACGATGAGCAGGTCGAAATCCTTGTTCGCCTTGATCAGGGCATCCACCAGCTGCATCGTGTTGGCCATGGGCACGTCGTCGTCCAGGTCGCCGTGCGCCAGCAGCAGCTTGCCCCTGAGCTTCGACACGTTGCGGCTGTTGGCCTGCAGCCGCCAGGCCTCCGGATCCCACTCGGGCCGGCCGACGAACCGCTCGCCCCACTCGAGCTGGTAGAGGCTCTGGTCGTGCGAGCCCGCGCCGGAGACGGCGACCTTGAAGAAGTCCGGATGGTCGAGCACCGCGCGCGTCGAGCTGTATCCACCCCCGGAATAGCCGAAGATGCCGACGCGATCGAGGTCCATGTAGGGCCGGCGTTGCGCCAGCGCGCGCAGCACGGCGATGTGATCCTCGAGGCCGCCGGCCTCCGCGAATCCCTTTCCATACGAGACGTCCAGGAACGCCTTGGAGCGGCCGGGAATCCCCATCCCGTCGATCTGCACGACGATGAACCCGAGCTCGGCGATGGCCTGGCCCGGCGTGAAAGTCATGGCGGCCTGCGTGCCCACCGGGCCGCCGTAGATGTCATCCAGCACCGGATACTTCCGGCTCGCATCGAAGTTCGATGGAAGGTACAGCGTGCCGTAGATGTCCGTCTTCCCGTCGCGCCCCTTGGCCACCACGCGCTCGATCTTCTGTCGCCCGCGGGCATCCAGCGCGCGAATGTCGGCCTTCTCCAGCACACGAACCTCGCGCCCATCCGCTCGACGCAATATCGATACAGGTGCAAGGTCGGGGCGCGAGTAGTTGTCGACGAAGTAACGGCCGCTCGGCGAAAAATTGATCCCGTGGCTGGTGTCCTCCGGCGTCAGCCGCTTCAGTCCCGAAGCATCGGGGCGCGCACGATAGAGCTGCGTGAAATACGGGTCGAGGCCCGGCTCGCGGCCGCCCGCCTGGAAGTACACC
>JBGAIL010000023.1:0-38031 GCA_044225565.1 Steroidobacteraceae bacterium | reverse complement strand
CTCGCGCTCAAACAGGGCGTGGGACGCCTCATCCGCAGCGAGGACGACTTCGGGGTCGTCGCGGTCTGCGATCCACGGCTCACGGGTCGCGGCTACGGCAGAGTGTTCCTGCGTGCGCTGCCGCAAATGTCGATGACCCGGGAGGTCGAAGACGCATTGCGCTTCCTTCGCAAGCATGCTCCTCCCGACGACGTGTCCGTCGCCGTATGAAGATCCTCGCGCTCGATACCTCCACGGAGCTGTGCTCGGCCGCGCTGCTGGTCGATGGAAAGTCGATCTCGCGCGAGCTCGAGACCGAGCGGGGAGCTGCAGAGCACATCTTGCCCATGATCGATTCACTGCTCGCGGAGGCCGGGCTGGCGTTGGGCGCGGTGGAGGCCATCGCGTTCGGACGCGGACCGGGCGGCTTCACGGGAGTGCGACTGGCGGCGAGCGTCACTCAGGGCCTCGCGTTCGGCGCGGGGCTGCCGGTGATCCCGGTTTCGGACCTGGCCGCCGTCGCCCGGCGGGCGCTCGATATCGATGCGGCGGGCTCGCACGTCCTGGTCTGCAACGATGCCCGCATGAAGGAGGTGTACTGGGCATGCTTCGCGCGTGACGAAGGTGCGGGCGGGACGGGCGGTGCATTACGCCTGTCGGGTACGGAACATGTCGGTCCCGCCGATCAGGTGCTGCCGCCCGAGGCTGGTGCGGGCCCGGCAGGTACCGGTCACCTCATCGGCGCAGGGCGGGGCTTTCAGGTTTATCCACAGCTCGTCACCCGCGTGTCGCGCGCATACGACGCGCTGCTACCTCGTGCAGTCGAGGTGGCGATGCTCGCGGCCGGTGCGCCGCGCCTCGCGCCCGAGCAGGCCATTCCCGTTTATATTCGCGACGATGTGGCCAGACCCGCACCCTGAGTCATGAATCTGTCACACACTGACTCTTTAATAGCGGCCTCCTGCAATCAGGCTGACACATGCCCGCCAAACAGGTGTTGATCGTCGAGGATGAGCGGCCGATCCGCGAGATGATCGCCTTCGGCCTGAAACGCGCCGGCTTCGAGGTGCGCGAGGCGGAGGACTGCCGCGCTGCCCGCGCCTCCGTGGCGGACCGCCGCCCGGACCTGCTGCTGGTCGACTGGATGCTCCCCGACATGAGCGGCCTCGAGCTCACCCGTTCCCTCAAGCGGGATCGGGAGACCCGCGAGCTGCCCATCATCATGCTCACCGCCCGTGCGGAGGAGACGGACAAGGTCGCGGGCCTCGAGGGCGGCGCGGACGACTACGTCACCAAGCCCTTCTCGCCGCGGGAGCTGCTGGCCCGCATCAATGCCGTGCTGCGCCGCTCCGGCGGTCACGAGGCGGACGAGCTGATCCAGTTCGACGGGCTGACCCTGGACCAGGCGAGCCACCGCGTGCTGGTCGGAGAGCGCACCGTGTCGCTCGGCCCCACCGAGTACCGCATGCTCGAGTTCTTCATGACGCACCCGGAGCGGGTCTACACACGCGACCAGCTGCTCGACCGCGTCTGGGGCGGCAACGTGTACGTGGAGGAGCGCACGATCGACGTGCATATCCGCCGCCTGCGCAAGGCGCTGGAGGATTTCGGCTACGATCGTTTCATCCAGACGGTCCGCGGCTCGGGCTACCGGTTCTCGGCCCGCACGCTCTGAAGACCGGACAGTGAGCGTAGCCTCTCAGGCCTGGTGGTTCGCGGCGGGGCGGCTGCTCACCGTCGTGCTCATCGGCCTGCTTGCAGGCTGGATGCTCGGCAACGTGTGGGCTGGCCTGGCGGGCACGCTCGCGATCTATCTCGCCTGGCAGCTAGCGTGCCTGTTCCGCTTCGAATGGTGGGTGCGGCACCGCAGCTATGCGAGCCCGCCCGACATGAGCGGCGTCTGGGGCGAGATCACGGCGATGGTGACGCGCCTGCATCGCCGCAAACGCTTCCACAAGCAGCGGTTCCTGCAGCTGCTGCGGCAGATCCAGAGATCCACCGCGGCGCTGCCGGACGGCGTGGTCATCCTCAACGCGCAGCGTGAGATCACCTGGCTCAACCGCACGGCAGCGCAGCTGCTCGAGCTGCGAGGTCGCGATGATCACGGCGTGCGCATCGACAACCTCCTGCGCCAGCCCGAATTCGCCCGCTACCTGCAACTCGGAGACTTCACACGCCCACTGGTACTGCAGCAGGGCGCGGCTGGCGAACGGCATCTCTCGCTGCAGATCGCGCCATACGGCGAGGGCCAGCTGCTCCTGCTGGTGCGCGACGTGTCGCGCCAGATGCGCCTCGAGGCGATGCGGAAGGACTTCGTGGCTAACGCCTCGCACGAGCTGCGGTCACCGCTCACCGTGGTGTCCGGTTATCTCGAGACGCTGAGCCAGGACCCCGCGCTGGATCCCGAGCTCGCCGGGCCCATCTCGGAGATGCGCCGGCAGGCCGAGCGCATGACGGCCATCATCCACGACCTGCTCGAGCTCTCGAAGCTCGAGGAGTCCGACGACCACGTCGCCGGCGCACCCATCGACGTCGCGGCTCTCCTGGCCGTGCTGCGCAAGGACGTACTGGCGCGCGCTTCACACCCCAGGGACGTCCAGGTGCGCATCGACTCCACCGCGAAGCTCCTCGGGGAGGATTCCGAGATTCATTCAGCCTTCTTCAACCTCGTCGACAATGCGGCGAAATACACTTCCGTCGAGGGGTCGATCGAGATGCGCTGGTGGGCGGACGACGAAGGCGGCCATTTCTCCGTGTCGGACACCGGCATGGGCATTCCCGCCGAGCACATCCCGCGCCTCACGGAGCGCTTCTATCGCGTCGATCCGGGCCGGTCCCGTGCCACCGGCGGGTCGGGGCTCGGCCTGGCCATCGTCAAACACGTGCTGCAGCGGCACGAGGCGACGCTCGAGATCACGAGCACCCTCGGCAGCGGCAGCACGTTCTCGTGTCACTTCCCCATACATCGTGTGCTTGCCGCGCCGTAAGGCGCCGGAGATACTGCCATCATGGAAACCGCGGACCTGGGTCATCACATTTCCCGCCGGTTCAACGAAGACCTCGAGCGCGTGCGCAGTCGCGTGCTCGCCATGGGCGGGTTCGTCGAACAGCAGCTGCAAAAGGCCGTGACCGCGCTCGTGGAAGGCGACAGCCACCTCGGCGTGGCGGTGGCGGCCGACGACAAGCAGGTCAACAGCATGGAGGTGTCGATCGATGAGGAATGCAGCCGCATCCTCGCGACGCGCGCCCCCGCGGCCGGAGACTTGCGGCTCATCGTCGCCATCATCAAGACCATCACCGACCTCGAGCGCATGGGGGACGAAGGCGAGAAGATCGCGCACATCGCCTCGCGCCTCGCCGTCATGGAGCGCCCGGCGGACAAGTACCGCGAGGTGAAGCACCTCGCGCGCCTGGTCTCCGAGATGGTCCATGAGGCGCTGGATGCTTTCGCGCGCATGGATGCCGAGGCGGCGCTGCGCATCTGCCGCCAGGACCGCCTCATCGACGAGGAGTACGAATCCATCCAGCGCCAGAGCATCACCTTCATGATGGAGGACCCGCGCACCATCCGGCGCGCGCTCGACGTCATGTGGATCGTGCGCGCGCTGGAGAGGGTGGGCGATCACGCCAAGAACATCTGCGAGTACGTCATCTACATGGTGCACGGCAAGGATGTGCGCCACACCTCGCTCGACGACGTCGAACGGGAGCTGCGTGCTTCGTAACCTGCGGGCGATCAATTTCCTGGGTGCGCTGCTCTGCGCCGGCGCATTGGGCTATGCGCTCTACGCGCAGTACGTGCTGCGCCTCGAGCCGTGTCCGCTGTGCATTTTCCAGCGCATCACGGTTGCGGCGCTGGGAGTGGTGTTCCTGGTCGCCGCCATCCATGGTGCGAGGGGCTGGGGGCGCTACGTCTACGCCATGCTCATCGGCATCGCGGCGCTCGCCACGGCCGGCGTCGCCGGCCGGCACGTGTATATCCAGAGCCTGCCGCCGGGATCCGTACCGTCCTGCGAGGCGCCACTCGAGGTGATGCTGCGCTATTCGAAGCTGTTCAACGTAGTGAAGAAGGTTCTCACCGCGGGCGGCGAATGCTCGGTCGTGAACTGGAAGTTCCTGGGGCTTTCCATGCCCTGGTGGGTGCTGGTGTTTGCCGTGGCGCTCGGTGCGGTGGGGATCGTCGTGAATCTCCGCGGCACGCTGGCGGGGCGACACGGACCGTCCGGCGAGGTCCGGCTTCGGTAGCCCGTACGTCGTCGGAGCCGTGCTGCCTCAGGACAGCGCGATTCCCACCGTGCCGAGCAGGCCGCCTATCACCGCTCCGGCGAGCACATCCGTCGGGTAGTGCAGTCCCAGCACCACGCGGGACGCGGCGATCAGCGCGGCGAGCGGCACCAGTACCCAGGCGAGCTCCGGGAATGCGGCGATGGCCTGAATGCTGAAGGACACTGCATGCAGCGTGTGGCCCGAAGGAAAGCTGTATCGGTCGAGCGGCGCGGCGCCCAGCGAAATGCCCAGGTGGGTGATGAAGGGGCGCTCCCGTACCACCACGCCCTTGAGCCATTTGTAGACGGCGACGCCGGCGGCACCGGTGGCCGCCATGCAGAGGGCGGGCACCACGCCTTTCTGGCCGTAGAGCAGGGGCAGGGCCAGCATGAGCGCGTACCAGGCCATGCCGTCGCCCAGGCGGCTCGCGACGCGGAAGGCCTGCTTGAGCGAGCTCAGCGAGGACGCGCGATTCATGCGCCGGCACAGCCGATACTCGGCCGCGTCGATGCGCGCGACACAGCTGTCGATCCAGTAACGAGCCGTCATGGCGCTCCTCCCGGTGTCTCCCGTTGGCCTGCAGGATGGACCCGGCTGGCGACGTGGCGATGACTGAAAAATTAATCTTTTGTTGCACTTGCAGGCTTCTCTTATCGTAAAACCGCCGGCATGCTGTCATCTGGCTGTAACCTTGGCCCGGATGATGGGCGGGCCGCCCCGCCAGGAGACGCTGTTGTCCGACTTGAGCGCGCCCGAGCATTTCATCAATCGCGAACTGTCCCTGCTCGAGTTCAACCAGCGCGTGCTCGCCCTGGCGCTCGAGGAGTCCGTGCCGCTGCTCGAGCGGCTCAAGTTTCTCTGCATCACCTCCAACAATCTCGACGAGTTCTTCGAGATCCGCGTCTCCGGGCTCAAGCAGCTGCAGGAGCTCGGCTC
Source organism: Steroidobacteraceae bacterium (assembly GCA_044225565.1). Lineage (GTDB taxonomy): Bacteria > Pseudomonadota > Gammaproteobacteria > Steroidobacterales > Steroidobacteraceae > CAVXAE01. Next base: position 32,850 of record JBGAIL010000023.1, on the reverse strand, counting down.
ACCGCAGATCGCCCCGGACGGCCTCGGCATCCCCGAGCAGCTCGCCGCGATACACGATCGCGCCAGCGCGCTGGTCCGGGACCAGTACGGCTGCCTGAACGGCGTGCTGCTGCCGGCCTTGCAGCACGCAGGCGTGTGCCTGCTCGCGCACGACGACTGGGACTCGCAGACCATGACCTGGATCGCGGACTACTTCGAGCACGAGGTCGAGCCGGTGCTGAGCCCGCTCGGCCTCGATCCTGCGCGGCCGTTCCCGCGCATCCAGAACAAGAGCCTCAACTTCATCGTGCGCCTGCGCGGCAAGGATGCGTTCGGACGCGACAGCGAGCTCGCGATCGTGCAGGTGCCGCGATCGCTGCCTCGCGTGGTGCCCGTCACCAGCGATCCCGCGCAACGCACGTTCGTGCTGCTCTCGAGCCGCGCAACGCACGTTCGTGCTGCTCTCGAGCATCGTGCAGGAGTTCGTGCGACGCCTGTTCCCGGGCATCGAGGTGCTGGGGTGCTATCAATTCCGGCTCACCCGCAACAGCGACCTCTTCGTCGACGACGAGGAGATCGACGACCTGCGGCGCGCCCTGGAAGGCGAGCTCGCGCAGCGCCGCTACGGTGCGGCCGTGCGGCTGGAGACCTCGAGCGACTGCCCGCCGGACGTCACGAAATTCCTGCTGAAGCAGTTCGCACTGAAGGAGGTCGACCTGTACCAGGTGCCGGGCCCGGTGAACCTCAACCGGCTCGCGGCGCTGTACGACCTCATCGGCCGCGTGGATCTCAAATACCCGATCTTCACGCCGGGGCTGCCGCCGCGGCTCGCGGGCGCGTTCGATCTGTTCGCGGCGATCCGCCAGGGCGAGCTGCTGCTGCACCACCCGTTCCAGAGCTTCACGCCGGTGATGGATTTCGTGCGGCAGGCGGCGTCCGATCCGCAGGTGCTGGCCATAAAGCAGACCTTGTATCGGACCGGCGCGGATTCCCCGGTGGTGGATGCGCTGGTGGCGGCGGCGCAAGCCGGGAAGGACGTCACGGTCATCGTGGAGCTGCGTGCGCGATTCGACGAGGAAGCCAACATCGAGCTGGCGAACCGGCTGCAGGAGGCGGGCGCGCACGTCATGTACGGCGTGGTGGGCTACAAGACTCACGCGAAGATGACCCTGGTCGTGCGGCGGGAGGCGGGCGGCATCCGCCGGTACTGCCACCTCGGAACGGGCAACTATCACCCGAAGACGGCACGGCTCTACACGGACTACGGTCTCTTCACCTGCGACGACGACATCGGGCACGACGTGCACGAGGTGTTCCTGCAACTGACCAGCCTCACGCAGACGCCGAAGCTGAAGTGCCTGCTGCAATCGCCGTTCGGGCTGCACAAGGCGATCCTGGACAAGATCGCGCGCGAGGCGGCGCATGCACGGGAAGGCCGGCCGGCCCGCATCGTCGCCAAGATGAATGCGCTCGTGGATCCGCAGGCGATCGAGGCGCTCTACAAGGCGTCGAACGACGGCGTGCAGATCGATCTCATCGTGCGCGGCGTCTGCGCTTTGCGGCCCGGCGTGCGCGGCGTGTCGGAGAACATCCGCGTGCGCTCGATCGTCGGACGGTTCCTCGAGCACACCCGTGTGTTCAGCTTCGAGAACGGCGGCAGTCCCGAGCTCTATTGCGCGAGCGCGGACTGGATGGAGCGGAATTTTTTCCGTCGGGTGGAGATCGCATTTCCCGTGCGCCGCACGTCGCATCGCGAGCGCATCCTGCGCGAGCTGGAGATGTACCTGCGCGACGACGCGCAGGCCTGGATCCTCAGGCCCGATGCTCAGTACGAGCGCGCCCCGCAACGCGCCGGGGAGCATCCGACCAGCGCGCAAGCCGGGCTCATCGGCATGTATGCCACGGGAGCGGCGCCAGTAGCCGCGGTCGAAAGCCTGGATCGACCGATCGCGTAACGAGGCTCTACCGCCTGCGACTGAAGATGCGCAGGCGGAATCCGTCCGCCTTCAGATACTCCACCTCGCGCTGCAGGTCCGCGGTGGTGAGCGGGTGGTCCTTGATCCAGCGTGTGGGAAAGCGCGACACCAGCGTCTTGGGTGTGGCGGTGAGCTCGACGTGCGGCAGCTCGGTGCCGGCGCGGCCGCGATGCAGCAGCACCGCAAGCCGCAGCAGCACGATGAGATAGAAGATGCTCTTGTCCCAGGGTGGCACCAGATCTTCCGCTTCCGTCAGCGTGAGCTTGCGGCGATGCGCACCGACCAGCGTCGCGAGCAGCCGCTGCTCTTCGCGAGGGAATCCGAGCATGTCCGCATTCGCGAGCAGGTAGGCGCCGTGGCGGTGATAGCCGCTGTGGGCCACGTCGAGTCCGATCTCGTGCAGCCGTGCCGCCCAGGCGAGGAGCTGCTCGGCCAGGGGATCGTCGAGCTTCCAGCTCTCCTGTACCTGCCTGAAGAAATCGAGCGCGGTCTTCTCCACCCGATCCGCCTGTGCGGTGTCGACGTGATACCGCTGTTGCATCGCGCGTACCGTGCGATCGCGCGCGTCCTCGTTCGTGTAACGCCCCACCATGTCGTAGAGCAGGCCTTCGCGCATGGCGCCATCCGCCACGCGCATGTCCTCAATGCCGAGCACCGAGAAGATCTCGGCGAGTATCGCGAGCCCGCCGGGGAACACGACCCGGCGCTCCTCGTCGATGCTCTTGAGGCCGAGGTCGCGCGTCGCGCCGTGGTCGATGACGTGCCGCAGGATGAGCTCGAGCCCGTTGGGCGTGATGCTGGTCGTTGCGGGATCGAGCTCCCGCAGCGTCTCGCCGATGGCGCGAATGGTCCCGGAGCTGCCTGCCGCACCCTCCCAGCCGCGCTTGCGGAACGCCGCCTGGATCGGCTCGATCTCCTGGCGGGCCGCCACGCGCGCCCGGTTCATGCGCTTGGCGGTGACGCGGCCATCCGCGAAGAAGTGCTCGCTGATGCCGACGCAGCCGAGCTTCAGGCTCTCGAGATCGCTCGGCACCAGGCCCTCGCCGATGATCAGCTCCGTGCTGCCGCCGCCGATGTCCACGACCAGCCGGCGGCCGGCCTGCGCCGGCATGGTATGCGAGACGCCGGAGTAGATGAGGCGGGCTTCCTCGACGCCGGCGATGATCTCGATGGTGTGCCCCAGGGCCTCGCGCGCCTTCACGAGGAACGCCTTCTTGTGTCGCGCGAGCCGCAGCGCACTGGTGCCGACCACGCGTACGCCGTTCGCCTTCATCTCGCGCAGGCGCTGGCCGAAGCGCTCCAGGGCGGCGAGGGCGCGGGCAGCCACGTCCTTGTCGAGGTCGCCGTTCTCCTCCACGCCTGAGGCGAGCCGCACCATCTCGCGCAACCTGTCGATGATCACCAGCTGGCCGTGCGTATATCGCGCGACGACCATGTGAAAGCTGTTGGACCCGAGGTCGACGGCGGCGAGGACGTCCGGAACCCGTTTCATGGGAAGACGGGCTTCATGCGAGGAGCTTGCGCATCACGGCGACGTACATGCGGTGCAGCGTGTCGATGTCCGCTACGCGCACGCATTCGTTCACTTTGTGGATCGAGGCGTTCACCACGCCGAGTTCCACCACTTGAGCGCCGGTGGGCGCGATGAAACGGCCGTCCGAAGTGCCTCCGGTGGTCGAGAATTGCGGTGTCTGGCCCGTGACCTCGGCGACGGCGCCGCTCACTGCCTCCGAAAGTTTGCCGGGCGGCGTGAAGAAAGGCTCGCCGGAGACGAACCATTCGAGCGTGTGCTTCACACGGTGGCGCTGCAGCACCTCGAGCACGGCCTGCTGCAGGCCTTCCAGCGTCTGGATGGGCGAATAGCGGAAATTGAACCGGACGTTGAGCTCGCCCGGGATGACGTTCGGCGCGCCCGTGCCGGCGGCGATGTTCGACACCTGGAACGTGGTCGGCGGGAAATGCTCCGTGCCGTTGTCCCACGTCCGGGAGGTCAGTTCCGCGAGGGCGGGGGCGAAGGCGTGTACCGGATTGTCGGCGAGCTGCGGATAGGCGATGTGCCCCTGCACGCCATGCACCTTGAGCCGGCCGCTGAGGGAGCCGCGACGCCCGATCTTGATGCTGTCCCCGACGGCGCTCGTGCTCGAAGGCTCGCCGACGATGCACCAGTCGATGCGCTCGCTGCGCGCGGTGAGCGTTTCCATCACCCGCCTGGTACCGTCGATGGAGCGGCCTTCCTCGTCGCTGGTGATCAGCAGGGCCAGCGAGCCGCGATGGGCGGGGGTCGAGCGAATGAACTCCTCGGCCGCCGTCACCATGGCGGCGAGACCGCTTTTCATGTCCGCCGCGCCCCGGCCATAGAGCATCCCGTCGCGGATGGACGGCTCGAACGGAGCCGATTGCCACTCCTCGGCAGGACCGGTGGGTACGACATCCGTATGACCGGCGAAGCACAGCACCGGGCCGGCGCTGCCCCGCCGCGCCCAGAAGTTGTCCACCTCGCCGAAGCGCATGCGCTCGATCCGCAAGCCCAGGGCCTCGAGCCGGGAAATCATGACTTCCTGGCACCCGGCGTCGGTCGGCGTCAGCGAGGGGCGGGCGAGCAGGTCGAGCGTGAGTTCCAGGGCAGGCGACATGGCGCGGCTTTATACGGGCTGGGGTCAGGTCTTGCAATGTGCAGGGCCGCCGCTGCACATTGCAGGACCGGCCCTTGCAGGTCCTCGTGGGCGACTGCGGGCCCCCAGAGGCCGCTGGGGCGTCCCTCTCCCCCGTTTTTCACCCGGATGCAAAAAAGCGGGCCGCTGAAACATTGCCGAAACATTGCCGAAATACAGTGCGCCGCGTCCCAACCGGAGGTTCGCACGATCATGAAAAGAATCCTCGCCTCGGCCGCCGCCACGCTGCTCTTCGCAGGCGCCGCCTCGGCCCAGTCCGCACGCGACTACATCAGCATCGTGGGCTCCTCCACGGTGTATCCGTTCACCACCGCCGTCGCCGAGCAGTTCGGCCGTGCCGGCAAGTTCAAGACGCCGAAGGTGGAGAGCACCGGCACCGGCGGCGGCATCAAGCTCTTCTGCAACGGCGTCGGCGTGCAGCATCCCGACGTCGCGAACGCCTCGCGCCGCATCAAGCAGAGCGAGATCGACACCTGCGCCAGGAACGGCGTCAAGGAGATCAGCGAGATCCGGATCGGCTACGACGGCATCGTGCTCGCGCGCAGCAAGAAGACCGGTCCGCTGAAGCTCACCCGCAAGGACATCTACCTCGCGCTCGCCAAGCAGATCCCGGATCCCTCGAACCCCACCGCGCTCGTCGCGAACCCGCACACCACCTGGAAGCAGGTCAACGCCTCGCTGCCGGACATCAAGATCGAAGTGCTCGGCCCGCCGCCCACCTCCGGCACGCGCGATGCCTTCGCGGAGCTGGTGATGGAGAGCGGCTGCTCCACCTACGCGTGGATCAAGGCGCTCAAGGACGTGGACGAAGGCCGTTACAAGCGCGTCTGCCACACGATCCGCGAGGACGGCGCCTACGTCGAGGCCGGTGAGAACGACAACCTCATCGTGCAGAAGATCGAGGCCAACCCGAACGCCGTCGGCATCTTCGGCTACAGCTTCCTCGAGGAGAACGCGGACAAGCTCGTCGGCAGCATCGTCGAGGGCGAGTCGCCCACCTTCGAGGAGATCGCCGCGGGCCGCTATCCCGCCTCCCGCCCGCTCTTCATCTACGTGAAGAAGGCGCACGTCGGCGTCATCCCCGGCATCAAGGAGTTCGTCGCCGAGTACGTGAGCGACAAGGCGCTCGGCCAGGAAGGCTATCTCGCGGACAAGGGGCTGATCCCGCCGGCCACCGGTGAGCTCGCCAAGATCCGCGCGGGGGCCGCCGCGCTCGCCAACGTCAAGCTCTGAATCCCACAAACCAGACCTCACAACGATCGGGAAGATTACGCACATGAGAAACCAACTGGTGTCCCTGACCGTGGCCGGCGTGCTCGCGCTCGCGATGGCGCCGCAGGCCCGGGCACAGACGGACGACCTCGCGGCCCTGAAGGCGCAGCTCGAGGCCCTGCAGCAGAAGGTGCAGGAGCTCGAGAAGCAGCAGAAGGCGCAGCAGGACTCGCAGGACCGTACCACCGACATGGTCGCGCAGGCGAAGGCCGGCACTCCGGAATGGGCGAGCCGTTTCACGTGGAAGGGCGACCTGCGCTACCGCCACGAGAACGTGGATCCGGAAGAGGCGGTCACGGATCAGACCCGGCACCGCGTGCGTGCGCGCTTCGGCTTCGCGGCCAAGGTGAACGACTCTCTGACGGCGACCGTGCAGCTCGCGACCACCGGCGGCCTGACGACGGCCACCAATCAGACCGATCCGCGCTCGACCAACCAGACGCTGGGCAACGGGTGGGATCGCAAGGCCATCGGCATCGACCTCGCCTACGCCGACTGGAAGGCCGCCGACGGGCTCAACCTGATGTTCGGCAAGATGCCGCAGCCGTTCGTGAAGACGGGCAGCTACTTCTGGGACAACGACATCACGCCGGAAGGCATCGCGGCCAAGTTCGTCCGCGGGCCGTTCTTCGCGACCGCGTACGGGTTCTGGTTGTCCGAGCGCAGCGCGGCGACCGACGCCACGCTGCTCGGTGCCCAGATCGGAATGACCGGCAACGTCGGCGGCGCGAAGCTGACCGGCGCGGTCAGCTACTACGACGTCGGCGCCGTGCAGGACGAGATCACCACCTTCAGGGCGGCGAGCTCGACGGCCACGGCATGTGCGTTCAACACCGCTTTCTTCGGCGGACCGCAGGGCAACACCACGGTCGCCGATGCGGACGGCTGCGCGCACCTGCTCAACGACTACAACATGATCCAGGCGCTGGTCCAGGCGGAGATGAAGGTCGGCTCGCAGCCGCTCACGCTGTTCGCGGACTACATCCAGAACCAGGAGGCGGACGACCTCGACAAGGGGTACGCCCTCGGCGTGACGCTGGGCAAGGCGTCCAACCCCGGCACCTGGGAAGTCGGTTACGTCTGGCAGAAGACCGAGAAGGACGCGCAGTTCGGCCAGTTCGCCGATTCGGACTTCGGCGGCGGCGTCACCGATGTCGATGGCAGCGTGTTCAAGGTAGGCTATGCCGTTGCGAAGAACTGGGCGCTGAACGGCACCTACTTCCTCAACAAGCGCTTCGTGGACGCGACCGGCGCCACCGAGCGGGACTACAAGCGCTACCAGATCGACCTGAACTTCAAGTTCTGATCGACCGCTGACGAGGGACCGTGGTGCGGGCGCCGCGCAGGGTGTGAGAGCATCCTGCGCGGCGCCGTCTCCGAAACGATGAAGAGAATGGGGATCCGATGACACCGGCAGCTCTGTTGGTCGTGCTCGTCGCCCTGGCTCTGGCCGCATACTGGCTGGGCCGTTCGCGGGCGCTCGCGGTGGTGGGGGCGCTCGCGGCATGCGCAATCTCCACCTTTCCCAGCTACTATGGGGCGCTCACGGCGCTCTGGTGCGCGCTGCCGGCGCTCGTGGTGCTCGGCACCTGGGTCGCATTCCAGGATTCGATCATCATCGGGCTGGTGAAGGACCACATGCCAGCCGCCACGCGGGCCTTGTCCTCCTCCGAGCTGAGCCTCGTGATGAACGACGTGCGCAACGTCGTGGCCGGCGCGGTGCCGATGGATGCGGCGCGGCCGGAAAGTGCGCGCCGCGGCCCAGGAATACATGCAGCTGCGCCATACCAGCCAGCTCGCGCTCACGGCACTCGTCTTCGTCGTCGGCATCCTCGGGACGCTGATCGTGCGGCGCGCATCGCGCCCGCGCTGCGGGCGCGCAACTCGGTGGAGCGCATCATCGAATGGCTGCTCATCGGCTGCTCGCTCATTGCCGTGCTCACCACCATCGGCATCATCGCTTCGGTGGTCTTCGAGGCGGCGCGCTTCTTCGGGAAGGTGCCGTGGTACGAATTCCTGTTCGGCCTGCAGTGGAGCCCGCAGACCGCGATCCGCGCGGACCAGGTGGGCTCTTCGGGCGCTTTCGGCGCGGTGCCGCTCTTCTGGGGCACGGCCATGATCTCCGGCATCGCCATGCTCATCGCGGTGCCCATCGGCCTGTTCGCGGCGGTGTATCTGGCGGAGTACGCGCATCCGAAATTCCGTGCCTGGACCAAGCCGTTCCTCGAGATCCTCGCCGGCATCCCGACCGTGGTGTACGGCTTCTTCGCGGCGCTCACGGTGGGCCCGGCGCTGCGCGTCTTCGGTGAGTCGATAGGCCTGCCGGTCGCTTCGGAGAGCGCGCTCGCCGCCGGGCTGGTCATGGGCATCATGATCGTCCCGTTCGTCTCCTCCCTCGCGGACGACATGATCACCGCGGTGCCCCAGTCATTGCGCGACGGGGCCTATGCGCTCGGCGCCACCAAGTCCGAGACCATCCGGCAGGTGGTGTTCCGCGCCGCGCTGCCGGGCATCGTGGGCGGCGTGCTGCTCGCCATCTCGCGCGCCATCGGCGAGACCATGATCGTCGTGATGGCCGCGGGCCTCGCCGCGAACCTCACGGCGAATCCGCTGGAGGCGGTGACCACCGTCACGGTGCAGATCGTGACGCTGCTGGTGGGCGACCAGGAGTTCGACAGCCCCAAGACGCTCGCCGCCTTCGCGCTGGGCCTGGTGCTGTTCCTCGTCACGCTCGGCCTCAACATCCTGGCTCTGCACATCGTCAGGAAATACCGGGAGCAGTACGAATGACGCGCACCGTCAAGGAAACCCAGGACCTCGTGGCGCGCAGCCTGAGGCGCCGCTACTGGGCCGAGAAGCGGTTCCGCGCGTACGGCGTGCTCGCCGTGATGTTCGGCATCGCGTTCGTGCTGTTCCTGTTCGCCACCATCATCGGCCGCGGCGCTTCCGTGTTCCGCCAGGCCTACGTGCAGCTCGAAGTGTTCTACGACCCGGCGGTGCTCGAGCCCAACGGCAGCCTGAAGCGCGAAGACCTGGAGGCGGCGGACTACCAGGCGCTGGTGCGCGCCGCGCTGAAGGAACGCTTCCCGGGCGTGGAAGGCCGCAAGGAAGTGCGTGAGCTCACGCGCCTCGTGAGCAGCGGAGCGTCTTTCCACCTGCGCGAGCGGGTGCTGAAGGAAACGAGCCTGATCGGCCAGCGGGAGAAGCTCTGGCTGCTCGCCAGCGACGACGTGGACCAGATCATGAAGGGCACCCTGAGCCGGGACACGCCCGCCGAAGGCCGCGCCCTCTCCGATGCGCAGCTGAAATGGGTCGACGACCTGGTGATCGTGACGCGCTCGAGATGCGCTTCAACCGGGATTTCTTCACCAACGGCGATTCGCGCGAGCCCGAGCAGGCCGGGGTGGGCGGCGCGGTGATGGGCTCGTTCTTCACCCTGTTCCTGACGCTGCTGCTGTCGTTCCCCATCGGCGTCGCGGCGGCCATCTATCTGGAGGAGTTCGCTCAGAAGAACCGCTGGACCGACCTCATCGAGGTGAACATCAACAACCTCGCGGCGGTGCCGTCCATCGTGTTCGGCCTGCTGGGCCTCGCGGTGTTCATCGGGTTCTTCGGGCTGCCGCGCTCGGCGCCGGTGGTCGGCGCGCTGGTGCTCACGCTGCTCACGCTGCCCACCATCATCATCGCCTCGCGCGCGGCGCTGAAAGGCGTGCCGCCCTCCATCCGGGAGGGCGCGCTGGCCATGGGCGCTTCGAAGATCCAGATGGTGGCGCACCACGTGCTGCCGCTCGCCATGCCGGGCATGCTCACGGGCACCATCATCGGGATGGCGCGGGCGCTCGGTGAGACGGCCCCCCTGCTCATGATCGGCATGGTCGCGTTCATCGTCGACGTGCCGGGCGGCTTCACGGATCCGTCCACCGTGCTGCCCGTCCAGGTGTACCTGTGGGCGGACAGCCCGGAGCGTGCGTTCGTCGAGCGTACCTCGGGAGCCATCATCGTGCTGCTCGCGTTCCTCGTGGTGATGAACGCGGCGGCCGTCATCCTTCGCAACCGGTTCGAGAGGCGCTGGTGAGCGCCGACGAAAGAGAGCCTTCCATGGATCCAGCAGTGATCGAGTCCGAGCGTAAGGGCGAAGTGGCCGCGCGAGCGGGCATGGACCTGAGGCCTGCCGTCAACGGCGCAGAAGGCGCGCCCGTCGAGAAGCGGGCGCAGGTCGCAGCCGAGCACCGCCAGACCGTGGGCACCGTCACCGTCGACAATCCGGTGTTTTCGTGCAAGGGCGTCAACGTGTACTACGGCGACAAGCACGCCATCAAGAACGTGAGCATCGACATCGGGCGCGGCGCCGTGCTCGCCATGATCGGGCCTTCGGGCTGCGGCAAGTCCACCTTCCTGCGCTGCCTCAACCGGATGAACGACACCGTGCCGTCGGCGCGCGTCACGGGCAGCATCATGCTGGACGGCAACGACATCCACGACAAGCGCCAGGACGTGGTGCAGCTGCGCGCCCGCGTCGGCATGGTGTTCCAGAAGCCGAACCCGTTCCCGAAGTCCATCTACGAGAACGTCGCGTACGGGCCCCGCATCCACGGCCTGGCCGCGGACCGCGTGGAGCTCGACGAGATCGTCACCACCAGCCTGCGCCGTGCCGGCCTGTGGGAAGAGGTGAAGGACCGGCTCAATCATCCGGGCACGGGCCTCTCGGGAGGCCAGCAGCAGCGGCTGTGCATCGCGCGCACCATCGCCGTGAATCCCGAGGTGATCCTGATGGACGAGCCGTGTTCGGCGCTCGACCCCATCGCCACCGCGCGCATCGAGGACCTCATCGACGAGCTGCGCGGCACGTATGCCATCGTCATCGTCACGCACTCGATGCAGCAGGCCGCCCGCGTATCGCAGCGCACCGCTTACTTCCATCTGGGTGACCTGATCGAAGTCGGCGAGACGGACCGCATCTTCACCAACCCGCGCCACAAGCTGACCGAGGACTACATCACGGGAAGGTTTGGGTGAAGGGATGCGCAGCCCGTGAGCATGCACATCAGCAGATCCTTCGACGGCGCGCTCGCCACCCTGCACGTGCACGTCATCGAGATGGGCGGGCTGGTGCTGGATCAGGTGCGCGAGGCGGCGGACGCCTACACGGAATGGAAAGCGGACTCCGCGGAACGCGTCATCGAGCGCGAGCGGGCGGTGAATGCATACGATGCGAGCATCGATGCGGAGCAGTTCACCCTCATCGCCCGCCGCCAGCCGGTGGCAGCGGATCTGCGCGCCATCATCGCCATGTCGAAGGGAGTGGCCGAGCTCGAGCGGGCCGGCGATGAAGCCAAGAAGATCGCCTGGACGGTGCTGCGTCACGGCGGCCGCCCTGGCCACGCCACGGCCCGTGACGCGCGCCATCTCGGCAAGCTCGCGGTGAGCCTGCTGAGGCTCTCGCTCGATTCACTGGATCGCGTGGATCCCGCGCTCGCCTCGGAAGTCATCGCCCGCGACGAGGAGCTGGATGCCGAATATGCCGCCGGACTGCGTCGCCTGCTCACGCGGGCCATGGAAGACCCTCGCCATTTCGACGTGACGCTGGAAGCGGCCTTCGTCCTCAAATCGCTGGAGCGCGTGGGCGACCACGCCCGCAACCTCGCGCGCCACGTTCAGAGCATCGGCCGCGAGTCGCACGGTGAGGCGGCGCCCACCGCCGCCACCGCCTGATCGCCGAGCGTTTCCGGGCTCAGGGCGTGCGTCGCCCGTGCTCGGATCGGCAGTGTGCTTCAGCTTGTCCAGATGCAGCCGCGATGAGATCGAATTAGTTGCGCCGCGCTGCGTGCCTGTCGTGGCGGCGCAGACGTTTGATCACGACGTAGCCAACGGAGGCGACCACGAACGGAATCGTCGCCGCCGTCGCCACTTCCGCATCCGTGATCGCACCCAGGTGCTGCAGCGCCGTCATGCCGTGCCCCATGATGCCGATGACGTAGTAGCTCACTGCCGCGATGGAAAGTCCTTCGACGGTCTGCTGCAGCCGCAGCTGCATCCGCGCCCGCTCGCTCAGCGTCGCGAGGATGTCGCGGTTCTGGCGTTCCAGCGTGACGTCGATGCGCGTGCGCAGCAGTTGAGTGGCTCGCGCGAGCTTGATGGACAGGGTCGCCTGACGCTCTTCGATCGAGGCGCAGGTCTTGAGCGCGGGAGCCATCCTGCGACTGAGAAACCCACCCAATGACTCCCGCTCACGCACGGGCTCGAGACGCATGGCCGTGAGCCGGCCCTGCACCAGGTTCTCGTAAGCGCGACTCGCGCCGAAGCGATAAAGCGATTCGGCCGCGCCGGCTTCCAGTCGCGCGGCGAGCGTCGCGAGGATGTCGAGCTGGCGCTGGTTGTCGTCCAGGCTGCTGGCATGAGTCATCTCTCGCGTCACCTCGACGAGGCTTTCCTCGATCTCGCGCACGGTCGGCGCGAGCCGGTGCGCTTCGGGCAGGCCGAGCAGGGCGAGCAAGCGATAGGTCTCTAGCTCGAGCAGTCGCTGAACCAGTGCTCCGGCGCGGATCGGAGTCAGCCCCTGATCGATCACCAGGATGCGCACGAACCCGTCCGCGCCCGGATCGAAATCGGTCGCCACCGTGGCCATGCCGTCGTCCGCCGTCATCACGCACACCGGCTCGCGCGCGAAGAAGGCATCGATCTGCGGCGCCGAATCCGCGCGCATCAGATGCAGGTCCACCGAGGCGAGATGGCGGCCTGGCTGTGGGATCAAGCCCATGCGACGGGCGAGCTGCGCGGCCCGCTGCTGGAAGACGCCGTCGTCGGGAAAGCTCCAGCAGTACGTCGTGAACTCGCTGTGCTGCTCCCAGCGCAGTGAAGCATCCTCGAGCGGCACGACGTGATGACGCTCTCCATTGCGTGGCGGATCGAGCCCGCGCTCGCGACAGAACGCAGCCAATGCCGAGCGATCCGCAGCACTTTCTGCCGCGCTCGTCAAGAATGCGAAGTGGAGCAGCCGCTTCGGCGTCTCGAGCGGGCGAAACGGGCGCGTGTGGACTTCCGCCAGCACGAGCTCGCGATGCTCGTGCGGCCGCAGCATCGGAGGAGTCGCGGAATGCGCTTCGGCCAAGGCACTCATCGCCCCGATTATACGGGCGCTGGGTCTTCCGGCCATTCGCGCTGGCACAAAGCCCGTCGCGATCGGGTCACTGCGTATCGTCGTCGGGGTGCTCGAGCTTGTCGAGATGCAGGCGGATGTGTGCGGCTTCGGCGGCGTTCCCCGCCAGCGAGATCGCTTTGTTGAATTCTTCGCGTGCATCGCCGGGCCGGCCGAGTTGCATGAGCAGCGCGCCACGCACGCCGTGGAAATGAAAATAGCCCGACAGCTCCTGCGCGAGAGGCTCGATCAACGTCAGCGCGTCCTGCGGGCCGTGGACCTTCGAAATGGCGACCGCGCGATTCAGCGTGACCACGGGCGAGGGCTGCAGGCGCTCGAGGTGTGCGTAGAGCAGCTCGATCTGCGTCCAATCGGTGTCCTTCGGCTTGCCCGCACGCGCATGCAGCGCAGCGATGGCCGCCTGGATCTGGTACGGCCCAGGCGTTGCATGACGCAGGGCCTTGTCGAGCAGCGCGAGGCCCTCGGCGATCATCTCGCCATCCCAGCGCGTCCGGTCTTGGTCGTCGAGCAGCACGACCTCACCGTTCGCATCGAAGCGGGTCTGCGCGCGCGAGTGTTGCAGAAGCAGCAATGCCGTCAGGCCCATGATTTCCGGCTCCGCCGGATAAAGCCGCAGCAGCAGGCGCGCGAGCCGGATGGCTTCGTTGCAAAGCGTCGCTCTCAACGCTACCGCATCGCCGGTGGCGGAATACCCGGCGTTGAAGACCAGATAGATCATCGTCGCCACCGCGGCCAGGCGCTCCGCGCGCTCCACGGCGCCTGGCGTCTCGAACGGGACGTTCGTGCCCGCCACCTTCCGCTTGGCCCGCGTGATGCGCTGCTCCATCGCTGCTTCGCTCACGAGAAACGCACGCGCGATCTGCGGTACGGAGAGGCCTGAAACGATGCGGAGGGCGAGGGCGATCTGCTGCGTGGCGGGCAGGTCCGGATGGCAGCAGATGAACATCAGGCGCAGGAGGTCGTCGCGATAGTCCTCCTCGTCCAGCCGCTCTGCGAGGCTGGTTTGCGCGTCCTCCAGATCGGAGAGCGCCTCCTCCGGCGGCAGCTCCTGCTCGCGATTCCTGCGGCGTGCGGTGTCCAGTCCCGCGTTGCGGCCGACCAGGATGAGCCAGGCCGCGGGATCCCGGGGCGGGCCCTTCTGAGGCCACAGGCGCAAGGCCCTGAGGCAGGCTTCCTGGAAAGCCTCCTCCGCCTTGTCGAGGTCGCGAAAGTAGCGCAGCAGCGCGGCAACGGCTTTAGGGCGGCTGGCGGTGAGTGCGGCGTCGATCCAGGCGATGTCGGTCAATCGTTCGACCCTCCAGATGTCCCGAGGACGAACGGGGGCGCGCCCCGCCGACACTCATGCCATTGATGCGGTGCCCGGTACCTACAGGCGGACGAGGCCGCGCTTGTGGGCGACGGCGACGGCTTCGGTGCGGCTGATGGCGTCGAGCTTGGTGAGGATGGACTTCACGTGGGTCTTGGCGGTGCCCTCGCCGATGCCGAGCTGGCGGGCGATGTCCTTGTTGCTGCGGCCTTCCGCCAGCAGCTGGAGGACGCCGACCTCGCGGCCGGTGAGGCTCGGCCGGGCCATGCGCTGCAGCGCCTTCGCGGCCACGGAGGAAGAGGTGTAAGGCTGGTCCTGGCTCACTGCGCGGATCGCCGAGAGGATCTCCTGACGAGGCGTGTCCTTGAGCAGGTAGCCTTTGGCGCCCTGGCTCAGGCAGCGGAAGATGTCCTCGTCACCGTCGTAGGTGGTCATGATGAGCACCCGCGCCTTCGGATCGAGCTCGAGCACCTGCTGCACCACCGCCACGCCGTCGCGTCGCGGCATGCGCAGGTCGAGCACCATCACGTCCGGCCGGTGCGAGAGGTAGTGCGTGATGGCTTCGTCGCCGTCGCCCGCTTCGGCCACCACCTGCATGTCCGGCTGCTGGTTGATCATGGCCGCGAGGCCGTCGCGCACCACCGGGTGATCGTCCGCCAGGACGACCCGGATCCTGGCCGCTTCGGCCTGCGCTGCGGCCGGGCTCATTGCAATGCCCGCTTCGGCAGCCGCACGCTCACCCGCGTGCCTTCGCCGTGTCCCGTGGCGATCTGCCATTCGCCGCCGATTGCGCCGGCGCGCTCGCGCATGTTGCTGAGCCCGAAGCCCTGCTGACTGTAGAAGTCCGGGTGCGCATCCATGCCGCAGCCGTCGTCGGAGACCGCGAGCTCCCAGTGCGCCGTCTCTTCCGCCATGGAGATCCTGACGAGAGTCGGCTGCGCGTGACGCAGCGCATTGCTCACCGCTTCCTGCGCGATGCGAAGCAGCTCGTGCTCGTGCTCCGGCGGCAGTCCCATGATGACTTCGACACCGTCGAAACTGCAGGTGATGCGGTTCGGCACGGTGGAACGGTCCGCGAGCTGGCGCAGCGCGAGCACCAATCCGCCGCGCCGTGCCTGCTCGGGCCGCATGGTGAGCACCGAGCGGCGCGCTTCGGCCAACCCTTCCTTGGCGATGTCGCGGATGCGCTTGAGCACCACGGAGAGTGTCGGCTGTTTCGCGGTGGTCTCGAGTTCTTCCGCAGCGCCGAGCTGCATCAGGATTCCGGTGAAGGCCTGCGCGAGGCCGTCGTGGATTTCCTGCGCGACGCGATTGCGCTCCGTCAGCGCATTCACGCGCTCTTCGGCGGCGTGCTCGCGTTCGCGCCGCACGGCGTCGACGAGCTTCTCGCGGTGCAAGGCAGCGCCGATGACGCCGGCCGCCGTTTCCAGCGCAGCCAGCTCCGCGGCGTCGATGTTGCGCCGCTGGCGGGTGTTGTCGAAACCCACGACGCCCACGTACTCGTTGTCGATGAAGACGGGCACGATCGCCTTGGTCTTCGTGCCCGCGCCTTCGAGGCTGGGCAGCATCTCGCCGTTGTCCGGATCCTTGTTCATGCAGACGCTGCGTCCGGCGCGCAGCTGGGAGCACTGCTCCGCGTACGCGCTCACGTCGCAACAGCCCATCACCGGGTGCCCGAGATGCGGCACTACGTCTTCCGCAACCCATTCGCTGGTGACGAGCAGCAGCGGCTCACCCTTCGGTCCGGTCTGCGCCATCATCAGCCCGATGCGATCCACCTTGGCCGCCTGCCCGATGAGCTTGAGCACATCGGGCATCGCGCCCATGACGTCCACTGCCTCGAGCAACTGGCGGCTCGCCTTCGCGGAGGCGATGAGCAGGTTCTCGCGCCGGCGCAGCGACTCGTTGGCCTGGGCCAGCTCTGCGGCGGCCTGCTCGACGAACTGAGTGCAGGCGTTCGAACCGGATTCCTCATCCGCCGGCTCCGGCAGTTCGGACTCGCTCAGGTTTCGTGCGGTGCTCTCGTTCCAGGACATGGCCGTGACCTCGCTTGCGGGCGCCCGCAGTCTAACCCTGCGGCGCCGGGCCGCCCAAGCTCGCGCCGCCCACTCCACCGCCGAGCGCCTTGTAGACCGCGACCAGCGCCGTGGCCATTTCCGTGTCGCCCCGGGCCAGATCGCTTTCCGCGCCCAGCAGCGTCCGCTGCGCGTCCAGGACGTCGAGGAAACTGGCCACGCCGCCATCGAAGCGCAGTTGCGCGATGCGCGCGGCCTGAGCCGACGCCTGGGCCGCGCCTCGCAGGCGTTCCTGACGGTCCCGCGAACGGGCATAAGTGGTGAGGCTGGCTTCCGTATCTTCGAGGGCCAGGAGTACGGCCTGCTCGTATCGGGCGAGGGCGCCGTCGGCAGCGGCACGATCCCCCCTGATGCGCTGGCGGACCCGGCCGAGGTCGAGCGCGGCCCAGGAGATGACGGGCCCGAATGCGTAGGTCTCGGCCGAAGAATTTCCGAGGGCCGAGGCCTGCGTGGCGTCGTAACCGAAGCTGCCCAGCAACGAGATCTTCGGGAACAGATCGGCGACGGAGACGCCCACGCGCGCCGTCGCCGCAGCCAGCTCGCGCTCCGCGACGCGGAGGTCCGGTCGCCGGCGCAACAGTGCTTCGGGCGTTCCGATGTGCAGGTTCGAGGGCAGGGCCGGAAGCTCACGAGGCAATGCGAGCTCTGCAATCAGCGCCTCGGGCGTATGGCCGGTGAGCACGCCGAGCCGGAAGATGGAGCGGCTCACGCCAGCCTGCAGGCTGGGAATGACGGCGAGCGTCGATTCGAGTTGCGCCTGCGCGCGTGCCGTATCCAGATCCGTGCCAGTACCGGCGTCGAGACGCGCGTGCGTGAGGTTCAGCGTGGTGCGCTGATTGTCCGCATTGCGTTGGGCGACCGCGAGCTCGCGTTGCAGGCCGCGCAGCTCGAAGTAGTTGCGCGCGACTTCGGCGGAAACCGTGATCTGCACGTCTTTGAGGCTGGCTTGCGCCGCACCGAGCTCCGCATTGCTCGCTTCGACGCCGCGGCGCACGCGACCGAAGACGTCCAGCTCCCAGGCCGCATCGAAGCCTGCGTCGTAGTACTGCCGCTCGCGATTCGAAGCCGGTGCGCCCTGGAGCTGGCGCTCGCTGGCTTTCGTTTCCGTCCGGCTGCCGCTCGCCGTTATGGTGGGTCCGAGGTCGAGGCGAGACTCGCCGCGCAGTGCCCGCGCGCGCTGCAGGTTGGCGCCCGCGATGCGGATGTCGTGATTGGCGGCGAGCGCCTGCTCGACGAGCTGGTCCAGCTGCGGATCGTGGAATGCCTTCCAGAACTCGCTCTGCACCTCGTCCGGCACGAAGCTGGCCTCCTGCCCGCCGACGAACGCCGCCGGCGCTTCGGACTGGGGGGGATGGTAGTCCGGGCCGACGGCGCACGCCGCGAGCATTGCCGTGAAAGCCGATATCGCAAGGTTACGCATGGGAGGTCTCCGCATCGGCGGGCGACGGCAGCTGCGCGGGCCTCGAGGTCCCGGAGCGCAGCCGCTCGGCGAGCATTCTGATCAGCACGTAGAACACCGGTGTCAGCAGCAGGCCGAAGGCGGTCACGCCGATCATGCCTGCGAACACCGCAACGCCCATCGCATGCCGCATCTCTGCGCCTGCGCCGGTCGAGAGCACCAGGGGCACGACTCCAGCGATGAACGCGATGGACGTCATCAGGATCGGGCGCAACCGCAAGCGGGCCGCCTCGATCGCCGCGTCCACGACAGAGCGGCCCTGCTTTTCCAGCTCCTGCGCGAACTCCACGATGAGGATGGCGTTCTTGCACGCGAGCCCGACGAGCACGATGAACCCGATCTGCGTGAACACGTTGTTGTCCCCGCCCGTGAGCCACACTCCCGCCAGCGCCGACAGCACGCCCATCGGTACGATGAGGATGATGGCGAGCGGCAGCGTCAGGCTCTCGTACTGGGCGGCAAGCACCAGGAACACGAGGAAGACCGAGAGCGGCAGGATCCAGAGCATCGTGTTGCCCGCGATCTGCTCCTGGTACGTGAGCTCCGTCCATTCGAAGCCCGCGCCCTTGGGCAACGTCTCGGCGGCGACGCGTTCGATGGCGGCCCGCGCCTGGCCGGAGCTGAAGCCGGGCGCGGGACCACCGTTCACGTCGGCCGCCGGGAACGCGTTGTAGCGCATCGCGCGGTCGAAGCCGTAACTCTGCTCGAGCTGCATCACCGAGGAGAGCGGCACCATGTCGCCGTTCGCATTGCGCGTCTTGAAGAGGCCCACGTCTTCGGCACGCGAGCGGAAAGGCGCATCCGCCTGCACCTGCACGCGGTACGTGCGGCCGAACTTGTTGAAGTCGTTCACGTACATCGAGCCGAGGTAGATCTGCATCGTGTCGAACACGTCCGTGACGGGCACGCCGAGCTGCTTGGCGCGGGTGCGGTCCACTTCCGCCTTGAGCTGCGGCACGTTGATCTGATAGCCCGAGAACACTCCTGCGAGCTCGGGGGTCTGGCGCGCCTTCGCGAGGAAGGCCTGCAGCGCTTCGTTGAGCCGCTCGGGGCCGAGCGAGCCCCGGTCCTGCAGCTCCAGCTTGAAGCCGCCGATGGTGCCGAGGCCCTGCACCGGCGGCGGCGGGAAGATGGCGACGAACGCTTCCTGGATGGCGGCGAAGCGGCCGTTCAGCTGATGCGCGATCGCCGCACCGGAAAGCTCCTCGCCGTGGCGCTCTGCGAAGGGCTTCAGCGTCACGAAGACGATGCCGGCATTCGGCGAATTCGTGAAGCCGTTGATGGACAGGCCGGGGAAGGCGACGGCGCTCTCCACGCCGGGATGCGCGAGCGCGATGTCGCCCATCTGCTTGATGACGCTCTCGGTGCGATCGAGCGTGGCGCCGTCCGGCAGCTGCGCGAAGCTCACGAGATACTGCTTGTCCTGCGAGGGGATGAAGCCGCCTGGCACGAGCTGGAAGAGGCCGTACGTGGCGGCAAGCAGCCCCGCATACAGGGCGAAAGCCGGCCCTTTGTGCGCGAGCGTCCTGCGGACGCCGTTCTCGTAAGCGTGCGAGCCGCGATGGAAGAATGCATTGAAGCGCGCGAAGAACCAGCCGAAGGCGCGATCCAGCGCCTGCTGGACGCGATCCTTCGGCGCGTCGTGTCCCCGCAGCAGGATGGCAGCGAGGGCGGGTGACAGCGTGAGCGAGTTGAACGCCGAGATCACCGTCGAGATGGCGATGGTCGCCGCGAACTGCTTGTAGAACTGGCCCGTGAGGCCGCTGATGAAGGCGAGCGGTGCGAAGACCGCGACCAGCGTGAGCGCGATGGCGATGATGGGCCCGGACACCTCGCGCATGGCCTGGTAAGTGGCTTCGCGCGCGGAGAGCCCGCGCTCGATGTTCCTTTCCACGTTCTCCACGACCACGATGGCGTCGTCCACCACGATGCCGATGGCCAGCACCAGGCCGAAGAGGCTCAGCGCGTTGATGGAGAAGCCCATGAGCAGCATCACGCCGAGGGTGCCGACGATGGAGACCGGCACGGCGAGCAGCGGAATCAGCGACGCACGCCAGGTCTGCAGGAACAGGATGACCACGAGCACCACGAGCGCGATGGCTTCGAGCAGGGTGGTGATCACGGCCTTGATCGATGCCCGCACGAACTGCGTGGGGTCGTAGACGATGCGGTAGTCCACGCCTTCCGGCATGTTCTCCTTCAGCTCCGCCATCGCCTTGCGAACCTGCTCGGAGATGTACAGCGCGTTGGAGCCCGGCGCCTGGAAGATCGGGATCGCCGCCGCCTGCTTGTTGTCCAGCAGGGAGCGCAGCGCGTACTCGCTCGCGCCGAGCTCGATGCGGCCGAGGTCGCGCAGCCGCGTGACCGCCCCGTCGGTGGAAGTGCGCACGATGATGTCGCCGAATTCCTCCTCGGAAGCCAGGCGACCCTGTGCATTGACGGAGAGCTGGTAGTCCAGGCCGTTCGGCGAAGGCGAGCCGCCGACCACGCCGGCGGCGACGTCCACGTTCTGCTCGCTGATGGCATTCACCACGTCCCGCGCCGTGAGGCCGCGCTGCGCGACTTTCTGCGGATCGAGCCAGACTCGCATCGCGTAGTCGCCTGCACCGAAGAGCCGCACCTCGCCGACGCCTTCGATCCTCGCAAGGCGATCCTTCACGTTGAGGGCTGCGTAGTTGCGCAGGTAAGTCATGTCGTAGCGGTCGTTCGGCGACAGCAGGTGCACGACCATCGTGAGGTTCGGCGAGCTCTTCACCGTGGTCACGCCGTAGCGGCGCACGATCTCGGGAAGCCGCGGAAGGGCCTGGTTGACGCGGTTCTGCACCAGCTGCGTCGCCTGGTCCGGATCGACGCCGAGCTTGAAGGTGACGGTGAGCGTCATCACGCCGTCGGCCGTCGCCTGCGAATCCATGTAGAGCATGCCTTCGACGCCGTTGATCTGCTCTTCGAGCGGCGACGCCACGGTCTCCGCGATGGCCAGCGGATTCGCGCCCGGATATTGAGCGCGAACCACCACGGAAGGCGGCACGACCTCGGGATACTCCGAGACGGGCAGCCATCCGAGGCCGATGAGGCCGCCGACGAAGATCAACGTCGAGAGCACGCCCGCGAGGATGGGGCGGTCGACGAAGTAGCGGCTGAGGTTCATGTGAGCTCCCTGACGTGTTCGGTGGCGGCGGGGACCGGGCTCCGGTCAGTAGGCAATGCTGGCGACGCGCGTTGGCGTCTCGTGCCGCGCCATCGCGACCCGCTGCGGCGCCACGGTGACACCCGGGAAGACGCGCTGGACACCGTTGACCACGATCGTCTCGCCGCGGCGCAGGCCGCCGGTGACGATGCGCAGGCCGTCGACGCTCTTGCCGAGTTGCACGGCGCGATAGTTCACGGTGTTGTTTGCGTCGAGCACGTAGACGAACTTCTGGCTCTGGTCCGTGCCGACCGCGCGATCGTCGATGAGCAGCGCGCGATGGCGGGCACCGCCCATCAGCTTCACGCGGGCGAACAGGCCGGGGGTGAAGCGACCTTCGGCGTTGTCGAGCAGGGCGCGCGCGTGGATCGTCCCCGTGGAAGGGTCGAGCTGGTTGTCGAGGAACACGAGGCGCCCCTGGTGCGGGTAGCCGTTCTCGTCCGCGAGACCGACCAGTACGGGATTCTGCGGCGTGGCGGACTCATTTCGCTGGGCGAGCTCGGCGTTGCGCAGATAGGTCCGCTCGTCGCCTTCGAAAGCGACGTAGATGGGGTTCACGGAGACGACTGAAGTGAGCGGCGTCGATGCCGCGCCGCCGGAGATGAGATTGCCCAACGTCACCGTTGCCTTGCTCACTCTTCCCGAGATCGGCGACGTGATGCGCGTGTAGCCTACGTTGAGCCGGGCGGTATCCACCGCGGCCTGCGCGGCACGAACGCTGGCTTCCGCCTCGCGGACGGCATTGACGCGCTGGTCCTGCTCCTCCTGCGAGAGCGCACGGGCGGCGAACAGCTTCTCGCCGCGAGTCACCTCGTTGTGGGCGAGCTCGACGCGGGCCTGCGCGCGGGCGAGGTCTGCCTCGGCCTTGCCGAGCTCGGCCTGGTAGGGTCGCGCGTCTATGGTGAAGAGCAGGTCGCCCCGGCGCACTTCGCTGCCTTCGGTGAAGTGCACCTTCTCCAGATAGCCCGTGACGCGCGCGCGGATCTCCACGCTCTCGACGGCCTCGACCCGGCCGGTGAACTCGTTCCAGTCCGACACTTCGCGCTCGAGCACCTGCGCGACGGAAACCTGGGCCAGCTGCGGCGCCGGCGCCGCCTCGTTGCGCGCACATCCCGCGAGAATCGAAGCAACGGCGAGAGAAAGAACGGACAGTGCGATGCGGTTCATCGGAGCCTCCCTGGGCGGATCGGATATGGCCGCCATTCTGGGTTCCGCGGCCGGCGCCGAACATGCGCAGGGAGATGGAGCGACGGCGCTTCCGGCGGGGGGCGAGTGCCTATCCCATTGGGGAGATGGACTGCGCCGCTCGCAGCCGGAGCAGGCTTAGGCACCTCCCCGGAAGCCTGCTAAATTCCGCCGCGATGGCGGCGCCACTCATCCAGCTCGATCGCGGAGGGGATCTGAACCTGCAGCACCAGCTGCGGCAGAAGATCGTCGATGCCATCCTGTCCGGCGTGCTGACGCCCGGACGCCGGTTGCCGTCTTCCCGGCAACTGGCCACGCAGATAGACGTGGCGCGCAACACGGTGGTGCTCGCCTACGAGCAGCTCATCGCGGAAGGCTATCTCGTGAGTCGCGAGCGCAGCGGCGTCTACGTGAACGATCGCATCGTGCAGGGCCGCGTATCCGGCTCCGGCACCACGGCGCCGGAGGGGGACGAGCCCCGCTCGCCATGGCGAGGGCGCTTGAAGGCCGGGCCGCCCCAGCCGCGGCGCTTCCGCGACCTGCCCAACTGGCAGCAGTATCCGTATCCATTCATCGACGGCCGCTTCGACCATTCGCTCTATCCCGTCGCGGAGTGGCGGGAAGCCTCGAAGCTCGCGCTCGGCGTACGGGAGATCAACGAATGGTCCATCGGCAGCGGGGATGCCGACGACCCGATGCTCATCGAGGAGATCCGCACCAAGGTGCTGCCGCGCCGCGGCATCACCGCCCAGGCCGACGAGATCCTCATCACTCTCGGGGCCGAGCAGGCGCTGTACCTGCTCACCGAGCTGCTGGTGGACCGCACGACGGTCTGTGCCATCGAAGAGCCCGGCAGCAGCGACATGCGCTTCCTGCTTACGCGCGCAGGCTCGGAAGTCATCCCGCAGCCCGTCGACGACAGCGGCATGGTCGTCGATGAGCGTCTCGACCGCTGCGATCTGGTTTACCTGACGCCCAGCTTCCAAGTGCCCACTGCCGTGACGATGCCGCGCGAGCGGCGCGAGTGCCTGCTCGCGAAAGCGCTCGAGCAGGACTTCATCCTCATCGAGGACGATCTGGAGTGCGAGACCCGCTATCACGAGCGCCCCGAGCCCGCGCTGCGCGGCCTCGACCGGCACAATCGCGTGATCTACGTCGGCCAGCTGTCGAAAGTGTTCGCTCCGGGGCTGCGCCTCGGCTTCATGGTGGCCGCGCCGGAGCTGATCCGCGAAGCGCGCGAGCTGCGGCGGCTCAACATCCGGCATCCACCCCTCAACAATCAGCGCGCCGCGGCATTCTTCCTCTCGCTGGGCCACTACGACGCCTTGATGGCGCGCCTCGGCAAGGTCTTCGACGAGCGGCGCATCGCCTTGCGCGACGCGCTGAATCATTACCTGCAGCAGTCCATCGCCATCACTCCGGTGCGCGGCGGCACCGCCTACTGGGTGCGCGGCCCGGAAGAGCTGGACGTGAGCTACCTGGCGCGCGAGGCGGCCCGCCGCGGCATCCTCATCGAGCCCGTGGATCACTATTTCGCCAGCGCGGAGCATCCGCAATGCTGCTTCCGCATGGGCATCACCGGCGTGCCCGTCGAGAACATCCGCCCGGCCGTGCAGAGCCTCGCGCTGCTGATCCGCGATCTGATGAGCGGCCGGCAGGAGAGATTCGAGGAGGCCTCCGGCGAGCATCTGGAAGGCGAGGCCCTTCAGGCCGCGCTCTGCGGCGCCACCATCCTGTGCCGCACCGTGTACGGCGACCCGTGCACCATCGAGTTGCTGGAGGACGGCCGCATGGTCGGTCGCGCCGGCTACTCGAACGAGGACTGCGACGAAGGCCGTTGGTGGGTGGACGGCAAGCGCTGGAACCGCCAGTGGCGCCGGTGGGCCTATGCCGAGCCGACCGCCTTCCTCATCGTCCTGGAGGGCGAGCGCATCAAGTGGTTCGACTCCGGCCACACGCAGGTGGACTCGGCCGTCATCCGCCGCAGGGCCAGCGGCTGATCTGGACCAGCGGCCGTGCCTCGACTGGTCCTATCGGCGCGCAGGCGCTGCAGGTAGCGTGTAGCCATGAGCACTTTCGGCATCGTCGGGCTGCAGCTCGAAGGACGGGCGGGCGACAACGTCGACTCGATGATCGAGGAGATCGATTCCGTCGCCCGCCGTTTCCCCTGGGCGCGCATGGTGGTGCTCGCCGAGCTCAATGCGTTCGGCGCCCGCGTGCAGGATGCGCAGGAGCTGCCCGGGGACGTCGAGAACCGCTTTCGCGAAGCTGCGCGCCGCAACGGCATCTGGCTGGTGCCGGGCTCCATCTACGAGAAGGCGGGCGAGGAGGTGTACAACACCTCGAGCGTCATCGATCCCGCCGGCGAGGTGGTGGCGCGGTATCGCAAGATGTTCCCGTTCTGCCCCTACGAGCGGAACGTGGCCTGGGGCTCGCGCCTCTGCGTCTTCGACGTCCCGGGCGTCGGGCGGTTCGGGCTCGCCATCTGCTATGACTCCTGGTTTCCCGAGCTCACGCGTTCGCTCGCCGTGCTCGGCGCCGAGGTGATCCTCAATCCCACGTTGACCAACACCATCGATCGGGACATCGAGATCTCCATTGCGCGCGCCAACGCGGCGGTGAACCAGTGCTATTTCGTTTCCGTGAACGCGGCGGGCCGGCTCGGCTTCGGCGAGTCCTGCATCTGCGGGCCGGGCGGAGAGCTCATCTATCGCGCCGGCAAGTCGCGCGAGGTCATCGCGGTGGAGCTCGATTTCGACTACCTGCGGCGTGTGCGCCGCACCGGCTGGCAGGGCCTGACCCAGCCGCTCAAGAGCTTCCGCGACTCCACCATGGATTTCACGCCCTATCTTTCGGTTGAAGCCCGTCGCGAAGCGCTGCGCGACCTCGGCGCGCTGGAGATGCCAGGCGCCCGCACACCGTTGCGCTGAGGCCATCGCCGCGCCAGCTCGCACTTGGCGCCGCGGCAGGGAGCTGTGGCCGTGAGCACTTCGTGCGGACGCAAACGCCGCGCCGCAGCGTAGTTCATCCCGAGCACTTTGACTTTTTCGCAACGACACTGGACCACCCGGCGACGCTCAACTGGCCCTACGGCCCGCGAAATGCCGGGCGTAGCCTGCGCCCATCCAAACGGGGAGGTCGCAAGCATGCCGAAAGTCCGGGCCATTCCGCCGATGACCGTTGCCGCCGCGGTGGCGATGATCCTGAGTGGCCGTTCCGAGGCGCTCTGGGCACAGGAGGCGGCCGAAGACGATGGCGCGCTGCAGGAAGTCGTCGTCACCGCGCAACGCCGCGAGCAGAGCGTGCTCGACGTGCCTTACAACATCTCGGCGGTGAGCGGCGCCAGCATCGAAGCGCGCCAGGTGCTCGATGCGCCGGAACTGATGCGCAGCGTGCCGGGCGTCGGGGTGGTAGACCGCGGCTACCGCAATTCGGGTGTCATCACCGGCATCAACATCCGCGGCCTGAACATCGACAGCTCTGCGCTGGGTGACTACGCCATCTCCACCGTGCCCACCGTGTCGAGCTATGTGAACGACACGCCGATCTACGCCAACTTCCTGCTGCGGGACATCGAGCGCGTGGAAGTGCTGCGCGGGCCGCAAGGTACGCTGTATGGCTCCGGCTCGCTGGGAGGAACCATTCGCTACATCACCCGCGCGCCGCAACTCGGGAAGATGGAAGGCAGCGTCCGGCTCAACGGCTCGCAGGTCGATGGCTCGGGCGGCACCGGCTTCAGCGGCGACGGCATGATCAACCTGCCGATGGGCGAGAAGGCCGCCTTGCGGCTGAACCTGAGCCGGCTCGACTATCCGGGACTCACCGACTACCGGAACGTCTACGTGCTGGACGCCGACGGCAATCCCGTCGCGCCGAACGGCCTGGCATCACCCGATGCGGAATACCGGCGCGTGAAGGACGCCGATGACGTGGATATCTGGTACGGCCGTGCCGCGCTGCGCCTCGCGCCTTCGGACAATCTCGACGTCACGCTGTCCTACACTCACCAGTCGGACGACATCGGCGGTCGCAGGCAGGTCACGCGCGGCCTCGATGGCTTCGGCAACCCGTATCGCCGCTACGAGAACGGCTCGGTTCAGCTCGAGCCCTCTTCGCGCGACGTCGATCTCGGCGCCCTCGAAGCCACCATCGATCTCGGCTTCGCCACGCTCACCTCGAGCAGCTCCTATTACGATCACAGCGGCGACAGCATCAGCGAGAACACGGGGTTCTACGCGCAGGCGGGATTCCTGGCGTTCTATTACAACTATCCGCGGCCCATGGCTTCCGCGGTGCGCAGCTACGGCGACAAGGCTTTCGTGCAGGAGCTGCGTCTCGCCTCCAAGGGCGAGAACCGCTTCGACTACGTCGTCGGCGCCTTCTACGAGAACCAGAAGCTGAAGGGCACGCAGGACAGCTATCTGCGCGGCTTCAAGAACTGGTGGGATGCGGTGATCTGCGGCGGCCCCGGTGCCTGCGCGGATGCCGTGACGGGCGATCGGGACTTCGCCTACGACCGGCGCGAGAAGTACGAAGACAGGGCGCTGTTCGGCGAGCTCACCTGGCACGCCACGGAGCAGCTGGACTTCACCGGCGGCATCCGCTGGTTCGATTACACCTCCAGGAACGACACGTTCATGGACCTGCCGCTGTACGCGAGCGTGTCCGACCCCACGAACGCGAGCTTCAAGTCCTCCGACAGCAAGGCGCTGTTCAAGGGCAACGTCTCCTGGAAGTTCGGCGCCCGCGACATGCTGTTCGCCACGATCTCCGAAGGCTACCGGCGCGGTGGCTCGAACGCGGTGCCGACCAGCGGCAATTTCGCGGAGAGCCCGCTGTGGCAGGTGTACGGGCCGGACGAAGTCACGAACTACGAGGTCGGCGTGAAGGGCGGCCGCAGCCGCTTCCAGTACAGCGCCTCGCTGTTCTACATCGACTGGGACAAGATCCAGCTCAACACCGCGACGCCCACGTGGGGCTTCTTCGTGGTGGAGAACGGCAGCAAGGCGAAGAGCCAGGGCGTGGAGCTGGAGCTCGATGCGCAGCTGGGCGCCGGCTGGCACGGCAGCTTTGGCGTCTCGCTCGTCGACGCGAAGCTGACGGAAGACATGTTCACGCCGGTGAACACCACCACGCCGATCGCCTTCGACGGCGACCGGCTGCCGGGCACTGCGAAGACCACCCTGAACCTCGGCCTCGACTACACGATGCGCCTGGGCTCCGGCACGGTGTGGTTCACGCGGGTGGACGGTTACTCGCAGAGCGGCACGCGAAATTCCATCGGCAGCAATCCGACGTTCAACGTGCCCATCGACGGCTTCCAGCTGTGGAACCTCGCGAGCACGCTCAACTTCGGCACCTGGGATGCCACGCTGTTTGTGAAGAACGTCTTCAACGAGGAAGGCACGACGGGCCTGTTCACGGAGGCCTACATGGGAACGGCGCCGGCGGTGGGCTACTATGGCAACGGCTCGAAGGATTTCATCGCGTTGCCGCGCACCGTCGGGGTCTCGGTTGCCTACCGCTTTTGAGGAACGCCGCGTCGAGATCGAAAGGCTGCTGGGGAGCGGGCAGGGCGCGGCCGCCCGGCGGGGGCTGCTGGAGCTCGAGTCCCTGTGGAAGGACCGGGACTACGAGACCAGCCGCATAGCGGAGCTCTACACCCGCGCCGGGCGTCATACGGATGCGCTGCGCTGCCAGCGACGCGCGGTCGCGCTGGCTCCGGACAATCCTCTGGTGCTCTACAACCTCGCTTCCTCGCTGATCGCCGCGGGAGATCTGGTGGAGGCAGAGCGCGTGCTCTCGCGCGTGATTGCCCTGAATCCGCACGATTGCGATGCTTACTACAATCGCGCGACGCTGCGACAGCAGACGGCGGCCAGCAATCACGTCAACGAGATCCTCGCGGAGCTGGAATCGCCGCGGCGGCCAGTCGAAGGCGAGGCGGCGCTGTGCTATGCGCTCGCCAGGGAGTTCGAGGATCTCGGCGATACCGATCTGGCGTATTCGTTTCTCGAGCGCGGCGCCACTGCGCGGCGGCGGCGGTTGTCCTATCGAGTGGAAACCGACGAGGAGGCGATGCGTCGCATCGCGGAGGCCTTTCCGGCGCGATTGTTCTCGGAGCGGCCGGCGGAGCAAGGTGCGCGAGCTGCGGCACCGTCGACGCCTGATGTCCCCGATGCGGCGCACGACGAGGCTTCGCGGTCGCAGCCCGGCCATTCTCCGGAGCCGATCTTCATCATCGGTCTGCCGCGCAGCGGCACGACCCTGGTCGATCGCATCCTGAGCTCGCACAGCGACGTCGCGAGCCTCGGAGAGGTCAACGATTTCGCGCTGTGCATGATGCAGCGGCTCGCCGGTCCTGCGCAGGCCATGACGGGCAAGGCGGACATCATCCGGCGCGCAGCGACCATGGATTTCGCGGCGCTGGGCGCGGCCTATCTCGAGAGCATCGCCGGATACGAGCAGGGCCGGCCGCGGCTCATCGACAAGACGCCGCTCAATTACCTCTATCTCGGCCTGATCCATCTCGCGCTGCCGCGGGCGCGGGTGATCCATCTGCGCCGGCATCCCATGGACGGCTGCCTCGCCATGTACCGCACGCTGTTCCGGATGGGCTACCCGTTCTCCTACGATCTGACGGACCTCGGTCGCTACTACATCGCCTACCACCGGCTGATGCAGCACTGGCGCGAAGCGTTGCCCGGCGCCTTCCTGGACGTGGACTACGAATCGATCGTCACCCATCAGGAAGCCGAGACGCGCCGGCTGCTGGACTACTGCGGCCTGGAATTTCAGGCCGGATGCCTGGAGTTCCATCGCAACGAGGCGCCCGTCGCGACCGCGAGCGCGGCGCAGGTTCGCAAGCCGTTGTATTCGAGCGCCGTGCACCGCTGGCGACGGCACGAGAAGCGCCTCGCGCCGCTCGCGCAGATGCTGCGCGAAGCAGGAATCGAGATTGATCGCGGCTGAAGCGAAGGCCGGCCGGGTGAGTCCCGCTCTGGTCGTGCTGGCCATGCTTGCGTGCTGCGAGCCGGGCGCGGCGCGGGAGCTGAGCCGCGAGGTGCTGGTGAGCGGCTCGATCTCGCGGGCGCCGGTAGACCTGGGAGAGTACACCCCGCCGCCCGAAGCGGTTCCGCCGCGGAACCGCTTCGAAGGCAGCCTCGCCCTCATGCGCAAAGGCCGCAACGGCTTCAGGTCCCTCTCCGTCGATCCCGCGTTCCTGGATCCGCATCATCGGGACGTGTCGAGCCTGCCGGAATTCGAGTTCGAGTACGTGCAGGACGGGTCCGACCTGATTCCCGTGCGACGCGGCACGATTCCGGGCCGGCATCCCTCCTGGGAGCTCATCCTCGAGCCCGGCAAGGCATGGGACGAGCCCGGCGATGGCGGATATTCCCGCGCGTCGCTGCCTTTCGCGCTCGAGGAGCGCAATGCCAACTGCATGCACGACGGCGTGCTCACGTTCCTCTTCAGGAGCGATGGAGCCATCTCCAGCGCACGCTGGCAGGTGAGCAGCGAGACCTGCCTCTACGAGAAGTTCGATGCGTGGGGCACTCTCGAGGCTCGTTACACGCCCGGCCGCGTCGCTGACGCGGCCCGGATCGTGGATGCGCATCGTGCGGAAGTGGCGGCGCGCGTTCCGGTTCGGCCGATCTCCGCGCTTGCGCAGGACCATCCCGGTGCGGACCCTGCGCGCTTCGGCTCGCCAGGTGAAGTGTCGCCGTCGGACATGACCGTCTACGGCTTCGTCATCGACGGCATTCACTACGTGGGTGGCTGCAATACCAGGCACGGGCTCCATCCGTTCTGCGACGTGCTGGATCTCCCGTCCTACTCGCTGGCGAAATCCATGGCGGGCGGCATCGGGCTGATGCGACTCGAGGCACTGTACCCCGGCGCCTCGAATAGGTTCGTGCGCGACCACGTGCCGGCTTGCGCCACGGACGATCGGTGGCAGGGCGTGACTTTCGGCCACACGCTGGACATGGCCACCGGCCTGTACCGCTCGGAAGGCGATCAGGCGGACGAGAGCGCGCCGGAGGTCGCCCGATTCTTCTTTCCGGAAGATCACGAGAGCCGCATCCGGTACGCATGCCGGGAGTACGCCCGCAAGGCGCCGCCGGGCACGATCTGGGTGTATCACACCTCCGATACGTATCTGCTCGGCGCTGCGATGAACGGCTTCCTGCGCTCGCAGCGGGGCGCTTCGGCAGATTTCTTCCGGGACCTGCTCGCCGATGAGCTGTGGAAGAGCCTGAAGCTGAGCCCGGCTGCAGGCGTGACGCGCAGGACGTACGACGCTGCCGCGCAACCTTTCACCGGTTACGGCCTCACGCTGCATCGCGACGACATCGTGAAGCTGGCCACCTTCCTTTCCCTGGACGGCGGCCGCATCGATGGGAAGCAGGTCCTCGATCCGCAGATGCTGCGGGCCGCCCTGCAGAGGGATCCCGAGGATCCCGGCCTGCGCGCCGCGCACGACGGGTTTCGCTACCACAACGGATTCTGGGCCTACGATGCGGCCCGGGTGCTGGGGTGCAGAGGGCCGGTGTGGGTGCCTTACATGAGCGGATTCGGCGGGCTGCAGGTGGTGATGTTCCCCAACCGCACGATCTACTACTACGTGAGCGACGGTGGGGAGTTCCGCTGGGCGGCCGCCGCCGCCGAGGCCAACCGGATCCGCAGGTTCTGCGGGCCATGAGCCGCTTCACGGCGCGCATCGATCCGGACGGCCTGCTGGCGAGCACGATGCTCGCGTTCCTGGCGACTGCGGGCATGTTCTACGTGAACATCATGGCGGCGCTGGTCGACGGGCTCGTCACCGGCCTCGGATTCTCGAACGCACAGGCGGGCAACGTCGTTTCCGCGAACGTGTATGGCGCGGCAGTCGGCGCTCTGGTGGCCGTGTTCACGGTGAAGCGGCTGAGATGGCGCGCCGCTGCATGGTCGTTGCTGGCGGGACTCATCGTCATCGATGCCGTTTCCATGGCGATCCATCAGGCGTCGCTGCTCGCGGCTGCGCGAGCCTTGCACGGAGCGCTCGGTGGCCTGCTGGTGGGCGTTGCGTATTCGGTGATGGCCCGCCTGCCGAAGCCGGATCGCGCGTTCGGCATGCTGCTGGTGGTGCAGTACGGGCTGGGAGGGCTGGGCAACATGTGGCTGCCGAAGCTCGTGCCGGCATACGGCGCAGGCATTCTGTTCGTGGCGCTGGTGGCGTTCAGTGTCGTCGCGTTGGCGATGCTGGCGTGCATCCCGAAGTACGCGCGACGCGATGCTTCTGCGGAGCCTGGATCTGCGCCCATGTCGGCATCGGCACGCTCGGCTGGCGCACCATCTGCGAACGGTGCGGCGGCGAAAGATCCGGCCATCTACCCTGCAGTGCTCATCGTCTCCGCCGTGATGGCCATGTTCCTGTTCCAGGCGGGCAACATGGGGCTGGGTGCCTACATCCTCGGCCTCGCGCGTCACGACGGGCTCGACGCGGATTTCGCCAGCAATGCGCTCGGCTATGCCACGTGGATCGGCATGCTGGGCGCCGTGGCCTGTGTGATGCTCGGCACGAGAAAGGGGCGATTCGCGCCATTGCTGGCCGCGATGGTGCTGGCACTGGTCGGAACGTATGCGTTCCACTACTCGCAGAGCGCCTTCGTCTACGCGCTCGCCAACAGCGGCACGGCGATCATGTGGGCGTTCGTGGTGCCCTATCTCTTCGGCATGTGCGCACAGATGGACCGCGATGGCCAGCTTGCCGTGCTGTGCGGCTTCTCTTCGAAGATGGGCCTGGCCACCGGGCCGTTCCTCGCCGGCCGGCTGCTCGCGAACGACGACTACGGATTGCTCGTCGACGCGACGCTCGGTGTGCTGGCTCTCGCAGCCGTGCTGGCCATCGCTACCGCGCGCGCGCTCGATCGCCGCGCTTCGGCCTGATCGCGGCCGTCCGGCGCATCTCGACCGGGGATATCCCGTAAGCTGCCTTGAAGGCGCGCGTGAAACTCGCGGGATGCTCGTAGCCGATCTCGTATGCGATGTCGATCATCGGTCGGTCCGAGCCGTGCACCAGCGGCAGTGCGTGCGCCATGCGGACCCTGTCCCGGACCCGGGCCACGGTATCGCCATGGACCAGGCGGAATCCCATTTGGAGCTTCTGGCGAGTCAGGCCTACTGCGGCCGCCAGCTCGTTGATGGTGGGCGGCCTCGGCAGGCTCGCCTCGATCAGCGTCATGGCGCGCTGCAGCCGCGCGTAGTCGCGGCTCGAAAAAGAGACTGCCTCGTCGGGCTCGTCCCGCCGGGCGACCTCGTGCAGGATGTGGCAGGCGAGCTCCAGCGCCTTGGCCGTCAGGAACGCGCGCTGGAAACGCCCCTGCAATCTGCATCCAGCCACCTGCACCGCAGCCAGCGACGCGTCCCGTGAAAGCGGCACGTTGCGCGGTGGCAGCAGCGTGTCGTTCAGCAGGAAACCGCTGACACGGCCCGGCAGATCTTCCGGCTGCAGGCCCGTCGTCGCGAACAGGCTGCTCCGCTCGATGAACACGCTGACCCACCTGACGGCGTGTCCCGGTTCGTACACCGTATCGAACGCC
>JBGAIL010000022.1:0-38318 GCA_044225565.1 Steroidobacteraceae bacterium | reverse complement strand
GCAGGCTGGGTGCCGCCGGCCGCCGCGGTCGCGCCGCCCACCTTCACCCTCGACGAATCGATCGCCGCGCATGCCAGCCTGCGACTCGACGGCAAGAGCCTGATCACCGCACCGGGCGCCCACTACGTGGCCTGGATCGAGGGCCGGAAGCTTTACGCAGCATCGGAGCCTTCCTTCGAGCCCCGCGTGCTGGTGACGGCCGAAGGCCCGATCGGTGAGGCGCATGCTTCTCCGGATGGCCGTACCCTGCTTTTCCTGAAAGGCATCGCCCGCCCGGCTTTCCCGCCGTATCCGGCCGAAGACCTGCGCGAGCTGTGGCGAGTGGACGTGCAGACCGGGCGCGCCGAACGGCTCGCGCAGGGCACCGACGTTCCCGAAGGGGAGCCGGTCTTTGCGCCCGATGGCCGTTCCTTCGTCACGGCCGAAGGCCGCATGCTGTACCGGTATTCGCTCGACGGCGGCAGCCTGCAGCGTCGGCCGCTGCTCGAGAACGACCCGCAGCACTACGCCGCCACGCATCTCGGCAACGTCACCTTCTCTCCGGACGGCCGCAAGCTCGCCTACGTCAGCTGGCGCAAGGCCGGTCAGAGCTATGTGACGCTGCTGGACCTCGAGAAGGGCGACTACCGGTACGTCGATCCGGGCATCTTCAAGGACGTTTCTCCAGTCTGGTCTCCGGACGGCCGCGAAGTGGCCTTCGCGCGCGTGCCCGGCAACTGGACGCGTGCCTACCGGTTCTCGCCGCAAAAGGAAGGCGCTCCGTGGAGCCTCATGGTGGCCAGCGCAGCGGATGGCAGTGTGCGCACCGTGTGGCGCGCGGACCCCGGCGCAGGCAGCGTCTTCCGCCCCTTCGGTGAAGGCTCCTGGATGGAGGCGAACATCGAAGCCGCCCAGCTGCTCTGGACGGGCTCGGGCCGCATACTCTTCCCGTGGGAGAAGACGGGCTGGACGTCGCTCTATTCCGTGGCCGCGAGCGGCTCGGAGCAGGCGAAGCAGCTGACGCCGGGCCAGGGCGAGATCACGTTGCCCGAGCTCAGCGCCGATGGCCGCAGCGTCACATATGCATCGAACGTCGACGATACGGCGCGCCTGCATCTCTGGCGCGTTCCTGTGGATGGCGGCGCACCGCAACGGCTCACCAAGGGCAACGGTGTGGAGCACAGTCCGCGGCTGACGGCCGGCGGCGCCGTGGTCTACGTCGGTAACGTGGATGGGCGCATGCCGAATCGCGTGATGGCCATGCCCACGACCGGTCGCGCCGTGGCGCTGGCGCCTTCCACGGAGGAAAGCGCCAAGCTGCAGAGAATCTGGCAGCAGCTCGTGGACGTGAGCGTCGTGCCGGTGAAGGCGGCCGACGGCCTCGTGACCCATCACCTGGTGATGGTGCCGAAGGGCAAGCCGCCGAAGGAAGGCCATCCCGTCATCATCGCCAGCAAAGGCGGGCCGGACGGCCGCGTGTCACCCGGCAACGGCGTCTACACGGCGCTCGGCCAGTACGCCGTGAGCCGCGGATACGTGTTCGTCGAGATCAATTACCGCGGTTGCGAAGGTTTCGGGCTCGACTATCGCCTGCCCGAAGGCCGTGGGGCGACCGGCGGCAGCGAAGTGAAGGATCTGGAAGCGCTGGCGCTGTATCTGCGCGGCCGCGGCGACGTGGACTCCAGCCGCATCGGCATCATGGGCGGCTCCTACGGCGGGCACATGGTGTCGCTCGCGCTGGCCCGTCTGCCGCAGTACTTCGCTGCGGGCGTGCACATGAGCGGCGTCTCCGACTGGGTGCTCGAGATGAAGATGGACCAGTCCGAGGAAGGCTGGCCGAGCGCGCCGCCGGAGTTCATCCGCCTCTCCGAGCGCGCGCAGATCGAGGACCTGGCGTTCGAGTCCTCGCCGCAGTTCCGCATCGAGGCCTGGAAGGCGCCGACGCTCATCACCATGGGCGAGCTCGACACCTCGGGCCACATGCAGGGCATCATCGATCTCGGCTATCGCCTGCTCGCGCAGGGCACGCACGTGGAGTTCTCCATCGCGCCGGAAGCCGGTCACACGGGGCCGCGCGCGAGGCCGCCGGAGAAGGCGTTCGAGTTCTTCGAGCGGATGATGCGGCGCCGCTGAGCCGCCCGGATGGCGCGCGGGGCGGGTTGTGCGAAGATCGGGCTCAGCTGAAGGGGAGAGGCTCATGTCATCCGATTGCTTCAAGGCCGGGCGCATCGCGCTCACCACTCTGATCTGCGCGGCGGCATCTCACGGCGCGCTCGCGGCCGACGCACCGGGCGGCGCCTGCCCCAAGGACGAAAGCGGCCTCAAGCTTTCTCCCGGGTTTTGCGCCACTGTCTTCGCGGATGGTCTCGGGCACGTCCGCCACATGGTGGTGGCGCCCAGCGGCGTGCTCTACGTGAACACCTGGAGCGGCGAGTACTACGGCGAGAACGACAAGCTGCCCGAGGGCGGCTTCCTCGTGGCGTTGCAGGACAAGGCGAGCGCGGGCAAGGCCGACAAGATCGAGCGCTTCGGCGAGACGTCGGCCGAAGGCGGGGGTGGAGGCACCGGCATCGGCATCCATGCCGGCCATCTGTATGCCGAGATCGGGGATCGCATCGTGCGCTATCCGCTGCCGGCACAGGGGCTGGTGCCACAGGGCAAGCCGGAGATCATCGTGAAGGGCCTGCCGCTCACGGGCGAGCACCCGATGCATCCGTTCGCGATCGGCGCGGACGGCTCGATGTACGTGGACGTGGCATCCGCCACGAACGCGTGCCAGGAAAAGAACCGCGAGCTCGAGTCGCGCGGCCTCGAGCCCTGCAAGGAGCTCGAGACGCGTGCCGGCATCTGGCGCTACGACGCCAACAAGGCGGGCCAGAAGTTCTCGGCCGCGGAGCGCTACGTCACCGGCATCCGCAACGCGGGCGGCATCGCCATCGATGCGGGGGGAGCGGTGTTCGCCACTCAGCACGGCCGCGACCAGCTCGGCCAGAACTGGCCGAAGCTGTACACGCCGGAGCAGGGCGCCACGCTGCCGGCCGAAGTGATGCTGCACATCGAGAAGGGTGGCGACTACGGCTGGCCGCGCTGCTACTACGACGGCGTGCAAGGCAAGCTGGTGCTGGCACCCGAGTACGGTGGGGATGGCGGCAAAGCGGTAGGGTTGTGTGCGAACAAGCGCGGCGCTGCGGCGGCATTCCCCGCGCACTGGGCGCCCAACGCGCTGCAGTTCTACCAGGGCAAGCAGTTTCCGTCCCGCTATCGGGCGGGCGCTTTCATCGCCTTCCACGGTTCCTGGAATCGCGCGCCGTTCCGGCAGGATGGCTACAACGTCGTGTTCCAGCCCATGGCGAACGGCAAGGCGGCGCCCGGCTGCGAGATCTTTGCCGACGGTTTCGCGGGCAAGTCGAAATCGCCCGAGGATGCGACGCATCGTCCGTCAGGGCTCGCGGTGGGTCAGGACGGCGCGCTGTTCATTTCGGACGACGTGCGTGGGCGCATCTATCGCGTGACGTATCGCGGAAATGCTGGCGCGGCCTATGACGCAACGCGCGTCACCGCCTGCCCCGGACCCACGGCACTCGCAGGCAGCGCGGCTCCACAGAGTGCGGATGCGTCAGGCGAAGCGGATCTCCCATTGCCTCCCGGCGTCACTCGGGAAACCGTTGCCCTCGGCAGCAAGCTGTATCACGGCGAAGTGGTGGCCGCATCGTGCGTCGGGTGCCACGGCAGCGCGGGCAAGGGCACGCCGCTGGGGCCGGATCTCACGAAGAGCAAATTGGTGTGGAGCGATGGAAGCGTCGCGGGCATCGCGGGCACCATCACGCACGGCGTGGCCCAGCCCAAGAGCTATCGCAACCCGATGCCGGCGCTGGGCGGTGCGCAGCTGACGCCGGATCAGGTGTCGGCGATCGCCGCTTACGTGTGGGCGTTGGGGCATTCGAAGCGCTAGCCTGGCTTTCGCTATGGGACGGCGGCTGGCACTGAAATGTGGCGCCGCAACATGACTCTTGAGACCTTTCGGCGCTTGTATTCGTCACGGGACATCTGCTAGGTTCCGCCCGGTCTCGAAATAGAAGCTGGGTCGCTCATGGAGAGGGAGAGAGTCATGGAGCCTGATTTCCCGGGTCGCGCCGGCGTTTCCCGTCTTCCCGAATAGCCTGACCGTCTCTGATCGGAGACGCGCCGATGCGCGCTTCGCACCGGATCCCCGGCATGCCAGGTGGATTTTCCCTGGACGAGGCACCTGGCTGCTGCATTCCTTTTGTGCGCTACAGCGCAAGCACTTCGATGCCGCGCTGTTCGCCCAGCGCTATCCGCCGCCGATTGCCGTCTCGGTGAAGCGAGTGGTTAGTGAGGCGGGGGAGGAACGATGAGCAATAAGGCGATAATGAAAGGTCAGTTGTTATGCTTGGGATGATGTTTTTCGCCGCTATCGCCCTGCTTTTCTGGGTGATCTTGCGAATGACTCCTAAGAGAGCGGATGGACGCCGCCGTGTCCTACCCGCCATCCTGATTGGCGTCGGCATCCTCGTCTATCTATTTGCAAATCCAATCGGATACATCGATACGCAGCTAGCCTGCCGTCAAGACGGCGGTTTGCGGGGACAAAGTCATAAAAACGAGCAGGCTTTTTCTGGGACCGAGGTCCCGGGAAGTCGGACGCTCTGCGCTATGGGACGTGCTAGATAGGAAGGTTGCCTATGTCGACTATGAGGTCTACGGCAAAACCAATTATTACCAAGTCACCTTGGGCCATGTCAGTGATCCCGGGTGTTCTACGGTGCGGGCAACGGTGATGCACGATTGGCGGAAGGAGAGTGTCTCGTGATCCTGCCGTTGGAAAGCATACCGGTTAAAGGTTATTCATATTCAGCATTCAAACGATGGGGCTGGCCGACCCACGTTCAAGGAAAGCTGGGCAGCATACTAGTTCGCAACGTACACGAGATTCGGGATCTATCAAGCGATCAGCCGTTGCTCACCTTTACGACCTACCGATATGCGCCCCCGATAGAGCGAATGTTTGGCAGCGAGCAAGGTACCTATCGCTGCCCAGACAAGATGATTGATCAAGAGAAATTTCTAGCGATGGCGTTCACGTCCAACCGCGATAGCGAAAGGAAGTAGCATAGTATGGGGAAAATTTTCGAGGTATGACCTAAATGATGGGGTTGGTGATTCTTGGTGGCCTCATTGTCGCCTTCGTCGCGCTCATGGCGATTTCTCGCGCGTCCGGTGACAGATCTCTCCTCGGGGCGCGTCGTTTCGGAAACGATTCAGTACATCAATTCGACTCCCATTGATGCAATTTCAGAGGGCAGAGCAAGATTTTCTTGTCCATATAAGCGGCCGGTATTGATTGATTTTCTGAGAGCAATATTTCGTGAGGGTGCTCGCATCATGACCGATAGATCGAAGTGGAATTCGTACGACCCTCGAATTGCATAAATGGCTCGATGGTTTTTAACGAGGAGAGTTGAGTGATCGGTTTGATCTTCTTTGCGATTGTCGCAGCACTCTTCCTGCTTCTCAGCAAGGCATCACCGACGCTAGGCGGTGGGAGTGGCTGGAAGCGTGCGGCGGTTGTCATGGCAATCCTGCTGGCCTATCTCTTCGCCGATCCTGTCGGGTATCTCGACATGAAATTGGCCTGCGCCAAAGGCGGAGTCGGGTGAAAACGATATCTGTCGAGAAAGGATTCTTCTATGAAGAGCCTTTCACGGGCTTTCAATGCGATGCGTGCTACGAGTTTGTCATCGACCGCGCCGTCGACTTTGTCGACTTCGAGAACAAGGTTGTCGGAGCCAGGGGGGGGGGCGCCGGAAAGGGGCTTCTACAGGGTGACGCTGGGACGTATGGGGAATATAGACTGTTCGCCACAACGACATATCTACGGAAAGTATCTGCGCAGGGATCAGTGCTTTGTCGTCACAAAATTGACGGAAAAGCCAAGGGCTGGGGTGCAGTTCGCACCGATAAAGTCTGAGCGAGTGCAAGGCACTTTTTTAAGTCCGCTGACGCGCAGAAGTCACGAACTCGTTCAGCTACCTACGCGAACGGTCATCGCACAAGCAGTGGCGTTCAGATATTACAGCCCTATGACCCGATTATTTGGCGAGTCTGTTCCAACCTACAGCTGTCCAGACCCGCCACCGAACGGCAGAGAGCTAATGAAGGCAGCCTTGGTGCAAAAAAATGAGAAGGGAGAGCTCAAGTGACCACGATATCGGAACAGTTTCTGGGAAACCTGATTGCAGATGCCACGTATGTGGACTTCGACCTACCGCCTGATGGGAGCCCGCTGGGAGGAAACTCGCTTCGTGACGCTCTGTTTGGCGACACAAATCACGACGGAATATCCGAGGGCGGGCGATTCACCCTGGTACAGGCAACGCAATTCTCTCGAATGTTCGAGGTTGTTGCAAAGAAGACGGCGGTCTAAAGCAGATATCGTCCTGGTGGAGAGAGAGTTGAAATTCAAGAATCGGATTACGGCGTTGCTTTTTTCGGCACCTGTATTGTGCATCTCGGTCGTTGGCTTGGTAGTTGTCTCGAAATTCTTTCTCAATTACACCGGTTATTGTGGCGCCGAGTGGCGGTATCTGTCAGATGAGGAGCTCGTTGAGAAAGCGGTGGAACACGTAATTCGAACATATCCTCCTGGCATAGATCGGGGAAAAAAATCTGATGATGCTGGTGCAGAGACCGTTCATTCACCGCCTGCCGACCCTATTCGATATCAAAGTGTCACGGATTTTCTTGAAGAGAATCCAGACTGTTGCGAAATAGTCAGCACCGGGAAAGAGGGTTTCAAGGGCTTTCTGAGCTCCAGGCTCCAGGGTGATTTAGCAAAATTCGTGCACATTGAATATCGAGTGCGTTACCGGGACTCGGAGGGGGCCGCGATTTCGGTCATCACTGAGACTGTGCTTCCCATCTCCAATTGCGGACTTGTGAGATCAGCTTTTTAAGAAGGACACTTTCATGGCATTACCTTCAGCAGCAGAGATGACTAACCT
Organism: Steroidobacteraceae bacterium; assembly: GCA_044225565.1. Lineage (GTDB taxonomy): Bacteria > Pseudomonadota > Gammaproteobacteria > Steroidobacterales > Steroidobacteraceae > CAVXAE01. The sequence goes on along the minus strand of JBGAIL010000022.1, from coordinate 31,317 downwards.
TTATTTGTACGAGTCCACAAGCGCTCCAGGTAACAAGGCGGATGAAGCTCTGATCAGGCTGCCGGGTGAATGGGCCAACAATAAACATTGATATAAATGAGTACATGCAGGATGGGCCGGGACGATTCGTCCTCGCCTAGTCTCATCAATATCGTCAAAGAGTTCTTCACAGCGAGCAGTATTTCTCTGCCGCCTGGTACTTACACTGAAGACCAGATTGCGGTTGCGTTGGGGATGGGGTTTGATCGCCCGACGCTGCTCAAAGGTCGAGGCGGTGGTGCAGCCGGGAACAGTTCTTTTGAGTCTTGTCCCCGCGTATGAACCCCTTTTGACTGAAGTCGCCATTGAGAACCGGGACATCGGGTTCGTTCAAGGATCGTCCATGAGCGTAAAAACTACACTTCTTGTCTCCATGGCGACCATCACAGTTCTGTGGGGCTGCACGGGAGATGGAATCGTTGAACGTGAGTGGTATGAGGACGTACTGCTGGATGATGGCTCGACGATCGTCGTGAAGCGATCCGTTAGCTTCAAAGAGTCCAACTCCTGGAGCGGTGATGCTTACAACGCTATAGAGCAGAGCGCGACGATATCGTTTACTGGAAGTATGGCATCCCTACCAACGTGGGGTGCTCCGCTTATAGCGCTATTGCTGTACCGAGACAAAATCTCGGATCAGTGGGTTATCGTGGCCGCGACAAGCTCTTGTGACGTTTGGGAATGATCGCGGTTTCCCACCTTCGCGTTATTGGGAATATCGGCTCGTCGGAGGCTCTTGGAAAGTGCCTTTGACATCTGGATCAAAGGGTCGGGCCGTAAACCTGCTGCATCGTTATCAAGATCGGCTCCCAAGTGAGCACATCACGATTGCCGACAGACGAAACTGGAGAGCGATGTCAGGATAGCTTAAGAAGTACCGAAGTATCGATGTGAAAGAGGCATCTCGTAACTGTCAGCTTTGAAAATAAGCGTAAAGCGCGCAACAGTAACCAGCATTATTTGAGGCGAGCCCTGAATTCATCGTTGCAGATCAAGGAGAGAAGTAAATGGTATCGAACACTGAGTTGGCAGTTCTTGCATACCGCAGCTATGCGCCGTCGGATGAAAATGACGTGTCGAGGTCACCCAGGGGATCCGATATTGCGGATTGCCTTTCGAGTACAGACACCCCTCAGTGGCAGAGGCATGGAAGGCGGTCGTCACGCGCGCCCGAACCGGCGCAGATCGAACGCTGAAACAGCGTGACGGGAGCGTGCACTCCGCCACCAGGTCCGCGATGAGATCCCCGGTTACCGGCGCGAGCGTGAGCCCGATGTGCTGGTGGCCCACGGCGTAGAACAGGCGATGCGCGCCCGGCACGTGTCCAATGCCCGGAAGTGTAGTCGGGCAGCACGGAACGATGACCCATCCAGCTCGGGCCTGTGTCCCCCGGCCGAAAGCCCAATTGCTTCAGATTGTGTCGCAGCTGCGCCGGCTTGCGCGGATCCGGCGGCGCGTCGATGCCCGCGAATTCCATGTAGCCCGATGCGCGCGCCCAGCAGGGCGTGACGAGCATTCGCTGATGCACGTAGACGCTGGGCGCGGCCACGAACGCGGCATGCCCGAGCATGTCGATGCTGACATCCACGCGCCGCTTCGAGCGGTGCATGCAGCCCGAACGCCGCCAGCAAGGCGTTGACCACACCCGCTGCGATGACGGCCGTACCGACGCTGAGCGGCCCTTCGTTCGTGACGATCTCGATGGCGTCGCCAAGTGGCTGCATGGCTCGTACGCCAGCCCGCCACACTGAAGCGCCGCGTTGCGTCACTGCATGCGCCAGGCTCGCAGACCAGATACGGTCGACGACGTGTGCCGCTTTCCGGGAAAAACAGCCTGGCAAACCGGCTTCCGCGCAGCCGCGCACCGACGGCTTTCAATGCGATCGGCAGACGCACCTCCGCGGTGGGCACGCCGAGCTTCCCCATGTGCAGTGCTTCGGCCCGCGAGAGATCCTTCCCCACCCAGAACTGATAATGCCCGCTGCGCCTCAGCAGCTCCGGTCGTCCGATCTCGTTCAGCAGTTGCCGATAGGCGGCCGACGACGGCTCCACCAGCGGCGCGAGGTGGCGCGTGCCTTCCGGCCTGCGGAAGGCAGCCGCCGCGAAGCGGCACGCCCACGGCGCGAAGGCCGGCAGGCGCCGCAAGGGCACGGACAACGGCCCGCCGAATGCGAAAAGCTCCCGCCAGAAGCCGAACAGCAACCGGGGTGAGGGCAGCGGCTCGAACGAACCCGCGGCCGGCCAGCCGACGTTGCCGAAGCTCGCCCCGCCGCGCGCCCGGCGCGCTGTCCCGGTCGATGAGCAGCACGCGGCGGCCCTCGCGGGCGAGCGCCCAGGCGATGGAGCAGCCGATGACCCCGGCGCCGACGACGGCGACCGTGTCCCTTCCGGCTTGTGGCAGCATTCGTAGAACGTATACGATCTACGCCCGATCGACAATGGCGGCGCGACCGAACCGAGCCGGAAATGTTCCCCAGGCGTATCACCCATCGCATCCGCGTCATCGACTCGCACGGCGGCGAGCCGACGCGCGCGGTGCTCGAAGCGGTCCCGATCTCGGCCGCGGCCCGCTGAGCGGGCGCGTCGAGGTGTTTCGCAGCAAGCACGACCGCTTCCGCGCGGCCATCGTCAACGAGCCGCGCGGGTCGGACGTGCTGGTCGGCGCGCTGCTCGTCGAGCCGCACGATGCCGGCTGCGCGGCGGGCGTCATCTTCTTCAACAACGTCGGCTATCTCGGCATGTGCGGGCACGGCACCATCGGGCTTGTCGTCACATTGGCGCAGCAGGGGCGTCTTCCGCCGGGCGCACATCGCATCGAGACCAGCGTCGGCGTGGTCACGGCGACGCTCGACGAGGACGGCTCCGTCTCGGTGGAGAACGTCCCCGCGTATCGCAAAGCGCGCCAGGTGAGCATCGACGTGCCGGGCATCGGCCGCGTGACCGGCGATGTCGCCTGGGGCGGCAACTGGTTTTTTCTCGTGGAGCAGGTAGCTTTGCCACTGGAGCTCGCCAACGTGGCGACGCTTACGGACTTCGCGCGTCGCGTGCGGAGGGCAGTGAACGCGGGCGGCTTCCCTGAAGTGGATCATGTCGAGCTGTTCGGCCCGCCGCGAAGCTCACAGGGAAATTCCCGCAACTTCGTGCTTTGCCCCGGGGATGCGTACGACCGCTCGCCCTGCGGCACGGGCACCAGCGCGAAGCTCGCGTGCCTCGCGGCGGACGGCAAGCTGGCCGAAGGCGAGGAGTGGGTGCAGGAGAGCATTCTAGGAAGCGTCTTCCGCGGGCGCTATCGCCGTTCCGCGCAAGGCATCGTCCCGACCATCGCGGGCACGGCCTACGTGAACGGTGAATGCACCCTGCTGCTGGATGAGTCGGATCCGTTCTGCTGGGGCATAGGCCGCTCATGAAAGTCATCGAAGCCGAAGAGGTTCAGCGCGCGCTCGATTTCCCGTCGCTCGTGGCCGCGCTGCGCACCGCATTCGGCGCGCCGGCCGGCACGCCGCGGCGCACCGTCTATCAGCTCGCGGAAGGCGATCCATTCCACGATGCGTTTGCCGTGCTGCCCGCGTGGACGGAAGAGGTCATCGGCGTCAAAGCCTTTACCTATCTGCCGAGCAACGTGCCCAAGGGGCGGCAGATCCTGCATGCCAAGATCCTGCTCTTCGATCGCGGGACGGGTGAGCCGCTCGCGCTGGTGGACGGCACCACGGTCACGTATTGGCGGACTGCGGCTGTCGCGGCGCTGGCCGCGGATTTCCTTGCGCGGCGCGACGCGAAGCAGCTGCTGTTCTGTGGCACGGGCAAGCTTGCGCCATACATGATCCTCGCACACGCCGCCGTGCGCTCGTATGAGAACGTCATGGTGTGGGGCCGGAGCCCCGAGAAAGTCTCGCAGACCATCGCGGCCGTGAAGATGCACAGGCCCGAATTGCGTCTTGGGATCGTGGAGAGCCTGGAGTCCGCGGCGCGCGAGGCGGATGTCATCAGCTGCGCGACGGGCGCCCGGGCGCCGCTGATCCTGGGCGACTGGGTGCGCCCCGGAACGCATGCGGATTTCTTCGGCAACCACGAGCGCGGTGCACGCGAGTGCGATACCCGGCTCATCGAGAAGGCGACCCTGTACGTGGATAGCCGCGTCAATACGTTGAACGAGGCCGGGGAGATCCTGATTCCCATCGAGGAAGGGCGCGTCCGGGAAGACCACATCCTGGGCGAGCTGGCCGACCTGTGCAGCGGCAGGGTGCGGGGCCGTACCGGAGCGGATCAGATCACGGCGTTCAAGTCCGTCGGCACGGCGTTGAGCGATCTGGCCGCTGCGCATCTCGTCGCGCAGCGGTCGAGTTCCGGAGGGCCCCGATGAATGCACTCGTAGAAAAAGCGCGAGGCTGGCGCGGCGTGTTCCCCGCCATGCCCACGCAGTTCCATGCCGATCTCTCCATCGACTATCCCGCGACGATGCGTCACGTGCTGCGGATGGTGGATGCGGGAGTGCACGGCATCGTCATGATGGGCACCATCGGCGAGAACAATTCCCTGCTGCCGGAAGAGCGGCGCGAGCTGCTTCGCGCCACGGTGAAGGCGGTGGCGGGCCGCGTTCCCGTGCTGACGGGGGTATCCGAATTGACCACGGCAGCCGCCTGCCGCTACGCGGCGGACGCTGCATCGCTCGGTGCGGACGGCATCATGCTGATGCCCGCCATGGTTTATCGCGCGGACGCCCGGGAAGCGGTAGCTCATTACCGGTCCGTGGCCCAGGCCACGCCGCTGCCTCTGCTCTGCTACAACAACCCGAAGAGCTATCACGTCGATCTCACGCCGCAGTTGCTGCGCGAGCTCGCGGATCTGGAGAACATCGTCGCGGTGAAGGAGGCTTCGGGCGATCCGCGACGCCTCACGGACATCATCAATGCGGTGGGCGACCGGTACGTGCTGTTCGCGGGCATCGACGACATCGTGCTCGAGAGCGTGATGCTGGGCGCGGTGGGCACCGTATTCGGGCTGGTGTGCGGATTCCCGCGGGAAACCCTGCGCATGTGGGGGCATGCCGTTCGGGGAGAGTGGGAGCAGGCACGGGCTATCTATCGCTGGTTCATGCCCCTGCTGCACCTGGACGATCACCCCAAGCTGGTGCAGTACACCAAGCTCGTCGCCCAGGAATGCGGAATGGGCAACGAGCTCACGCGGCCGCCGCGATTGCCCGTGGTGGGAGAGGAGCGCGAGCGAGTGCTGCAGATCATTCGCACAGCCGTGGCCACTGCTCCGGGCGGCGCATGAGCGAGCCCCTGGTACGGACAATGAGCGGGCAGCTCGCTGTGCGCATCCGCGAGCGCATCCTGACGGGCGAATACGCGCCGGGATCGCAGCTCTTGCAGGATTCCATCGCCGCGGAATTCGCCGTCAGCAAGATTCCGGTCCGCGAAGCGCTCGTCCAGCTGCGCTCCGAAGGACTGGTGGACGTCTACGCGCATCGCGGCTTCCAGGTGCGCCCCGTCTCGGTGGAAGAGATGCGCGAGGTGTTCCGGCTGCGCCTCGCAATCGAGCCCGCAGCGGTCGGTGCGGGAGCGCTCGCCGCCACGGCGGAGGACAAGGCCACCTGCAAAGTTGCACTCGCCGCTTTGGATGAAGCGATGGCCGCCGCGGCGGTGCGGGATTCCGGCGACCTGAACAGTGCTTTCCATCTTTCGCTCATCGTTCCCCGCGTCCAGCCGGTGGCCGGCGAGATCCTCTATCGGCTGCACACCCTGGCGCAGCGCTACGTCCGCATGCACCTGCTGCCGTCCGGCCGCATGAGGCGCGCCAGCAAGGAGCACGACGCTCTGTACAATGCCTGGGCGGCGGGCAAGGCGAAGGAGGCGGAAAGGCTGGTCCGCTCGCACATCGAGGAGATCGGCGCAGATCTCGCCAAGGCGCTGGCGGCGCGTCGCTGAAACGAGAGGGCCTCGAGCATGGCCAGGCACATCGGCATCGTGGCGTGCAGCGCAGAAGGCGCTGCGCTCTGCTTCCGGGAGATCGCCTCCCATGGCGAATCGCGCATGGGCGAGCACCTGCATCCGCAAGTGACGTTGAGCTGTATCGCCATGGGCGAATGGATGCCCGCATTCGACAGCGGCGATTACCGCGGTGTCGCGCAGTTCATGTTGCGGGAAACGCGCATCGTGGCCGCCGCCGGCGCACAGATCGCGATCTGTCCGGACAATTCAGCGCACCTGGCGTTCGAGCACGTCGTCGCGGACTCGCCGATCCCCTGGCTGCACATCGCGGAGGAGGTGGCGAAGGCCGCGGTGCGCCAGGGCTTCCGGCACGCCGGCCTGCTCGGCACGCGCTTCACGATGACCGGTCCGGTGTATCCGCAGATGTTCGCGAAGCACGGCTTGCGGCTGTCGACGCCGCCGGCCGCGGATCAGAAAACGGTGGACGACATCATCTTCCGCCAGCTCGTGAAGGGCATGTTCACCGAGCCTTCCCGCCTCGCGTACAACGAGGTGATCTCGAGGTTGAAGGCGCGCGGCTGCGACTGCGTGATCCTGGGATGCACCGAGATTCCGCTGCTCGTCCGTGAAGACGATTGCCCCCTGCCCACGCTCGACTCCACCAGGCTGCTGGCCAGGGCAGCGGTGGACGCGGCGCTGTAAGCGCGGCCTGGGCGCTGCCAGTGGCAGGCTCGCCGCTACGAGCGCCGTGCTGCCAACCGGCTGTGGGTTACTCCAGCACGTTCTTCAGGAATCGCAGGATCGAGCGCCCTTCGTTGCAGTACTCGTACTTCTGGTCGGAAGCGAACGTCAGCGATTCGCCGGCGGCAACGCGATGCGCCTTGCCCTGCATCCGCAGCGTGAGCGTGCCTGCGATCACGTAGAGCTGCTCGCGCATGCCGGGCCGGTCCGGCTCGGCGCGGTACCTCTCGCCTTGCGCGAGATTCCACAGCCACATCTCGACGTTGCGCGCCGCCGGCCCGCTCTGCAGGAGCACTCCGCGGCTTTCCCTGGAGCGGCCCTTCCAGGCCACCACCTGCGAGGCCGGCTGCGCGGACGCGGGATGCCTCAGCAGCTCGGCGAAGGTGAGCCCCATGGCGGCGGCTACGCGGTCCAGCGTGTTGAGGCTGACGTTGTTCTCGCCGCTCTCGATGGCTGCGAGCATGCGGCGGCTCACGTCCGACAGCTCCGCGAGCCGCTGCTGGCTCAGACCGCGCAGCTCCCGCTCCTCGCGCACGCGCGACGAGATCTGCTTGAGGAGCTGGCGGGAGGAGGAGGGCATCGGCGCTGCCTTGCGGGCCGTGGAGGCTGTGTAATATATTGCACAGGCCGGGCCGGCACAATCACGGGGCGCAGCGACATGAAGATCGAGACTTTCGAGATGGAACGCCTGCAGTCGCAGTGGGAGAACGTGGTCGACTGCGACCTCAGCGAGTCGGGCACGCGCGCCGTGTCGCTGCAGGAGCTCATCGACTGGGGCCTCGATTTCGCGCCGCTGCTCGCCACGCCCCTGAGCTATAGCCAGACGAACGGCACCGTCCCCCTGCGCGAGAGCCTCGCGCGCATGTATCCCGGCGCGACGGCGGATCACATCATGGTCACCAACGGGTCCTCCGAGGCGAACTATCTCGCCACGGCGGCGCTCGTCGAGCCGGGTGGCCACGTCGCGTTCCAGACGCCCAACTACATGCAGGCGAAGGGGCTCGGCGCGTACTGGTCGGGCGCGAAGGCGGAAACCTTCCGTTTGCGCTTCGATGCGGACTGGGAGCCGGACTGGGAAGAGTTCGAGCGCGCGGTGCGGCCGGGCTGCAGGCTCGTCTACCTCACCAACCCCAACAATCCCACGGGCAAGGTGCTGAGCGACGCGTCCCGGGAGCGCATCGTGAGGCGCTGCGAGCAGATCGGTGCCTGGCTGCTGAGCGACGAGGTGTACATCGGCAGCGAGATCGACCGGCCGCAGACGAAGACGATGTACGGCACGTCCGAGCGGGTCATCGTCGTGTCCGGCCTCAGCAAGGCATTCGGCATTCCGGGCGTGCGCATCGGGTGGATCGTCGGCCCGCCCTGGCTCGCCGCGGAGGCGTGGCGGCTTCACGACTACACCACCATCGGGCCGAGCAAGCTTTCCGATGCCATCGCGTGTTTCGCCGTGCGCGAGGACATCCGCGAGAAGCTCTACGAGCGTACCAAGCGTATCGTGCGCGAGCAGCTGCCGCTGGTGCAGGCGTTCGTGAATGAATCGGGCGGCAAGCTGGAATTCAACGAGCCGGATGCGACGGCGATGGCCTTCATGCGCTGGCGCGGTCCCGGTTCCACGGCAGACCTCTGCAAGCGGCTGCTCGAGAAGCGCAGCACGCTGGTGGTGGATGGCAAGCTGATGGGGCTGGATGGATACGTGCGCGTCTGGTCGGGCGCGCCGCGCGAGAAGCTCGTCGAAGGCCTGCGCCGCTTCGCGGAGGAGATCCGGTGAGCGCGCGCAGGCGCAGGGCATCGTCCCGCCGGGGTGCGGCGTGATGCGCATCTTCACTCGCGAGCAGGTCGAGAAGGCCGTCGAGCCCGTCGCGCTCATCGCCGCGCTCGAAGAGGGCTTCGCCGCCTATTCGCGCGGCGAGGTGGACGTGCCGCCGGTGGGCTATCTCAGATTCGAGAGCCCGCCCGGCGACGTGCACATCAAGTACGGCCACCGCAAGGGCGACGACGTGTTCGTCATCAAGGTGGCGAGCGGGTTCTACGACAATCCGAAGATCGGCCTGGGCTCCGGCAACGGCATGATGCTCGTGTTCAGCGCCAGGACGGGCGCGCCCGTCGCGGCCCTGCTCGACGAAGCTTGCCTGACGGATCTGCGCACCGCCGCCGCCGGTGCGGTCGCAGCGAAATTCCTGGCGCCGAAGAGCGTCGAGGCCATCGGCATCGTCGGGGGTGGCGTGCAGGCCCGCCTACAGCTCGATCTGCTTCGTCACGTCACGCCTTGCCGCCGGGCCGTGGCGTGGGCTCGCAAGACGGAGCAGGCCAGGGCGCTTCGCGTGCCGGGTTTCGAAATCGAGGTCGCCGCTTCCGTGGCAGAGCTGGCGAGCCGCTGCAATCTCATCGTGACGACCACGCCTTCGCGCGAGCCGTTGCTTCGCGCTCAGGACGTGAGGCCGGGCACGCATATCACCGCAGTCGGCGCGGATGCGCCCGGCAAGCAGGAGCTGGAGGCCGCGCTCTTCGCCAAGGCACATGCCCGCGTGGTGGATTCGCGCTCGCAGTGCTTCGATCACGGAGATTCCTTCCATGCCCTGAAGGCCGGCGTCGTCACGGAGAAGCAGTTCGTGGAGCTGGGCGAGGTGGTGGCGAATCCGGCGCTCGGGCGCACCGCGCCGGATCAGATCACCCTGGTGGATCTAACGGGCCTCGCCATGCAGGACATCGAGATCGCGAAGCTCGCGTGCGCGCGGCTCATGGCGGAGCGGTGACGGAGGGCGGGCTGCCATTCCCGAGCTTCCCGACATCACCCTCTACATCGAAGCGCTGGAACGGCGGCTCACTGGTGCGCGGCTCGAATCCGTCCGCATCGCCCACCCATTCCTGGTGCGCAGCTTCGAGCCATCGATCTCCGAGCTGAACGGGAAGAGGGTGGAGCGCTTCCGGCGCATCGGCAAGCGCATCGCCATCGGCTTCGAAGGAGAGTATTGGCTGGTGATGCATCTGATGATCGCCGGGCGGCTCCATTGGTTCGATGCGGGCGCGAAGCGATCGGGCCGCGCGGTGCTCGCGGCCTTCACGTTCGACCGCGGCGTGCTCACGTTGACGGAGGCGGGCACGAAGCGGCGGGCGTCCATCCACGTGGTGAAAGGCGAGAGCGCGCTCGCGCAGCACGATCCGCGGGGGCTCGAGGTGCTGGAGTCTTCCTACGAGGTGTTCCGGGAACGCCTGCTTGCAGGCAATCACACACTGAAGCGCGCGCTCACCGATCCACGCAGCTTCAGCGGCATCGGCAACGCGTATTCGGACGAGATATTGCACCGGGCGAAGCTTTCGCCAGTCACGCTCACCAGCAGGCTGGACGAGGAGGCGCTCCAGCGCCTCCACTCGGCGATCCGCGAGGTGCTGGAGGAATGGATCGGACGATTGCGCGAACAGGCGCATGGCGAGTTCCCGGAAAAGGTGACCGCGTTCCACGAAGGGATGGCGGTGCATGGCCGTTACGGCAAGGCGTGCCCGGCGTGCGGCACCGAAGTGCAGCGCATCCGTTACGCGGACAACGAGACGAACTATTGCCCGCGCTGCCAGACGGGCGGCCGGTTGCTCGCCGACCGCGCCCTCTCCCGGCTGCTGAAGTCGGGCTGGCCGCGCAGCATCGAGGAGCTCGAGCTGGGAAAATGACGCGGGCGGCGTACACTGCGGCCTCCGCATCCAGCGCTTAGGTGTCGAATGCGCAAGCTGCAACGGCTGGGCCTTCTCGGCCTCGCGATCCTGTGCTCGTCCTCCATCCTGCAGGCGCAATCGAACGCCGCTCCCGACACGCCGGAGCCGGGCGCCACCGAGGAGATCGCGGCGGCCACCACGGAGCCGCGATTTCTCTCCCCCTGGGTTTCCTATCTCCCGGCATCCACCACCGTTCCGTCTCCGCGCGCCTTCCTGCATCGCATCGCCGGCGCACCCGGAGAGCTGGTGAATTCGGCGCAGGCCTATGCATACGGCCGCGCGCTCGCGGAAGCGTCTCCCCGCGTCAGCCTCTTCACCATCGGCCGCTCGGAGGAAGGCCGCGACATCGTCATGCTCGCCATCGCGGACGAGAAGGGCATCGAGGCGCTCGATCGCCTGAAACAGGCCACTGCCGCCCTCGCGGACCCGCGCGGGACCGACGCGGCCCGCGCCGAGCAGCTCATCGAATCCTCCCGCGCCATCTATTACTTCAACGCCGCGCTGCACTCGGACGAGACGGGCTCCACCGAGTCGGTGCTCGAGCTCGCCTACCGGCTCGCCGTCTCGGAGCAGCCGATGATCCGGCGCATCCGCGAGAGTCTCGTGGTGCTCATCAACCCGGTGTCGAATCCCGACGGGCGCGACAAGCAGGTGGAATGGTTCTACCGCTATCTCAAGGGCAGGACGGATCGCGCGACGCTGCCGCGCCAGGCACCGCCTTACTGGTCGCGATACGCCTACGTGGACATCAACCGGGACGCGCACCAGCAGGTGCACGCGGCCACCAGGGCGGTGCACGACATGTTCCATGAATGGCATCCCACCGTCGTGCACGATCTGCACGAGAGCGTGCCACTACTCATGAGCTGGAACGGCACCGGGCCGTACAACCCCAACATCGATCCCATCACCTTCAGCGAGTTCCAGGAGCTGAGCTTCCACGAAGTGCAGGCGATGACGGGCATGGGCATGCCCGGCGTGTCCACGTGGAATTTCGGCGAGGGCTTCTCCCATCTGTATCTCGATTCGGTGGCGATGAACCACAATGCCATCGGCCGCGGCTACGAGACCTTCGGCAACGGCACGGCGGAAACGCTCGTGCAGCAGCTGTCGCCGGAGGAGACTTCGCCCGAGTGGTACCGGGTCTCACCGCCGCCTTCAGGGCCGTTCCGCTGGTCCGCCCGCGACAACGTGAATTACAACCAGACGGGCGCGCTCGCCGCGCTCGATCTCGCGGCGATGCAGGCCAAGACCCTGCTGCGCAATTTCTATCGCAAGAGCTACAACTCCTGGCGCAAGGGCGTGGAGCAGCCGCCTTACGCATTCCTCATCCCGCCGGACCAGGGTGATCCTGCGCGGGTCGCGGCGCTCGTCTCACGGTTGCTGTCGCAGCGCATCGAAGTGCATCGCGCCACGGCGGCGCTACATTTGAAGGACGGTGCGTTTCCCGCCGGCACCTACGTCGTGCGGCTGGACCAACCCTACCGCAATTACGCCGTGGACCTGCTCACTCCGCAGGAATTCCCCAAAGGCGCCGGCGAGCCCTATGACGACGTTTCCTGGTCGCTGCCCGCGCACTATCACCTCGACGTGAAGCCCACGCAGGATGCCGCCGTTCGGGAAGCGGGCCTCGAGAAACTGAGCAGCCCACCGAAGCCGCAGGGGCACATCGCAGGCGAGGGCCCCGTGTATCTTTTGAAGGACAGCGGGCAGGAAGGGCTGCTGGAGGCGCGCTATCGTCTCTCGCGCTTCCAGATCCGCATCGCCGAGCAGCCTTTCCAGGCCGGCGGCGTCGAGTATCCGGCGGGCTCCTGGATTCTCCCGGCACAGTCCGGCCTGGCCGCCGCCCTCGAAGACGCCGCCACCATGCTGGACCTCGATTTCGCCGCGGTGCCGGACATGAAGAATCTGCAGAGCCTGCGCAGTCACCCGGCGAAGGCGCCGCGGCTGGGCGTATGGGTTCCATGGGCCGACACGGACACCATCGGCTGGCTTCGATACTCGCTGGACCAGCGCAAGGTTCCCTACCTCTACGTGCGCGACGAGGACATCCGCGCCGGGAAGCTGCGCGAAAGATACGACGTGCTGCTCTACGGCCACGTGGACCTCGAGCTCGCCGAGCAGATCCAGGGCATCCCGAAGGAGTGGGGGCCGATGCCGTTCAAGAAAACCCGGGAGACGCCGAGCTTCGGAACGCCCGCGTCTTCGGAAGACATCACTGGCGGCATCGGCTGGCAGGGCCTCGCGGAGCTTCAGAAGTTCGTCGAGACGGGTGGCCTGCTGGTGACGCTCGGCAGCGGTTCCATGCTGCCGCTCGAAGGCGGCATCGTGCGCGGCGTCCGCAAGGATTCGGGCGGGGTGCCCCGAAGTGCCGCCGGCGGAGGTGCCGCAGCGGCCGCTGCTTCACTGGATACGTTCACTCGCACGCCCGGTTCGCACGTGCGCGTGTCCTTCTCGCAGCCGGATCATCCCATCGCCTACGGCTACCCGCCGCACACTTATGTTTTCAGGCAGAATTTCCCGCTCTACGCCACACCGCGCCGCTGGCTGCGCATGGCGTATTGCACCAATTGCCTCGATGGCCCCGAGGATGCGAGCGGCGTGGTGATGCGGTGGGGCGATCCCCGCGACGACGAGGCTTTCCTGGTGAGCGGGCAGGTGTGGGGCGAGGCCAATCTCATCGGTCGGCCCGCGATCCTGGACATGCCCGTGGGGCGGGGGCGCGTGGTGGCCTTCAACTTCAACCCGGTGCACCGGGACTTGAATCGCGGCGATCAGCGGATGCTGTGGAACGCCATCATCAACTGGCAGGCCATCCTGGCGCGCCCGCGCGACTAGCCGGATTGCGCGAGCGGCAGCGGCGAGTCCGTCGCGGGCGCGGCCTCCCGCTGCAACGCGATCAATAGCTGGCGTACCAGCGGTGGCGCGAGCTCCTTCCATTCGATGCCGACTCCATTCTCGGTCCGGCGGGCCACATAGGCCTCGATCGCCAGGCCGCTCCTCTTCTGGTTCGGCGAAAGGAGCTCGATCGCAATGGGGTTGAGGGCATCCACCGGCAGGCTGATTCGCAGAAAGGCACCGCTGACGCTCAGGTCGGTGACTCGGGCCAGGTGGCTCGACCCCGAGATCTCACTCACTCGTGCGGTGATGCCCGTCGCTACCCGCTGACCCCATCGATGTTCCATGGCCCGTCTCCGCTCCAAGTGGGCGGAGCATCCTCGCTCTTTCCCGTCCGCGCAGTCGGACGAGGGCGCGACCCCCCTTCGCGTTGTCCTACACGTTGCCGGAGCAGGCATAATTCATCGTCATGAATATTCAGAAGCCGGTGCGCGCGAGCCGGAGTTACACGCAGCGATTGGTGGCCGAGCCGGCACGGGTATTCCCGCTGCTGTGCCCCGTGCTGGAGGCAGACTGGATTGAGGGCTGGGATCCCACGGCGGTGTTCTCGACTTCCGGCGTGGCGGAAAAGGATTGTGTGTTCGTCACACCGAGCCGCCCGCACGACGCCATCTGGTACATCACCCGGCACGAGCCGGACGCGGGCTTCGTCGAGATGGTCAAGATCACGCCGCGCATCACCGCCTGCCGGCTCATGATCCACGTGCGGGCCGTGGAAGGCGGCTGCTCCGAGGCGGACGTCACCTACACGCACACCAGCCTGGGCCCCGAGGGCAACTCCTTCGTCGCGGCCTTCACGCAGGAGTACTACGAGCAGTTCATGCGGGACTGGGAAGCCCGGATGAACCACTACCTCACCTACGGCACGGCGCTTTCCAAGCCGGCCTGAGCACGAATCAGGGCGCTCGCGTGCGTCTCGCCATACTCGCCTCGCTCGTCCTGTCGTGCCCTTGTCTCGTGGATGCCGGAGTCCCGCCTGCGGGCCGTGTGCAGACCGTGCTCGGCCCGATCGATCCGCAGGATCTCGGCGTCACGCTCACGCACGAGCACCTGTTCATCGACTTCACACTGCCGCTCGATGAGCCGCGGCGCTGGGAGCTCGCGGAGCGGCACTTGCCGCGAACGCCTTCCGAGCTCGCCGTCTGGCTGATGCCGGTCACGATGGATCGGCTCGCCTTCCTGCATGCGCACGTGTGGGAGAACCGCGATCTGCTCCTGATTCAGGACGTCGAGACGACGCTCGCGGAAGTGATGGCGTTCAGGAGCGCGGGCGGTGGGGCGATCGTCGACGTGACGAGCATCGGCCTGGGGCGCGATCCGCTCAAGCTGGTGGAGATCGCACGCCGGAGCGGGCTCGCCATCGTGATGGGCGCGGGCTGGTACCGGGAAGCTTGGCATCCGCGAGGGCATGCGACGCGCGACCTCGATTCCCTGACGCAGGAAATCGTGCGGGACGTGACGGTGGGCGTAGGTGATACGGGCATCCGGGCCGGGATCATCGGCGAGGTGTCCGCCATGGACGTGGTCACTTCACCGCATGATTCGATCGAGGCGAAAGGTGTGCGTGCGGCCGCAAGGGCGAGCCGGCTGACCGGCGCTGCGATCAGCCTGCATCAATGGGTGCGGGATGGGGTGATGCTGCAGAGGACGCTCGACCTCATCGAAGGCGAGGGGGCGGATCTCTCCAGAGTGGCGGTCGGGCACATCGACGGTGTCGTGTCCGGCGATGTGTCGCGCCTCGCAGCCATTCTGCGCAGGGGCGTGATGCTGCAGTTCGACCTGTTCGGCACGCCCTACACGCTTTCGAATCCGCGGCTGGATGCGCGCCCTATGGCGGATGCTGTGGCGGCGCTGGTGAAGGCCGGCTATCGGGACCGGTTGCTGCTTTCGCACGATGTGTGCACGAAGATCCAGCAGCACGCGCATGGAGGCAAGGGGTTCGACTTCGTGTCGCTGCAGGTGCTGCCATACCTGCGCGGGCAAGGAATTTCCGAAGAGGACGTGCGGCGGATCACCGTGGAGAATCCTCGTCGCTTGCTGACGTTCGCCGAGCCGCGGGCTCTCCGACCCTAGGCCTTTCTTCGGGACAGCCTGAGCAGCGGCGCCGAGGTCTTCAGCAGCTCCTGCGGCGGGTTCTCCGCGCATAGCGCCCTGTACCACAGCAGCGAGACGACCTCGACCATGTGCTCCGGCGTGCCGGCGACTCGCTCGAGGTGCGCCTGGCGGTGCACCGCGCAGACCGCGTACAGCAGCTGGTCGAGCATGTTGCCGAGCAGATAGATGGTGAAGAACAGCAGGTCTTCGTCGATGTCGTCCGTCTTCCACGCCGAGCGGATGGTCTTCATCACGTGCGCGGCCAGGAAGCGCGTGTAGCGCTGCCAGATCTCGGCCACTTCGGGAATGGTGTCCGCGAGCTGCATCAGCGCGCGCTGCAACGCGGTGTTCTCGCGGAAGAAGTCGCTGCACCATGCGACGATGGCGCGGATGTTCTCGAACACGTGCCGCGAATCGTCGATGGCCGGCACCATGCGGGTCTGCAACTCGACGAACTCGTCGAGGATCGCGAGCGTGATGGCCTTCTTCGAGTCGAAGTGCAGGTAGAAAGTGCCTTTCGCGAGCCCGGCCCTGGCGCAGATCTCGTCGATGGTCATGGCGTGGTAGCCGGGCTGGTCGAGCAGGCCGGCTGCCGCAATTTCGAGACGCAGCGCGGTGCGGTCCGTCTTGCGGGTGCTCTTGGCAGTGGCACGGCCCTGCAAATAGCCGCGGAAATTGACGACGAGCTGCACGATGGGCGGGATTCTACCCAATTGGCCACCTGCCCGGCGGTCGATGCACACAGCCATGGTCATGGCCGCCGCGCCCGCGTCAGGGCGCGGCCACGCCAAGCAGGCCGCCGAAGGCGAATGCCCAGGTGAGGCCGAGCGCGGCGGCGGCGAGCAAAGTGAAATGCACGCGCCGTGCCGCACCGCGGCGGGTGTCTCCCCAGTATCCGTTCCGCCAGGCCAGCCACGTCGTGGCCAGCATCAGCAGCGCCAGCACGGCGACCAGCTTCGCGAGCAGCGACATGCCGACGAATCGCGCGCTTTCGCCCAGCAGCAGGGCGGTGCCGGGCCCGTCGCCTTCGTGATAGCCGCCCAACAGCACGAATACGAAGGCGAGCAGGCTGGCCGCGACGAGCGGCGGCAGCCACTTGCCGCGCCGGGCGAAGCCTTCTCCCGCGGGCCAGAATGCACACAGGATTCCAGTGAGCGCGAACGAAGCGCCGAGCGCCAGCACTTTCATCGCGAACAGCGGATTCGCCATCGCGCCGGCACGCGCGTAGGAATCGATGGCAAAAGTCGGTGAGACATCATGCGGTTTGCCCGCAGCATCCGGCGTGAAGGCCCACAGGCCGCTGTTCCAGAAGTTGCCATCGAGCGCCGGCTCGGCGGATGCGTTCCAGAACACGCCCGGAGCCACTTCGTCGAAACCTCCCTGGCCATTGATGCGCAAGCCGGAGGGGCTCTGCGCATCCACGGTGATTGCTGCGGACTCCCCACCCAGCAGCTCCAGGAATTTTTCAGGCCCCTCGTGCGCGCGGAACTCCCGCCAGTAGGTGCCGCTGAAGCGGTCGAGACCCCGGGAGCTGCGCGCCCGCGGCCACTGGCGCGCGCCCCAGAACCGCTCGAGGAACGCGATGGCCACTCCGACATTGGTCATCGGCGGCAGCACTTTCCGCGCAGGATCCGGCTTCATGCGCTCCGAGCCGAGCACGCTTTCCACCAGTCCCGCCTGGGGGTAGTCGCACAGGCAGGAAATGAAGAACCCCGTCCGGCTCTGCGGCGCCATCAGCAGGATCGAGTGAAACCCGGGCCAGTCCCCGCCGTGTCCGAAGAATCGCACGCCGTTCCACTCGAACTCGATGAAGATCATCCCGAACCCCGACACGGCCGGATGATTCCCCGCGAGCCGGCGATGCAGCATCCGGAAGTGCTCCGCATCCAGCACTGCCGCAGAGCCGTCACGCCCTTCCTGCAGGTTCGCGATCATGTACCGCGCCATGTCCGCCGGCGTCGATTCGATGGCGCCCACCGGCGCGAAGAACGGATGCACGCCCATGAATCGTTGCGCCTGAGCCGCTCCGCTCGGCAGGAAACGGTACGGCACCGCCAGATCCTGGCTGGGCTGCGTCGTCACGTTGAGCACCGAATCGCTCATGCCGAGCGGCATGAAGATGTGCTCGTCGAAGTAGCGGGCGATCGGCTGTCCGGTCACGTCCTCGACCACCACGGCGAGCAGTGCCGTCCCATAGTTCGAGTACACCGCGCGATCGCCGATCTTCCGCACCACCGGCTGCCGCCGTGCCGCGACTTCCTCGGCGCTCAGAGGCAGCCTGAATCTGTTCTGCGTCGCCAGGCCGAAGGCCCGGGAGTCGAATCCCGCCGTGTGCGTGAGCAGATGGCGCAGCGTGATGTCCTTGCCATCCACCCTGGGCAGCTTGTCGCGCCGCAGATAGAGATTGACCGGATCGTCGATCGAGTGGATCTGCCCGCGCTGCAGCAGCTGCGCGATGGCCACGGCCGTGAAGGTCTTGGTGATGGAGCCGATGCGCAGCCGCGTCCGCTGCGGATCCATGGGGATTTTCCGGGCATAGTCCGCATAGCCGTAGCCGCGCGTGAACAGCACGGCGTCATCCTGCACCACCGAGATCGCAAGCCCGGAGAAGCGCCGCTCTTCGAACGCGCGCTGGAAGGTGGCATCCGCCCACGCCTCCACGTCGTCCGCAGCCAGCCGCGGCGCGCAATGCGGTAGAGCGGGCGCGCAGAGCGCCAAGGCCATGAGCAATCGCTGAAGCACGGTGACTCCTCCACCCGTCGTCCGGCCGGAATCTAGCAAATTCCGGGATATAAATGACCTGCAGGTCATGAAATGAAGGCCCGGTTGCACGAGGAATAGCCGTGAATGATGCGGCAAAACCACAGAAACGTGGCCTCCCATCGCTTGACACGAAAACAATAATGACCATACAGTCATAAAAATAACGTCGGCGTGTGCCGATCACGGGGGTGGGCGATGAAACTCGGCATGCGTGCTTCTCTGGCGGCGCTCAGCGTCCTTTCCGTCACGCAGCTTGCGGCCGCGGAGCCGGAGGCCGGGCTCGAGGAAGTGGTGGTCACCGCCACCAAGCGGGAAAGCTCCCTGCAGGACGTCGCGATGCCCATGCAGGCGTTCACGGCGGACACGCTCGAAGCCATGGGCGCCACGGAAGTGGACAACTACTATCGCCTCATCCCGAATTTCGCCGTCGTCGACCGTGGCTCTGGCGGCAAGCTCTACTCGATCCGCGGCATCTCCACCGGCCTCGTCACGCAGGGTGCCTCCACCGTCGGCGTCTACATCGACGAGATGCCCGTGAGCGCCGCAGGCTTCCAGCCGGACCCGCGCCTGTTCGACATCGAGCGCGTCGAGGTGCTGCGCGGCCCGCAGGGTACGCTGTACGGCGAAGGCTCCATCGGCGGGACGGTGCGCATGATCACGCCCCGGCCCGATCCCTCGAAGTTCGATGCGAAGATCGACACCAGCTACCAGACCACGAAGCACGGCTCGGACGGCTACAAGCTGAACGCCATGGTCAACATGCCGCTGGTGCAGGACGTGCTCGCCCTGCGCGTCAGCGCGCTGCATCACGATCTGGGCGGATTCATCGACCGCATCGCCATGCCGGAAGGCGTGAGCCTCGACGCCAACACGCTGCTAGGCCTGCCGCCCGGCACCGTGCCGATCCTCGGCTCCGGCCCGCTGCCGTTCAAGAAGGATATCAACGACGAGGTGACCACCGCCGGCCGCGCCTCCCTCGCGTGGAACGTGAGCGAGCGCTTCCAGGTGGAGGCGAGCTACCTCAAACAGAAGATCGATGCGGACGCGCGCAACACCTCGGTGGGCGGCGTTGCCGGCGTCGGCGACCTCGAGAGCAACTTCGTGCGCGACGAGCTCGTGTACGACGAATTCGACCTCGGCAACCTCACGCTGTCCTACGATCTGGGCTGGGCCAGCCTGTTCTCCTCCACCTCCCGCTACAAGCGCACCCGCGACGTGACGGCGGACACTTCCGACCTCGGTGAAGCCATCTTCCCGACGGCGAAGCTGCCGGGCTCGAGTACCTTCACCACCGAGCTGCAGGACATGTGGAGCGAGGAGCTGCGCCTCACCTCGAAGGGCGACGGCAGGCTGAGCTGGATCGGCGGCCTGTTCTACACGGACAAGGACAACGGCTTCGAGCAGATCATCGAGGACAAGTACGGCGTGTTCGTCGGCTTCATGCAGATCCTCGGCCTGCCGGTGACCAACGCGCGCCAGCTGCTCGACCAGACCGGCCGCCAGGAAGAGAAGCAGAAGGCGCTGTTCGGCGAGATGACCTACGCGTTCACCGAGAAGCTGAGCGCCACCGTCGGCGCGCGCTACTTCGACATCGACCAGCGCGATACCCTGGTGAACAACGACATCAACATCCTCGGCCTCGGCCTCACGGACGGCGTCTCGGAGACGGGCGAGTCCGACACCATCATGAAGTTCAACGTTCGCTACAACGTGAGCGACGACGTGATGCTGTGGACCACCGCGTCGCAGGGCTTCCGCATCGGCGGCACCAACACGACGCCGGGCATTCCGGACGAGAACCGCACGTACGGCTCCGACACGCTGTGGAACTACGAGATCGGCGCGCGCACTTCGTGGCTCGACAACCGCCTCGTCGTCAATTCCTCGATCTACTACATCGACTGGACCGACATCCAGCTGGCGCTGCCGCTCGGCACCGCGTTCGGCACCATCAATGCGGGCAAGGCGCGCATCATCGGAGCGGAGCTCGAATTGCAGGCGCGGCCGATGCCGGGCCTCGATCTCGCGCTGGCGGCTGGCTACAACGATGGCCAGCTCACCGAGGACACCCCGGGGGCGCCCGCCGGCCCGAATCCGGGCTTCGATGGCGACAGGCTGCCGGGCGTGCCGCGCTTCAATCTCGCCGCGTCCGCGCAGTACGGATTCCCGCTCGGCTCGGGAGGCCTCGAAGGTTTCGGTCGCGTGGACTACAGCTACACGGGCGACAGCACCACCACGTTCAACGAGCTGAGCACGGCGAACGGAATGCCGAGCCACTTCAATCCCGCCTCGTACAGCCTGGTGAACCTGCGGTTCGGTGTCCGCAAGGACCGCTGGACCACCGCGCTGTTCATCGACAACGTGACGGACGAGCGTGCGCAGCTGCTCATCGACAACTCCTCGGTCACCGAGCGCATCACGCGCAACCGGCCCCGCACCATCGGGCTGAACGTGCGCTTCGACTTCTGAGCCTGGAAAGCGGACGAGGCCGACGTGGCCAGCGAATCGAAGCCGCCCTGGCCGGCGGTCCCTTTCGGGGGCTTCCCCGAGTTCACCGGGGCGCACGGCGCATGGCTGCACACGGCTGACGGCCGCCGCATCCTGGATGCGGCGGGTCAGGCCTGCGTCGCGAACATCGGATACGGGCGCGAGGAAGTGGCGGCGGAGGCGGCACGCGCGCTCACGGAATTCACGCATGCGTTGCCGCCATTTTCCACGCCGCAGCGGCTGAAGCTGGTCAGGACGCTGCGCGAGAAATGGCTGCCGCCGTCTCTGACGCGCATCCATCTGGTGAACAGCGGCTCGGAGGCGACGGATGCCGCGATCCGGCTCGCGCGGCAGTACCAGCTCGGTAAAGGCAGGCCGTCACGGTGGAAGGTGATCGGCCGCGAAGCCTCGTATCACGGGGTGACGCTCGGCGCGCTCTCGGTCTCGGGGCATGCGGAGAGACGCAAGGCCTACACTCCGCTGCTGAGCAAGGTGCCGCTCGCTCCGGCCTGCTATCCATTGCGCTGCGAGCTCTGCAAGCGCGCCGGCAGCTGCACGCTTCGTTGCGCAGACGAGATCGAAGCGCTCATCGAGAGCGAGGGCCCGGACACCGTCGCCGCCTTCATCGGCGAGCCCATCGTCGGTACCAGCGGTGGCGCGCTCGTGCCGCCGGACGATTACTGGCCGCGCGTGCAGGAGATCTGCCGCCGGCACGACATCCTGCTGATCCTGGACGAAGTCATCACCGGATTCGGCCGTACCGGGCGCAAGTTCGCGTTCGAGCACTGGGGGCTCGAGCCCGACGTCGTCGTGACGGCGAAAGGGTTCACGGGCGGATACGCGCCGCTCGCAGCGGTCATTACGACGGACGCGGTGGTCCAGCCGCTCGTCGAGCACGGGGAGATCATCATGTTCCACACCTGCGGCGGGCATCCCGCCGCCTGCGCGGTGGCGAACGAAGTGCTCGAGATCATCCAGCGCGAGAAGCTCATCGACCGGTGCGTGCAGCTGGGAGCCTATCTCGAGTCGAAGCTGGCCCGTCTGCGCTCGCATTCCCACGTGGCGGAAGTGCGCGGGCGCGGCTTGCTGTGGGCGGTGGAGCTGGTCAGGGACAGGCAAACGCTGGAGCGTTTCCCGGAAGAGGCCGATATCACGATGGCCGTGCTGCGCGCGGGGCTCCAGCGCGACGTGCTCTATTACTTCGGCGGCACCGGCGAGCACCGGGACATCATCTGCCTGAGCCCGCCGTTCATCGTCACGCACGAGGAGATCGACAGGATGGTCGACGTGCTGGAGGCCTCCATCGACACGGCGATCCTGCGGCTCACCATCCGGACGGGAGGCTGACATGGCCCGGCGAAAGAAAGCGATCATCACCTGTGCGATCACGGGCGCGGTGCATACGCCGTGCATGTCACCGTACCTGCCGGTGACGCCGGGGCAGATCGCGGAGGAAGCGCTGGCGGCCGCCCGGGCCGGGGCGGCGATCATCCACTTGCATGCCCGCGACCCGGCGGACGGATTCCCGTCCACCGATCCGGAGCACTACCGGCCGTTCCTCGAGGAGATCCACGGCGGTTGCGACGCCATCATCAACATCACCACGGGGCAGCCGGATCGCAAGGCCATCACCCATCCGGACGCGCGGGCGATGTTCGAGCGGCGCCTCGCGGCGCCGCGGGAGTTCGCGCCGGAGCTGTGCTCGTTCAACATGGGGCCGATGAATCCGGCGCTGTGGGCGCTGGCCGAGCGGTTCGAAGGGCGCTTCAAGCATGCCTGGGAGCGGGAGTTCATGACCGCCACCCGCGGCATCACCATGATCAACAGCTACGCGAACATGGAGCAGATCGCGCGCGAGCTGGGCGAAGAGCGGGGCGTGAGGTTCGAGTTCGAGTGCTTCGACATCGGGCACCTGCACACGCTGAAGCTCATTCTCGATCGCGGATGGGTGAAGCCTCCGTTGCTGGTGCAATCCGTGTTCGGGTTCATGGGCGGGCTCGCGGCGGATCCGAAGCACGTGCTGCATGCGAAGCAGACGGCGGACGAGCTGTTCGGCGACGACTACGAATGGTCGTGCCTTGCGGCGGGCGCCAACCAGATGGCCGTGGTGACGATGGCGGCGATTCTCGGCGGGCACGTACGGGTGGGGCTGGAGGACAGTCTCTGGTACGGGCGTGGGGAGCTCGCGTGCTCCAACGCGGACCAGGTGAAGCGCATCCGGCGGATTCTCGAGGAGCTGTCGATCGACGTTGCCACGCCCGACGAGGCTCGCGAGATCCTGCAGACCAAGGGGCGGGCGAACGTCCGGATATGAAGCGTCGCGCGCCATGGGCGGTGGTCGTTGCGGCGGCTGCGGCGGTCGCAGGAGCCGCAAGTGCCCACTCGGCCGTCGTTGCCGCCAGCGCCGCTCCTGCAACAGCCACGGCACAGCCCGTCGCAGCGAGAAATCTTGCGGTCTACGTCCCCATGCCCGATGGCACCCGCATCGCAGCGGAAGTCTGGATCCCCGAGACATCCCGGGCTGATCGGCGTTTCGCGACGCTGGTGAGCTTCACACGCTACTGGCGAGCGCGGGAAATGAACCCTCGGCCCGTCGAGATCGACGAGCCCACGAAGACCATGCTGGCCGCAGGCTACGCGGTGGTCGTGGCGGACACTCGCGGGAGCGGCGCGTCGTTCGGCTCGCGCGCCGCGGAATTCTCTACCTGCGAGACGCGCGACTTCCGCTTCGTCGTCGACTGGATCGCCGCGCAGCCCTGGTCGAACGGTCGCGTGGCGGCCATCGGCATTTCCTACACCGGCAACACGGCAGAGCACGCTGCCTACGATGCGTCCCCGGCCCTGGTGGCAGCCGTACCGCGCTTCACGGACTTCGATGCTTACGCGTCGATCCTGTTTCCCGGGGGCCTGCGCAACGCACTCATCACTGACAGGTGGGCCACCGCCGTTCGCGCGCTGGACAACGACAGCGTGCCGCCCGGCAACTGGCGCAGCCGAGGTCCGCATGGCGAGAAGCTGATCGGCGTCAAGCCAGTGGATGCGGATCCCGGGCGTCGCGAGCTAGCGCGCGCTGTCGCCGAGCACGCGCAGAACCAGGACTTCTATGCCGTGCTCTCCGCCGCGAATTTCCGTGACGACCTGCCGCTCACTGGGGATCTCTCGGCCGCGTGCAATGGAATCGTGACGCCTTACCTGTTGGCCGTGCGGCAGCAGAATCGTGCCGTGCCGTCCTATCATTGGGCCAGCTGGATGGACGCGGGCACGGCTGCAGGCGTGCTGGCCCGCTTCGTGAAGCATCCCGACGGCTACTACATCATCGGCCCGTGGACGCATGCGGCGGAGCTCGACGCGGAGGTCTTCAACGCCGAGGATGCGCCCGTCACCCCGAGCGTCGCGGAGCAATACGCGCAGATTTTTGATTTCCTCGAGCCGCTCATGGGTGGCGATGCGGCACGTCCCGAGGCCGCCGCGGCATCGTCGGCTCGCGGCGGCCCGCCATCACGCGGCCTCACGTACTACACGATGGGGGAGCGCAGGTGGAAGCACACCGCCACGTGGCCCCCGGCCGGCGCAGCCAGTCAGCACTGGTTTCTCGCCGCTTCCGGCGAGCTGCTACCCGATGCCCCTCCCGCAAGGGAAGCCAGCGATCGCTACCGCATCGATTTCGAGGCCGGCTCGGGCACCAGGACGCGCTGGAGCACCCAGCTCGGCGGATCCGACGTCTTCTATGGCGATCGCCGCGAGGCGGATCGAAAACTGCTCACCTATACCTCGCCGCCATTGGCCCGGGACACCGAGATCACCGGCACGCCCCTGGTCACCCTGTTCGTCTCGTCCACCCACGAGGACGGCGCCGTCATTGCCTATCTCGAAGCCGTGGATCCGGCCGGCCGGGTCACGATGATCACCGAAGGCGGGCTGCGCCTGATCCACCGGCGCGTATCGAAGGAGCGGCCGCCTTACGAGATATTCGGCCCGTATCACAGCTTCGAGCGCAGGGATGCATTGCCCCTGGTGCCGGGCGAGATCGCGGAGATCGGGTTCACCCTGCTGCCCACCTCGGTACGAATCCCGAAAGGCCACGCCATCCGCCTGGCGCTCGCGGGCCATGACAAGGATTCCTTCTTTCGTTACCCGGCTACCGGCACGCCTGTGCTCGGCGTGAGCCGGGGCGGTGCCCACGCCTCCCGTCTCACGCTGCCGATCGTGCGCTGAGCGGCACATTGCGCATCGCCGGGCCCGCGCCGCCAACCACACCGGCCGGCACGCGGGCCCGGACCGTCGGGTGGCAATCGCCATCCCATGTCCCTAGACTACCCGGCTCCTCATTTTCCGGAGCTCCCGATGCGTCTCACCTCGGCTCTCGTTGCGCTGCTCGCCTCGTCCGCGACTCTGCTGGCCCTCGCAGCCTGCAAGCCCAAGGAGCCGCCGGCTCCGCCCGCCCCCGCGGCGCTCGCCACGGAAGAGGACAAGGCCCTGTACGCCCTCGGCGCGCTCGTCAGCCAGAACCTCGAGGGCTTCCAGCTCACCGAGAAGGAGCTCGAGATCGTGAAGCGCGGCCTTTCGGATGGCGTCGGCAAGAAGAAGCTCGAGGTCGACGTCGACAACTTCCGCGAGCAGGTGCAGAAGCTGCACGAGTCCCGCGTCACCGCGCTGAATGCGAAGCAGGCCGAAGCGGGCAAGGCCTTCATGGAAAAGGCCGCTGCCGAGCCCGGCGCCCAGCGCACCGCCTCGGGTCTCGTGATCACGGAGCTGAAGGCCGGCACCGGCGCATCGCCGAAGGCGACGGACCAGGTGAAAGTGCACTACGAGGGCAAACTCATCGACGGCACCGTGTTCGACAGCTCCCTGCAGCGCGGCGAGCCCGCCACCTTCCCGCTGAACGGCGTCATCCCGTGCTGGACGGAAGGCGTTCAGCTCATGAAGGTGGGAGGCAAGAGCCGGCTGGTCTGTCCGTCGGAGCTGGCTTACGGCGAGCGCGGCTCGCCGCCCCGCATCAAGCCGGGCTCGACGCTGGTATTCGAGGTCGAGCTGCTCGACATCGTGAAGTAAGCGCGTTGCGGCTCGAGGCCGCAGCGGCGTCAAGCGATCAGGAGGCTCGAGATGACCACTGACCGCCGCAGCTTCATCAGCCACGCCGCCCTGGGCCTCGCATCGGGGACGGTTGCTCCCGCGCTCGCCGAAGAGTCGATGCAGCTGGCCGCAGCCGATTCCTCTAGGCGAGGCGGTGGTGGCGCGGCTCACGGCGACCTCGCGCGCTACATCGTCAACCCCGGCCCGAAGGAAACCGCGACCGGGCTCAAGGCGGCCTGCAGCACCGGCAGCGCCATCACCACCGAGACCATCCTCAAGACGCTGCGCGCCGGCGGCAACGCCGTCGACGCCGCCATCGCCGGAGCGATGGTGCAGGCGGCCATCGAGCCGCACCACAGCAATCACAGCGGCACCGTCAGCTGCCTCTTCTACGAGGCGAAGACCGGCCGCATCCACCAGCTGGACAGCATGGGCACCTTGATGCTGTACGAGCGCTTCGGTACGAAGCCATGGGCCTCGCTCTGTGAGGACGCGATCCGCTGGGCGGACGAAGGCCATCCCGTCTCCAGCTTCGAGTACGGCTACTACTGCCACGAGCTCGAGCCGCTCACGTATTTCCCCGAAGGCCGCCGCTTCTTCATGCCGGACGGATATCTCGTGCCGGTGGGGCAGCGGTTCGCCTCGAAGGATCTGGCCGCAACGCTACGCGGCGTCGCGAGCGAAGGGCCGGACTACATGATCGAAGGGAAGTGGGCCCGCGAGTTCGTCGACGTCGCGAACCGCATGGGCTGGAAGATCGATCTCTCGCACATGAACGAGACGCCGCCGCGCTGGATCGAGCCGGTGCGGTTCGGGCACCACGATCACGAAATCGTGAGCCTCGCGCTGCCGCAGCAGCAGGGCATCTTCTGCTCGGTCGTCCTCGGCATCCTGCGGCATCTGAACGTGCGGAGCATGAAGCCATTCGGCGCCGAGCACCTCTTCTACATGTCGCACGCGTTGCGCTGGGGCCTGTATCACTGCGGATATCTGGGCGATCCAGTGGTCGCGGACTATGGTGCCGCGCAGCTGCTCGACGACGATCTGCACGCTTCCATCGCGAAGCTCATCCGCGGCCTGCGGCCGAAGATCGATCTCACCGAGCACGTGCGTCTCACGCGTTCGCCGCGAGGCTCATCGGGCCTGCCCACTGCTGATCCGGCGGGTCGCGGGCGCACGCCGTCCACCTGCGAGATCAGCATCGTGGACCGGCAGGGCAACTGGATCCAGATGACGCACACCCTGCAATCCGGAGGAATTCCGGGCATGGTCATCGGCGGAGTGGTCATGAATGGCTCGAATGCGCTGTTCACCGGTATGAGCGGAGACATGGATGCGAAGCTGATCGCCGGCACACGCATGCGGCGCGCGTTGGGCAATACGATGGTGCTGCGTGATGGAGCGCCGGTGTTTTCGCTGGGCAGCCCGGGGAATGTGTACTACACCATCCCGCAGATGCTGACGAACCTTCTCGATTTCAACATGGAGCCGTATGCGGCCGTCGATGCGCCGCGCCTGCAGCCGATGAGCGAGTATGGCTCGGTGACGATGGAAGACCGCATCTCCACCGAGGCCATCGCGGGGCTCATGGCGAGCGGAGTGGGTGTGCAGGCGCTGCCCGCGTACCAGTGGCAGATGGGGTCGTTCCAGATGTGCTTCCGCGAGCACGGTACCGGCCTGCTCGGCGCGGTGACGGACCCGCGCCGCTGCGGAGTGGCGAGCGGATTGAAGTAGGGCGGGCGCGGCATCAGGCCCGCAGCGTCAGCCGCCCCATACCTTTTCGTAGACCCGCAGCCAGTTGCCGCCGAGGAAGCCGCGGAGCTCCTCCTGCGTCCAGCCGTGCCGCTGCAGTGCAGCTACCACGTTGGGTAGTCCCGTGATGCTCTCGAATCCCTGCACGTAGCGGCGTGGGCCTTTGTCCATCGCTTCGGCGCCGAACAATGCGTAGTCCCGGTTCAGCGACATTCCGTGCGTGAAGTCGGGGCCGAGCCCGACGTGACGCGCGCCGATGCGCTTCTTCAGGTAGTCCGCGTGCTTCAGCATGTCGTCCACCGTACCCAGCGGGCTCGGCTCGACGTTCGCCATCTCCTTGCCGCGCATGACGAAGTCGCTGATGGCCACCATGCCGATCACGCCGTCGGTGCGCGCGATGCCGTCGATCACCTCATCACTCAGGTTGCGCGCGCTGTTGGCGAACTTGCGCGTGTTGGCATGGCTCGCGATGATCGGCACGCCAGAGGACATGGCCAGCGCGTCGAGGCTCGCGCGGTCGCCGGTGTGGCCACCCACGTCCAGCACGATGCGCAGCTTGTGGATCTCCTCGACCAGTCGACGGCCTGCCCGGCTGAGGCCCATGTGGCCGTCGATGCCGCCGCCGCCGAAGGTGTTGGCGATCTGATAGGCGATGCCGCACACCCGCAAGCCGAGCTCGTAGTACGCGCGCAGCTCACTGCGCGGCGGGTCGCTCCACCAGTCGTTGGGCCCATCGCGCAGGCCGGTGAGGGGGTTCGCATCCTGCCAGCCGAGCAGCAATGCGAGCCTGCCTTCCTGCTTCGCGGCGCGTATCTCGCTCACCGAGCGCACGATGCGGATCACCTCTCGGTTCGCATCCGCGAAATTGTGCGCGTCGGCGA
Organism: Steroidobacteraceae bacterium; assembly: GCA_044225565.1. Taxonomy (GTDB): domain Bacteria; phylum Pseudomonadota; class Gammaproteobacteria; order Steroidobacterales; family Steroidobacteraceae; genus CAVXAE01. Next base: position 2,954 of record JBGAIL010000022.1, on the reverse strand, counting down.
ACGAGCGCAGCTGATCCATGCTGAGGTGCCAGCAGTCCACGCCGGCGGCACGCTGCATGTCCACGTACTCGCGGCTGAGCACCGAAGGGTCGAGTCCGTTCACGACGATCGTGCCGTAAGGGTCGGGCCTCTTCGAAGGCGCCGCTGGCGCGCCGGCTGCAAGTGCCGGCTGCGTTGCGCCACCATCTGACGCCGCGGCCAGCCCCGGCAATGCCATGGCGCCGCTCACTGCCGCAAGCGCCGGCAGCGCGGCGCCACTCATGGTGGTCGCCTGCCGCAGGAAATCTCTTCGTCTCATCGTGCTTCCCCCTTCGGCCTGGAACGGTCAGCGTGCCTGGATGCCCGCGCTGCGCAATGCCGCGCAGGCGGCCCTCAGGTGCTTCTCGACCATGCTGATTGAAATGCCCATCTCGCTCGCGATGTCGGCATGAGGCCAGGCATCGAGCCGATACCGCAGGAAGGCCTGGCGGGTGCCGGCCTTCAGCGAGCCCAGCACACGCGCCGCCTCGTGCAGCGTCTCGTCGGATTCGAACACCAGCGAAGGCTCGCTGCTGAGGTCCGCCATGTCGAACATCTCCTCGGCGCCCGATTCGTCGAGCACCTGCGCGCGCTTGCGTGCCCGCCGGGATCGGTCCCGCAGCAGGTTCTTGGCGGCGTGCATGGCGAACGCGCGGAGGTCGCGGATGCCGTTCAGGCTCGGCATGCGGGCGAGGCGCATGTAGACGTCCTGGACGATGTCCTCGCGGTCCGCGTCGGTCGGCGCCTTGCGGCGCACGTACCGGCGCAGCAACTCGTCGCACTGGTGATAGCAGGAGAGCAGCGCTGCGCCGTCAGCCGCTGGCATGGCTTCCCTCGCAATGCCGGGCGATGGCATGCTGCGGACGGTGACGGCGGGGTGGGAAATGCATATGCAGCGGCTCCGACGGTGAGCAAACAGTAACCCAGGGGCGACCCGCGACCATGTTCCCGGAGAGACCCGTTCGCGCCGGCCCAGGCCCCGGTGCCGGCCGTGGCCAGGAGGCCCGTCCGGTCGAAGCGCCGCCGTTCTACGTGTGCTACCTGCTGATCCCCGATTTCCCGCTGATGACGTATGCCGCGGCGGTCGAGCCGCTGCGCTCCGCCAACCGTCTCACCGGCCGTACGCTGTATCAATGGTCCGTCGTCACACCGAGCGGCGAGCCCACCAAATCCTCCAGCGGCATGACCGTGGTGCCCGATCTCGGCGTGGAGCGCATCGGCCGCCCGAATCTCGTTCTGGTATGCGCGGGCACGGGCGTCGAGCACTACCGGCATCAGCGGACTTACGCTGCTTTGCGCGCGCTTGCGCGCTCCGGCTGCATGATCGGGGGCATTTCCGCGGGCGCCTACGTGCTCGCGCGAGCAGGACTGCTGTCCGGCTACCGGTGCACCATTCACTGGGAGCAGTCCGCGAGTTTTGCCGAAGAGTTTCCGGACGTGCGGGTGGTGAGGACGCGGTTCGAGCTGGATCGAAACCGGCTCACGTGCGCCGGTGGCGTGGCCTCGCTGGATCTCGCGCTCGCGCTGATTGCGGGGCACCACGGCCCGAAGCTCGCCGCGGCGGTGTCGGATTCCTTGTTGCATACGGAGATTCGCGACCGCGACAGCCCTCAGCGGATGGATCCGCGCGGGCGCTTCGGGGTGAGCGACCAACGGCTGCTCGATCTGCTCGTCGGAATGGAAGCGAACGTGGAAGAGCCGCTGACCCGTACGCAACTGGCGCAGCAGGCTGGTGTATCGGTGAGGCAACTCGACCGGCTGTTCAAGCGGCATCTGGGATGCAGCCCGTCCGTGCAGTACGCACGCCTTCGGCTCCAGCGCGCACGGCACATGCTGCAGCAAACGACGCATTCGGTCAGCGAGATCGCCGCGGCCTGCGGCTACATGAACGCCAGCCATTTCGCGCGTTGCTTCCGCAAGGAGTACGGGCACGCGCCTCATGACGAGCGGCGCCCCGGCGGCTGAGGTGCCGGCGCACACCGGCCCAAGGCGCGGGCCGGCGCAAAGGCGTCTCTGCGAGCGCTGCGTGGGCGCGACCCCTCGGCTACCTTCCTCGCGTGCGCTACTCCTTCCTCACTCTCCTTCGCGAGGCGATGCGTGGCCACCGCAGCTGGCCGGTGGCCTGGCGCGATCCCGAGCCGCGCCGCAACTACGAGGTCATCATCGTCGGCGGGGGAGGGCACGGCCTCGCCACGGCCTACTACCTGGCGAAGACCTACGGTATCCGCGACATCGCCGTGCTCGAGAAAGGCTGGATCGGTTCCGGCAATGCGGGCCGCAACACCACGATGGTCCGCTCGAACTACCTGCTTCCCGCCAGCGTCCGCTTCTACGAATGGTCGCTGCGGATGTGGGAGCGCCTCGAATCGGAGCTGGACTTCAACGTGATGATGAGCCAGCGCGGCGTGCTGAACCTCTTCCACACCGACCCGCAGCGCGACGCCTACGCCCGCCGTGGAAATGCGATGCTGCTGGGAGGAGCCGATGCCGAGCTGCTCGGCCCCGGCGAAGTCGCGCGCCTGGTGCCTGGTCTGGATTTCGAGAATGCGCGCTTTCCCATCCGTGGCGGCCTGCTGCAGCCGCGAGGCGGCACGGCGCGTCACGACGCGGTCGTATGGGGCTACGCGCGGGCCGCCGACCGTCTCGGCGTGGACATCATCCAGGATTGCGAAGTGGTCGGCCTCGAAGTGCAGGGCGGCCGCATCCGCGGCGCGCACACGAGCCGTGGCTTCATCGGTGCCAATCGAGTGGGCCTTGCCGTGGCCGGCAATACTTCGCGCCTCGGCGCCATGGCCGGCCTGCGACTGCCGATCGAGAGCCACGTGCTCCAGGCCTTCGTCACGGAAGCGGTCAAGCCGGTGCTGGGCGTGGTGCTGACCTACGGCGCGGGCCATTTCTACGTCACGCAATCCGACAAGGGCGGCGTGGTCTTCGGC
>JBGAIL010000274.1:0-4370 GCA_044225565.1 Steroidobacteraceae bacterium | reverse complement strand
CAGTCCAATTGGGTCAAACAGCCGTTCAAGGATGAGGTATCGATCGATGGCGGGCTCGCGCAGCCCGTCTTTCGTTCGCGCGTCACGAACGGCATCTCCGATACCACCGTCGCGCTCGACGATGCCGTGAGTCTGCAGGTGCTGCTTTCGGCGAGCGATTTTCGCGTCGATCGCTATTCGCCGCCCGGGTTGGGCATCTCGCGCATCGACGGCGACGAGTATCTCGCTCAACCGTTGCTGCGCTATGCGCCGGCTGGCGGGCGTCTCTCCGGCTTCATCGCCGCGCATGTCTTCCGCGCCCGCCAGGATGAGAGCAATGACCTGCTCGGGGGTGGTGCCTATCGCGACAAAACCGATACGACTTCTGTGTTCGGCGAAGTCACCTTCAGGCCGACGGAAGCGCTCTCGCTCATCCTCGGCTCGCGTTACGAAGAGGAGGAGCGCGATCGTGACGGAGCCACCGGGCCGCTCGTCACCGACTTTCATGAGACCTACACGGAATTCCTGCCCAAAGCCACGGTATCGCTGGACGTCGCACCGCAAGTGACACTCGGCGTGAGCGCCGCTCGCGGCTACAGCCCAGGGGGATCGAGCGTGACGCTCTCGCCCCCTTTCCTCGGCTACACCTATCAGCCCGAGCACGTCTGGAGCTATGAAGGCTTCGCCCGGGCCGGGCTCGGCCATGACCTCGCGCTCACGGGCAATGTGTTCCATAGCCGCTATGAGGACCTGCAGCTGCCGTTCTATCTCTCGGCGCTGTCGGTCGAGATCCGCAACGCCGGGCGGGCAACGACCTATGGCGCGGAAGCGGGGCTCGCCTGGCGCCCTTCGCCGAAGAACGAAGTCTTCGCGAACGTGGGTCTGCTCGATACGAAGATCGACCGCTACGAGGATCCGAACTCGGTCGGCAACGAGCTGCCGCGGTCTCCGGCGTTCAACCTGGCGGCCGGCTTCAACTTCTCACCCGGCGGCAAGCTCGAGCTCGGTGCGGACGTGCGCTACAGCAGCGCTTATTTCTCCGACACGCTGAATGAAGCGCGCGGCAAGGTGGATCCGTACACGATCGTCAACGCGCGCGTGGCGTACCACGTCGGGCCTGCGCTATTGTTCCTGACCGCGCGCAACCTCCTCGACAGCCGAAAGCCTGTGATGAAGGGCATCCTGAACCCATTCGACCCGGCGTCCGACTACGCGGTGCTGCTCGAGCCGCGAAAGATCAGCGCCGGCGTCGAGCTGCGCTTCTAGGACGATGGCGCTGTCCCAGACCGGCATCCGCAGATGGTACCTGGTCCACAAATGGACCAGCATCGTCTGCACGGCATTCCTGCTCATGCTCTGCATCACCGGCCTGCCGCTCATCTTTCACCACGAGATCGACGAGTTGACGCGCGCGCCGCAGCTCGCGAGCCGGGTGACGGAGCGAGCCGTGAGTCTCGATGAGATCGGCCGGAGGGCGGTGACAGAGCATCCGGGCATGCGGATGATCTTCCTGTCCTTCGACCCGGAGAAGCCGCTGATCTATGCGATCGTCGGCCCGTCGATGCAGGCCGACGAGGAGGCGATGAAGATCGTCCTCTTCGATTCGCGCAACGGCGAGCGCATCGACGCCCCGCCGCTCGATGAAGGCGTCATGGCGTTCCTGCTCGAGCTGCACGCGCACTTGCTGCTCGGCATTCCCGGGCAGCTCCTTCTGGGCCTGGTGGGCCTCGTGTTCCTGGTCGCGGTCGTTTCCGGCGTCGTGGTGTACGCGCCATTCATGCGCAAGTTGCGGTTCGCCACGGTGAGGAAAGACCGCAGCCCGCGCGTCAAATGGCTCGATACCCACAACATGGTCGGCATCGTGACCCTGGGCTGGGTGAGCGTGGTGGGCCTCACCGGCTTCATCATCACCATGACGCTGCCGATCACGATGATCTGGCAGATGGACGAGCTCGCCGAGATGGCCGCACCTTACAAGGATGCGCGACCGCCCGAGCGGCTGACCTCCGTCGATGCAGCGGTGGCGACGGTGCGTGCGGCGGTGCCGGCCGGCAAGTTGAGCCTCATCGCGTGGCCGGGCGGGCAGTTCAGCACCCAGCATCACTACATGGTCGCGCTCTCGGGCGCCACACCGCTCACCGAGCGCCTGCTCCATCCAGCGATGGTGGATGCCGAGACCGGCCGGCTCACCGACGTGCGCGAAATGCCCTGGTACGTGAAGATGCTGTTCCTCTCGGTGCCGCTGCACTTCGGAGACTATGGCGGAATGCCGCTCAAGATCATCTGGGCGCTGCTCGATCTGGCGGCGATCGTGGTGCTCGGGACGGGCCTGTACCTCTGGCTCGGGCGGCGGCAGGTTTCGATCGAGAAGCGCATCGTCGAGCTGCACGCCGGGGGCGTGCCGGAGGAGTCGACATGAGCGCCCAGTCCTCCCAACGGCAGAGCTCGTGGCGGATCTTCCGCTGGCCGCTGTCCATGGCGCTGGTCAATGCGGTGGGGTTGGTCGCGGCACTCATCGGTAACGACGGATGGGACGTGCTGTCCTGGGCGACGCTCGCCTTCACGCTGGTCGTGATCGTTGCGGCATGGCGGGGATGGAGTGCCTCGTGATCCGGCGCACGGCGTTGCCAAAGGCTCTGATCCAGCGATGCGTCGCGGAGCGATGGCGAGAATGAGAAAGATTGCGTGGATGGCCTCGGGCATCGTCATGCTGCTGGCGCTGGCTTTCGCGGGCCTGCAGATCTGGTTCGCGGCAAGCGTCGGGCCCGTGGAGCCGTTCATGCCGACGGCCGAGGAGAGCGATCGGCTCGCGTTCTATTCTCAGCCGGAGAGCTGGTTTCTGAAGCGGCTGCAAGGGCCGCGCGAGGTGGTGGACGGTCAGACGCTCGATCCGAAGATCCAGCATATGGTCGAACAGCGTCGACCTTCGGCGGCATGGGTGATGCGCACGGCTCCACTCATCTTTGCCACGCGCTGGGGCCGCGCCTATATCCGCAGCGGCATCGACCGCGAGTGGCTGCTGTATACCAAGGTGACCGCGCCGATGGTTCGTGTCGAGAACCTGAGCATCGCGGCACGCGGGGGGCCGGTCCCGATCCGCATCTATCATCCGAAAGTCGACGACGGTGGCCCTTTGCCGGTGCTCGTCTACCATCACGGCGGCGGCTGGATATTCTCCAGCATCGCGGCGATGGATCGCGTCTCCCGCCTCATCGCCAACGAGGCGAAGGTGATCGTCGTCTCCGTCGGCTACAGGTTCGCCCCGGAGCATCCCTATCCTGCTGCCAGTGATGATGGCGAGGACGCCTTCCTTTGGGCGCGCCGCCATGCAGCGTCGATCGGCGGAGATCCCGACCGCGTCGCGGTCGGTGGCGACAGTGCGGGCGGGCACGTCGCCATCAACATCGCTCAGCGGCAGGTGAAGGCCGGGCGCGCGGCGCCGACCGCCATGCTGCTCTTCTACCCGGGAACCGGGTTGCCGCAGCAGGATCGATCGTACGAGCTGTTCGGCAAGGGTTATGCGCTCGACGCCGCATTCATCGAGTTCATCCTGCCGCGCGTATTCGAGGGCTATCAGCCGGGCAAGGCAGATGATCTGATGGATCCGGCTCGCGCGGCGAGCCTCGAAGGCCTGCCTCCCGCAATCGTCGCTACCGCCGGGTTCGATATCCTGCGCGATTCAGGCCGTCGGTTCGCCGAGCGGCTCGCAGCCGACGGCGTGCCGGTGCGCTACACAAACTATCCTTCGCTCGTCCACAGCTTCCTGCAGTTTTCCGCCGTGGTGAACGACGCCGACGCGGCGTCCACTGAAAGTGCCCGGCTGTTCGGGCGACTCGTTCGCGATCCCGTCGATGCTGCAACGATTCTCTCGGGTTCCCGGGCGGGACTCTAAGAGCCGGCGAATAATGCTTGTTTCATAGGGTTTAGCGTCAGGCTAAAGGCCACCTGCCCCCAAGCTGCCCCCACAGGACTACGATTGTACGGGTGGTGCGAGCCCTCCTTGTGATCTATCCGCGAAGCTCGCCGCAGGAGACACCGTGAAGTTTAAGAATGCGACGGTTTCAATATCAAAAATCTCCGCATTTTCGCTTACGTATTCGAAAGACAATGGTGTGCAGTGTTCCGCTCCGCAGAGTGTTTTGCGGGACTTCCATCATCAGGCGGACGCGGTTCATCTGAGTCGACTGCGGAAGGCGTTAGCGCTGCATCTAATCAGGCAGGTATTGCGGCAGGTGCTGCGGAACACTCCGGGATACGGGCTGCGGGAGCCAATGGCAGACTGTATGGAGCGTTCGCGGCAATCAATATGTAGATGTCACCAACGTAGCCAAGGCCGGAAAAATAGCCGGTCACGGACTGCTGGCGTTGCACTTGCTGCCGATTATCACAGT
>JBGAIL010000273.1:0-4256 GCA_044225565.1 Steroidobacteraceae bacterium | reverse complement strand
TTGCCCTTCTTCGTGCGCACAGTCCGATTCGCTCCCGCTAAACTGCGGGCGAAGGTGCAATGCACTCGGCCACGTAGCCCGCGCTGCCGGGCAGTGATGAAGTCGCTGCGACCCTTTTTCAGATGTGAGACAGGGATGGGCGGGCCGGCCGATCGCCAGGTTCGGAGGTCCGGGAACTCCGTCGACGCTGTGCGCTGCGTATCCCGTCGATCAGCATTGCCTCGGGCCACCGCCTTGGAGCATCGCCAGTAGCCGCTCCGCCTCTGCCAGATGCTGCCGGACAGTCCCGATCGCCCGATCGGCGTCAGCCCGATGGCGTCCTGCCAGGCGCACGACAGCCAGCCAAACCGCGTCGGACTGCTGCATCAGCGCGATCAGGTGCTCGCCGCTGGGTCCCTGCCTGCCACTGATCCAGCCCTTCACAGACCTCTCGCTGGCGCCGGTCCAGCGCATGATGACCTTTGCCGAAACACCGCCTGCGGACGTGTTACCGCGCAGTGCCTCGCCGATCGCGCGCGCATAGCCGATTGGCGCCTGCGCTTCCACATCGGAAAAGGGCAACTTCTTGCCCTTCGAGTGCAACAAGTTGCCCTTCTTCGTGCGCACAGTCCGATTCGCTCCCGCTAAACTGCGGGCGAAGGTGCAATGCACTCGGCCACGTAGCCCGCGCTGCCGGGCAGTGATGAAGTCGCTGCGACCCTTTTTCAGATGTGAGACAGGGATGGGTCGTGAGCGATCAACCGGAAGCAGGTCAGCAGAACGAACTGGGAGCGCTAACGCCGGCGGTCCGCGCTGCCGAGTATGTGCGGATGTCCACGGACCACCAGCGCTACTCGACCGAGAACCAGGCGGATGCGATCCGCGAATATGCGGCGCGGAACAGCATCGAGATCGTTCGCACCTACGCCGACCACGGCAAAAGCGGCTTGAGCATCGCAGGGCGCGACGCGATGAAGCAGATGCTCGCCGACGTGGAAGGGCGGACGTGCGATTTCTCCCTGATCCTCGTCTACGACGTCAGCCGTTGGGGGCGCTTCCAGGACACGGACGAAAGCGCCTACTACGAGTACAAGTGCAAGAAGGCCGGCGTCCGGGTGATCTACTGCGCGGAGCCGTTCGAGAATGACGGCAGCGTGGCCTCCGAGATCTTCAAGAACATCAAGCGCACCATGTCGCGGGAATACAGCCGTGAGCTGGCGAACAAGGTCTTCAAGGGCCAATGCCGCCTGATCGAGTTGGGCTTTCGGCAGGGTGGCTCGGCTGGCTTTGGGCTACGGCGTTCCCTGGTCGACGGCGGCGGGATGCCGAAGGGCGAACTGAGCCGCGGCGAGCACAAGAGCATTCAGACCGACCGTGTTGTGCTGACGCTGGGGCCCGTCGACGAGGTCGAAACCGTCCGCGGGATCTACCGCAGCTTCGTGGAGGACGGCCGCAACGAGGACGCCATCGCGCGTGACTTGAATGAGCGCGGCATCCTCAATGATGTTGGACGCCCCTGGTCTCGCGGCACGGTCCATCAGGTTCTGATCAACGAGAAATACGTCGGCGACAACGTCTGGAACCGTGTCTCTATCAAGTTGCAAGAGCGACGGCGCAAGAATGCGCGTGATGAATGGATCCGGCGAGATGGAGCCTTCCCCGCCGCGGTGGACCGACTGCTCTTCGATGCGGCGCAGGTCATCATCCAGGAACGCGCGCGCAAGCTCACCGACGACGATATGCTGGAGGCCCTTCGTCGGGTGCTGGCGACGCATGGGCGGCTCAGCGGGATCCTAATCGACGAAGCGGATGACGCGCCATCCAGCAGCGCCTACTCGCAGCGCTTCACCAGCCTCCTAAAGGCGTATCAGCTGATCGGCTACACGCCGGAGCGCGATTTCGCCTTCCTCGCGGCGAACCGGGCCACCCGGGCCATGCATCCCACCGTGGTAGCGGAGATCATGGCCGGCCTCGAGCACGCGGGCGGCAAGGTCACCCGTGATCCGAATACCGACTTGCTCACGGTCAACGACGAATTCACAGCCGCGGTCGTGCTGTCGCGATGCCGGATCGCACCAAGCGGCACCCGTCGCTGGCTCATCCGCCTGGATGAGGGTCTCACCCCGGACATCACGGTGGCTGTTCGGTTGGAGCCGGGCGAGACAGCGGCACTCGATTATTACCTGCTGCCCTGGATCGACCTCCAGCTTTCGTCGCTCCGGCTCCGGCAGGCGAATGGCTTTGGCCTCGATGCCTTTCGGTTCGACACGCTGGAACCGTTCTTCGATCTCGCGGCGCGGACACCGATTCGAGGAATGGCGTGATGGCCCAGAGGGAGACCATGTGCGAAGCACAGGACATCGCCGTGGACATGATCCACATCGCGAACCCCCGCGTGCGTAGCCAACGCGCGTTTGACGAGCTGGTCTCGAGCATTGCCTCGGTCGGCCTGAAGCGGCCCATCACAGTCGCGGCGCGCCCATCCAGCGAAGGTCTCCGGTATGACCTCGTCTGCGGCCAAGGGCGCCTCGAAGCCTTCAGGCAGCTGGGTCAACCGTTGATTCCGGCGGTCATTGTCGAGGCTGACGCGGAGCAACTGCAGATCATGAGCCTGGTGGAGAACCTGGCGCGACGCCAGCACCATGCCCTCGATCTCCTCCACGACATCCAGGGCATGCGCGAGCGCGGGCATTCGGAGATCGAGATCGCCCGTAAGACAGGACTGACCGCGGAGTATGTCCGCGGCGTCCTGCGGCTGATCACGAAGAGCGAGACGCGCCTGCTCGCCGCGGTGGAGAAGGGGACCATCCCGGTGTCGATCGCTGTCGAAATCGCCCTCGCCGCCGACACCGACACCCAACGCGTGCTGCAGGAGGCATACGAGAAGAACCTGCTGCGTGGGCACAAGCTCATGGCTGCCAAGCGCCTTGTCGAGCAGCGTCGCCGCAAGCGGGGTTACGAGGGAGGGCGCGATCGCGAAGCACGCGCGCGGCCACTGTCCGTCAATGCGCTGGTGCGAACCTACCAGCAGGATACCGAGAAGAAGCGCCTTCTCGTGCGCCGGGCCCAGGGGACACGCGATCGGCTCGTCTTCGTCGTTGAGGCGCTTCGCACCCTCATGACCGACGCCGGCTTCGTCACGCTGCTGACGGCTGAGCGGATCGAGACCTTGCCCCGCAGCCTGAACGAACGTCTGCATGCACGGGAGGGCGCATGATGGCGAAGTCTCCGCAAGGCAAGGTTGTTCAAGCCTGCTTCAAGCTGAAGCTCGTCTCGCTTCCAATCAGCCAGATCGACTTCCTGCGGCCTGTCGCGGCGAAGGTCCGCCGATCCGCGAAGTATGCGCGCATCGCGGCTTCGATCGCCGAGGTTGGGATGATTGAAGCGCCCGTCGTCGCCCCGCGCCCTTCGCATGAGGGGCGATACCTGCTGCTGGACGGGCATCTTCGCGTGGATGTCCTGGCGTCACGCGGTGCGGAGCATGTTGCTTGCCTTCTGGCCACCGACGACGAAGCCTTCACGTACAACAAGCGGATCAGTCGGCTGGCGGCGGTGCAGGAACACCGCATGATCTTGAAGGCGATCGAGGATGGCGCCTCGGAGCAGCGCATCGCGCGCGCCTTGAATATCGACCTCCAGACTCTGCGCGCGAAGAAGCGTATGCTGACGGGCGTGTGTCCGGAAGCGGTGGACCTGCTGAAGGACCGGCCGATCGCTGAGGGCCTGTTTCGCGTCCTGCGGCGCATGCAGCCGTTACGCCAGATCGAGGCCGTGGAACTCATGATCGCGATGGACCGCTTTACGATCACCTACGCAGAGGCATTGCTGGCGGCCACACCACAGAACCAGCTCATCGCCGATGAGCAACCGAAGCAGGTTCGGGGCCTGACACCCGAGCAGATGGCGCTGATGGAGCGCGAGAGCAGCCAGCTCGACCGGGAGATACGGGTCGCGGAGCGGAGCTACGGGCCGGACCACATGCATCTCGTCGTCGCGCGTGGCTACCTCGGAACGCTGCTCGGGAACGCGCGCGTGGTTCGGTATCTCGCCCAACAGCATCCCGAGCTCCTCGCTGAGTTTCAGCGGATCATCGAGGCAAGTACGGCAGCGGCGTGATACCCGGTTGCCGGGCGAGGCCGGCATTCAGCTGGGGGACCCGGACCCGAAAGCGCGGGGACCGCGGGAGACGCCGCACTGCGGGGCGGATCGAGCGCGGTGGTGGGGATGGCGGCGAACCCGCTCGGTGCCCACCAGGTCGGCCGGCATAGGGCCGACCG
>JBGAIL010000272.1:0-4463 GCA_044225565.1 Steroidobacteraceae bacterium | reverse complement strand
CGAGTTTCGCGACAAGCGGCTGGGAATTCAGCTGTCTGCCTATCGCATCGATCGCGAGAACGCCGAGACGTCGGATCCGAATAATGCTCCGGGAGAGACCTTTGCGATAGCAGGCCGGAACCAGCGTCATCAAGGTGTGGAGCTGGAGTTGTTCGGCGAAGTCGCTCCCAACCTGAACGCGATCGCGACATATGCTTATCTGGACGCCGAGATCACACGAGATGTCGAGAATCCCGCGCTCGTCGGGGTGCGCCCGGCTCAGGTCCGGGACACGAAGGCCAGCGTCTATCTGAACTACTCGTTTCCCGCGGGCCCGCTGCGAGGGTTCAGCCTGGGCGCCGGGGGCACCTACACGGGGGGATATCCTCAGAACGAGAGCCTCGATGGAACGAGAATGACTTTCCCCACCCAGCTCGTGTGGGATGCCTACTTGGAGTACCGGAAGCGGGACCGATATAGCCTGAGCCTTTCGATGGAGAACGTCACGAATGAGAAGGACATCGTGACCCCTTATAGCCGAAGGACGTCTTATTTGAGATTCTCGGAGCCGCGCACTGCGCGGCTTACCTTGCGATACAAGTTCTGATGCGTTCGTCGATGACCCGGGTGGTCGCGAGCGTGTTCGCATTGCGTACCGTGGGCACAGGCACGCTGTGGATCCTGGGCACGATGGCCGTACTGCCGGGCGGTGCGGTGCAGCCTGTTGTCGCGGCCGATTCCTATCGCGTGCCGGCGCAGGTATTCGCGGGCGATTCGCGCGGGCCGTACGAGACCGGCACCTTCGAGGCGCTATGGGTGAACGAAGCGCTCGAGGACCCCAGCACGGCCGCTCCACACGACAAGCGAAAAGTGATGGTGCAGGTGTGGTATCCGGCGACGGCGCCGAAGAGGGCGCGTCGTGCGCCATATGCCATCAATCCGCAGTTGTATGCAAAGACCGTGGGCCGCAAGTTGAGCATGTACAAACCCAATCCTTTCTCGATGCGCCGGTGGCGGGGGCGATCGAGCGCTTCCCGGTGTTGATCTACAACCACGGCGGTGGAAATCCCCACTTCAGTGCAACCTTTCAGACCGAGTTTCTGGCCAGCCATGGTTACGTTGTGGTGGCCATCGGCCATTCCGGCGCGAATGAGATCGAGCGCTTCCCTGATGGCACGTCTTACAGGAACGACGGCGTGAGCTGGATGGCCAGTCCGCCGGAAAATGAGCCGCTCGCGCCGCGGGATGAATTCGAGTACCGCTGGAGGCACTCGGATTTGAGCCTCTTCGTGAAGGACATCAGCTTCGTGCTCGATCGCCTGACGGTGTTGAATGCGGACCCGAAGCACCGCTTCCACGGACGGTTGGATCTGGATCGGGTGGGATCGCTGGGCTGGTCTCTGGGTGGTTTCCTCTCTCTGCAAGCGACCCGCGATGAGCCGCGGATAAGGGCCGCAGTGAACATGGATGGCTGGCCCTATGGGCTGATGGGTGCCAACGGTGCGGTGGCTCGCGGCGTCGAGCGGCCCGTATTGTTGATGTTCGCTGCTTCCAACGAGGGAGCGGGCATTCCCGCGTATCCCGGGGGAGAGGTGGAGGCCACGGAGGTGGAGGTCGGGCGGGCGGCGTCCACTTGTTATTGGGCGATGCTCCGTCGGAGCACGGCCGATTGGTACTACGTGTCCCTGGCGCGGACGCATCACGGGCATTTCTCAGACGGTCCGCTGTTCGAAGCGCCTGATCCGCAGTGGCTTCATCCACGCGCGGCGCATGCGGTCATCAATAGCTATACCCTGGAGTTCTTCGACAAGTACGTCCGCGGGGGACGGCAGGACACGCCACTGCTTTCGGGAGAGCACCATTTCCCGGAAGCCACGCTGCTGCGGCCGAAGAAGCTCGAGAATGACGCTCGACGCTGAGGCCAGCGTGATCCTTCAGACGGCCATGACGATCTCATCATCGCCATGAGCCCGTACGGCCGACACGACAGATTTTCTACAAGCATCCCCCAGAAAAACTTGCTTGCCGGCCTGCCGGAAGCTCGCTATTAACTCCCACAGGAGGGGCGATGCCTGAGAGCTACCGAGCCGAATATGCACTGCCGATAGTGGACCTGGAGGGCTCCCCCAGGGAGCGGGGTCGCGCGCACGGGGAAGCGCTGCGCGAGCGCATCGCATACGGGCTCGATCGCTGGTCGGAAGAGGTCGCAGGGCAGTTCGACCGTCCGCTGGCGCAGGTGGTGCAGGAGTTCTACTCGGAAACCTCGTTCACCAGGGCGATCCAGCGGTGGACGCCGGACCTGCTGGAGGAGGTGCGGGGCATCGCCGAAGGCGCCGGGCACTCCTACGAGACGATGCTCACCTACAGCCTGCTCGATGAGTGGGGCTGGTTCGCAGTGAAACGCTATCGCACGCGAGTAGGGCAACTGGGCTGCTCGGCGATCGGCTTGCGTCGTGGCGCTGGCGGTTACCCGATCGCCTCGCAGACGCACGACCTGGGCGCGAATTGGAATGATGCGCTGGCGATCCAGCGTATCCACGGCGCGAACGGCATCCGTGTGCTTTCGCTGACCGCAGCGGGCGCAGTGGCGCTGTCGGGTTGCAACGACCGCGGCGTGTCCATCAACTGCAACGCGCTGGCTGAGGAACTGCCGCACTCTGCGGCGGGGTTGCCCGTGGCCTTCGTGATCCGGGGCGTGCTCGAACGGACGAGCCTCGCGGACGCGCGCCAGTTCGTCGAGAGCGTGCTGCATGCCTCGGGGCAGAACTACATCCTGGGCGGCCCCGAGGGAGTGTGCGACCTCGAGTGCTCGGCGGAACGCGTCATCGAGTCCCAGGCAGGCTTGCCTGTGGTGCTGCACACCAATCACCCGATCGCGCAGCCGGATTTTTCCGCGGCGACGCGCACGGATCATTCCTATTCCCGACAGACCATCCTGGAGTCCCGTCGCTCGAGCCTGCGATCGCTGCAGGACGTCTGGGAGACGCTCGAGCATCCGGGCATCTGCCAGTACTACCTTGGCGGCTCGCAGGCCGGCATCGTCAACGAGCTGTCGGTGCCGCCGCGGGTGTTCATGACTTTCGGCGCGCCGGACCGCAATCCGTGGCGGCAGATTCCGTTCGAGAAGGGTGTCGCGCCGCGTGTGGCTCGCATGGATGGAGCCGCGTCGCAGGGAGAGGCGTCGGCATGCTGAGGCCAACACGCTCGAGCCGTTCCGGCTCGCGGATCTCCCGCCATGATGGCGCGATGGCGTTCAGTCGCCGCGATTGCCTGACCGGCCTGGGTGCGCTCGCCGCTCTCGCACTGGTTCCGGCGGGAAGCCGGGCCGCACGAGGCGGTCCGGTTTCGGATCTGCGCGGCGCCACTGCGCTCGATCTGACGGCGGGATTGCGGGCGCGTCAGTGGAGCGCGCGCGAGCTGGCGCAGCACTATTTGAGACGCATCGAAGCGCTCAATGGCCCGATGGGCCGCTTCGACGCCAACGGCGCGCTGAACGCCTTCATTCGCCTGTATCCCGATCTCGCCCGTCGCGCCTGGGAGCGGGCCGACAAAGTGCGAGCTCATTCAGGCTGGTCCGGCATTCCGGTGGCGCTGAAGGATGTCTTTGCAGTCGAGGGCAGGCCGGTGACGGTGGGCACGCCCGCCTTTCAAAGCTATCGCGCGCCGAAGGATTCCACGCTCTGGAACAGATGGAGCGCGGCCGGTGCCGTGCTGCTGGGCCACACCCAGTCGCAACGGTTCATCAGCGGGATCATCACTCCGCAGACGGCCAACCCGTGGAATCCGAAACTCATCGTCGGCGGCTCGAGCGGCGGCAGCGCGGCGGCAGTGGCCGCCGGCCTCGTTCCGGTCGCCCTCGGCACGGAGACCCAGGGGAGCCTGATCTATCCGGCGCTGTGCTGTGGAGTGACCACGCTCAAGCCCAGTCACGGGCTTTTGAGCCTGGCGGGCGTGTTCCCGGGTGCGCCGTCTTTCGATGTGGGCGGACCGATAGCCCGCTCCGCCGCCGATTGCGCGTGGGTGATGGCGACATTGGCGGGCATCGACCCGGAGGATGCCGCCACGGCGGAGCAGGCGGGCCAGTCGTTGCAGTGGCCGCAGTTCTCCGCCCTCGCCACCGCAGCAGTCCCCGCTACGGCCGGCGAGCGCTCGCTTTCGGGAGTTCGTTTCCTGGTGTCGACGAACGAGCGCTACGCGGACGGCTCTGGAAGCGCTACGGCCAACTCGCCATCCTTCGTCGACGTCGACCCGCGGATCCGCCAGGGCTTCGAGAGCTTTCTGCGCTCACTCGAAGCGCTGGGCGCCGAGATCGTGTCCGTGGAGATTTCCACCGAGCTCGGCCGCTACGGCGCGTTTCGTCAACCTGATGCGCGATTGGGGGATCGCTCGGCCCGCCGACTGCTCGGCGTGGCGGACACGACCACCGCCTCGCTGCCCGCTGCATATCGTTGGCTCGAGCAGGCTTCGGAATCCGAGTGGGCGAC
>JBGAIL010000271.1:0-4427 GCA_044225565.1 Steroidobacteraceae bacterium | reverse complement strand
CGCGGTCTCGTGGATCTTCTTCCGCTCATCGACCCGGCGCGTCGACAAGGTATTCCGCCGGCTGCAGTTGGTCTCATCCGCGCTCTACAGCGTAGGGCACGGCAGCAATGACGCGCAGAAGACGATGGGCATCATCTGGCTGCTGCTCATCGGCGCCGGCGTCACCACGCAGGATCACCTGCCGTTCTGGGTGGTGCTCAGCTGTTACGGCGCCATCGGCCTCGGCACGCTGTTCGGCGGCTGGCGCATCGTGAAGACCATGGGGCAGAAGATCACAAAGCTGCGCCCCGTGGGCGGCTTCTCCGCAGAGACAGGTGGCGCGGCCGCGCTCTTCCTGGCTTCCACGCTCGGCGTGCCGGTCTCGACCACTCACACCATCACGGGCGCCATCATCGGCGTGGGCTCGGTGCAGCGCGCTTCCGCGGTGCGCTGGGGCATCGCCGGGAACATCGTCATGGCCTGGATCATCACCATTCCCGCCTCGGCGCTGATCGCGGCGGGCGCGTGGTGGCTATCGAACCTCCTGTTCTGAGGCAGGCGCGGTCACTTCCGTCGCGCCGCCCAGCGCCACCATCAACTCCACCATGTCCTGGACGCGCTGCGCCTGCGCTCGCACGACGCCGATGCGCGCCCGTTGTGAGAGGCGCTGCGCATCCAGAATCTGCAGCACGCCAGTGTTTCCAGCGCTGAAACTCTCGCGTGCGAGCGAAAGATTCGTCTCCGCGACCTCGAAAGCCTTCTGCTGCGCGGCGATCTGCTCCTGGTCGTGCTCGAGTGCCGTGAGGATATCCGCGATCTGGCCGAACGCCGTCAGCACCGTGTGCTGATAGCCCGCCACCGTGCTCTCCATCGCCGCAATCGAGGCGCGGCGCTCCGCCCGCAAGCGACCGCCGTTGAAGATCGGCGCCGTCAGGTTGCCGACCAGGGAGAAAGCCGTGGCGCTCTCATCGAAAAGATCCGACGTCTCCAGGCCGCACGCAGCCTGGCCTCCTCCGCGCGGATGTCGGGTCGCCGGCGGGCGA
This sequence comes from Steroidobacteraceae bacterium, assembly GCA_044225565.1. GTDB lineage: Bacteria > Pseudomonadota > Gammaproteobacteria > Steroidobacterales > Steroidobacteraceae > CAVXAE01. Next base: position 3,405 of record JBGAIL010000271.1, on the reverse strand, counting down.
GTTCCGAAGGCAGCACGAGCGGCAAGGACTGCGGCAGCGTGAACGCGCCGAGGTCGAAATCCGGTGCGGTGAAGCTCGCGGGAGGCTTGCCGACCATCACCGCGAGTGCGTGCCGGGCGGCACTGAGCTGTTGTCGCAAAGGCGGTAGCAGCGTCTCGTCGTCCGCGAGCTGGCTTTGCGCCGTGAGCAGATCCAGCCGTGCTACGGAGCCCGCATCCAGCGCCTTCTGCACCAGGTCGACGTTCCGCCGGCCCTCTTCCACGATGCTCTGCACCGCATGCAGTTGCTCCCGTGCCGAAGCGATGGCCAGCGCCTGCAGCACGACGTTGCCCGCAAGGCTGAGCCTTGCCGCTCCGAGCGTATGCTGCCGCACCTCCGCGAGAGCCAGCCTCTGCTCGATCGCGCTGCGCGTACCGCCGGCATAGTCCAGCACGTAACTCACGTTGATGCCGATCGAATAGTAAGTGAATGGCGGGAACGATCCTGCGTTGGGCCCGAGGAACGCGGCGCCATACTTCTGCCTTCCGGGGCCGGCAGCGAGCTCCGCCACGGGCAGGCGCGCGCCCGTCTGTGCTTTGAAGAGGTCCTGAGCCTCGCGCAGGTTCGCCTCGGCGGCGGCGAGATTCCTGTTGCCGGCGAACGCAGCGTCCACCGTCGCGTCGAGCTGCGCCGAACCGAACTGCGCCCACCACTTGGCGCCTGCATCGCCGCCTGCCTGCAGCGAAAGGCCGGCAAGAGGCTCGCTGGTATAGCGTTCCGGCGTCTCGACCACAGGCTGCCGATAGGACGGCGTGCTCACGCACGCACTCAATGACACACAGAGCAGCGCACACAGACGTTTCATTCGACGACCACCTGTCGATCCCTCTCCGACGCTCTGGCGCGACGCACGAAGAACAGCAGCGGCAGGACGAGAACCGTGAGGAGCGTCATGAGACGGAAGGCATCCAGGTAGGCGATCCAGCTCGCCTGGCTCCAGATGGTCCCGCCGAGCGCCGCAGCACCTGCGGGCGTCGCGAGCTGCGCCGCGAGATCCGGCTGATGGATCTGCATGCCGTAAGGGTTGATGTGCTGCACGAGCACGGCATTCGCCGATTGCGTGCCTGAGGTGACGTACGCCTGGATGGACGAGATGCCGACGCTGCTGCCGATGTTGCGCACCAGGTTGAACATTGCCGCACCTTCGTCCCGCAGAGTCGCTGGAATCGTGGTGAAGGAGACCAGGGAGAGCGCCACCCACGCGAGCCCGAGGCCGAAGCCCTGCGTCACGCCGGCAACCACGATGGGGCGCTGGTCCGTCTGCGGCGAGATGCCCGCCATCTGCCACAGCGAGACGATGCAGAGCACCAGCCCGAAAGCGATGATCCAGCGCGCGTCGAAGCGGCTCGTGATCCTTCCGACCAGAGCCATGGCCACCCACGTGCCCAGACCCCGGGGTGCCGTGACGAGCCCGGCCATCAGCACCGGATAGCCCAGCAGCCCCTGCAGCAGCGGCGGCAGCAGCGCCATGGTCGCGAACAGCACCACGCCGAAGATGAAGATGAACACGTTGCCGATGACGAAATTGCGGTCGTGGAACAGCTGTCGGTTGATGAACGGGCGCTCCGCCGCCCAGGTGTGCACCACGAAGCAATAGAGCGCGATCACCGCGATGAAGGCCTCGATGCGGATCTCCAGCGAGGAGAACCAGTCCTTCAGCTCGCCGCGATCCAGCATCAGCTGCAGCGCGCCGATGCCGAGCGCCAGCGAGGCGAAGCCGAACGCGTCGAAGGACGACCGCCGCTGCGTGGTCTCCGGCAGATAGGCCGCGATGCCGAGCCAGGCGAGGATGCCGAAAGGCACGTTCACGTAGAACACCCAGCGCCAGTTGTAGTCCTCGGTGAGCCAGCCCCCGAGCAGCGGGCCGACGATGGGGCCGAGCACCACACCCATGCCCCAGATGCCCATGGCACGCCCGTGCCGTTCCTTCGGGTTGATGTCGAGCAGGATCGCCTGCGAAAGCGGGATGAGCGCCGCGCCGCAGATGCCCTGCAGCGCGCGGAACAGCACCATCTGAGGCAACGACTCCGCTGCCCCGCACAGCGCGGACGCGATGGTGAACCCCATCACCGAGTAGGAGAACACGCGCTTGCGCCCGATGCGAACCGCGAGCCACCCCGAAAGCGGCGTCATGACGGCGGCTGCCACGATGTAGGACGTGAGCACCCACACCATCTGGTCCTGCGTGCCGGAGAGGCTGCCCTGCATGTGCGGCAGCGCGATGGTCGCGATGGTGGTGTCGAGCGCCTGCATGACGGACGCGCCCATCACGCTGATGGTGATCATCCCGCGGTTAATGGGAGTCGAGCCCTGCATGGCCTCAGCCGCGCGTGTCGACCCTGACCGTGGCGCTGAGCCCAGCGTATAGCGGGTGCTCGTTGTCCTCGTCGTCGATCTCGATGCGCACCGGCAGGCGCTGCACCACCTTCACCCAGTTGCCGGTCGCGTTCTGCGCGGGGAGCACCGAGAACTGGGCGCCGGTGCCGGGACTGATGCTGGCGACGTGCCCCTTGAAGGTCCTGTCCGCATACGTGTCGATGACCACCGTGACCGGCTGGCCGGGTCGCATGCGAGTGAGCTGCACTTCCTTGAAGTTGGCCTCCACCCACAGGTCGTGAATGGCGATCAGCGCGAAGAGCGGACTCGCCTCGTTCACGTAGTCCCCACTGTGCAGCTTCGCCACCTGCGCGACCACGCCGTCGTCCGGCGCGGCGATCACGGTGTACGAGAGATTCAACTCGGCGCGATCGAGCATGGCCTGCGCTTCTTCGACAGCGGGATGCCTGCGCGAATCGATCTGCGGATCGCCACCCAGGTTGGCGAGCACGCTGGCAAGCTCCTGTCGAGCGGCGGAAACGGACTGCGAAGCCGCATCGCGCGCGTGCAGCGCACGGTCCACCTGCGCTTGCGACGAGATGCCGGAGCCGAGCAGCCGTTGCTGGCGCTCGCTCTCCCGCTGCTCGAACCGGAGCGTGTCGCTCGCGGAGGCCAGCTCACTCTGCTTCTGCCGGTAGGTGGCCTTCAGGGCATCGATGTCCAGCCTCGCCTTGTCGAGCCGTGCCCGGGCCTCGGCCACGGCAAGCCGGAAAGGACGATCGTCGATGCGAAACAGCACATCGCCTTTCCTCACACGCTGGTTGTCGCGCACCTCGACTGCAACCACCCTGCCGGACACGTTGCTGCTGATCGCGACGCGAGCGGCGCTCACGTAGGCATCGTCGGTGGCCTCATAGCGGCGATGCGCGAGGTAGTACGCGACGGCGATCGCGACGACGACGGCGACGCCGCCGATCATCAGCGGCAGTCGCAGCTTGCGGCGTCGCCCCATGCCGCTCCCGGTCGCGGAATACCCGGAGGCAGGAGCTG
>JBGAIL010000270.1:0-4494 GCA_044225565.1 Steroidobacteraceae bacterium | reverse complement strand
ATCGGCGAGAAGGCCGTGGAGAAGCAGGTGTCCCGCGGCATGCGCCTGCTCGCGCAGGCGATACTGGGTGGCAGTACCGAAATGGAGACAGATGCAGGGGCGGCGCAGAGGCGACAGGAGTCCGAGCATGGATAGTCTTGCGATCGAGAAGGCCGCGGCCGACCGGCTGGCGCGCCGCGACTCGGGGAACTGGAGTGCCGCCGACGAGGCGGAGCTCGCCCGCTGGCGCGACCAGTCCCTGGCGCACCGCATCGCGCTGCTGCGCCTGCAGACGGCGTGGCAGCAGGCGGACCGGCTTCAGGCGCTGGGCGCCGGATTGCCCGCCGACGCCGTGCCGTCGCCGGGGCAATGGCGGCTGTCCACGTTCGCCGCATCCGCTGGGGCTGCGGCGCCCTTCGCGGATGTTCCCGTGCAGATGAGCGGCGTCGAGGAAGCTCGCGAGCGCCTGCCCGAGCGCACTGCCGGCGCGAGCCGCCGCATGCTCGCAGTTGCAGCGTCCCTGGTCGCCATCGCGATGCTGGGGTTCGGCGCCTTCCGCCTCGGGCTCGACACGAATTCCTTCCAGACTGCCGTGGGCCACACCCGCGCCGTTCCGTTAGCGGACGGTTCCCAGGTCATGCTCAACACGGACACGCGCATCCACGTGGCCATCTCTTCCGTCGAGCGGCGCATCGATCTGGAGCGCGGCGAGGCGTTCTTCGACGTCGCGAAGGATCCTGCGCGGCCTTTCGTCGTACAGGCTGGGAAAGATCGCATCGTGGCGGTCGGCACTCGCTTCTCGGTGCTTCGCTCGCGCGAAGGCGTGCGCGTGGTGGTCACCGAAGGCCGGGTGCGCGTGGAGCGGCACACGGGAGCGGAGCGAGAGCCCAAACCCACTCAACTGGACGCCGGCGCGGTGGCGCGGGTGCGCGAAGCGGCGGTGGTCGTCACCGAGAAGCCGGTCGCCGAAGCGGAGGAGTCTCTGTCGTGGCGCTCGGGATACGTCGTGTTTCGCGACACGGCGCTCGCGGACGCAGTGGGAGAGTTCAACCGCTATCACACGCGCAAGCTGGTGATCGGCGATCCGTCCATCGCGGATATGCGCATCGGCGGCAACCTGCGGCTCGCGAACCTCGATGCGTTCGTGCGCGTGCTGGAGCAGGGATTCCCGGTGCGCGTGGTGCCGCGCGAAGACGAGATCCTGCTGTTCCCGCGCTGAGGCGTTGCGCGCTCGCAACCGAAATCGTGCGCCTTTCGAGGGGGGATTTTTTTTCGAGCCTTGTCCCGGTTAAGCAGCCATCGCCCACACCGTGACCAGGGAGCTCGCCGTGACCCGACCCAAGATTACGAAATCGTCGCTCGTGGCCTTCGCCGTATCCGCGATCCTGTCGGCGCACGCCGGTGCCGCCGATTCGAAGACGACGCAATCCATAGACATCCCTGCGGGGGATCTCACCACCGCGCTCGAAACGCTGGCGCGCCAGGCCGGCGTCGAGCTCGTCTATCGCCCGGAGCAGCTCAAAGGGCTGCGCACCGACGGCGTGCACGGCGCGCTCACTTCGGAGCAGGCCGTGGAGAAGCTGCTCGAAGGAACGCCGCTCAGGCTGCGTGCCGATGCGAGTGGGGTGCTGTTGATTTCCGACGCTTCCTCGAAGGACGGCTCGCTGCACATGGCGCAGGCGGATGCCTCCGGTGCCGCATCGGGCGACGACATCGACGAAGTCGTGGTCTCCGGCGTGAAGTTCCGCTACGAGGAGGCGCAGAGCGCGATGAAGATCCCGCTCGCCCTGAAGGACACGCCGCAGACGGTGCTCGTGGTCACCAAGGACCTCATGGACTTCGCCGGCATCCACCAGTTCTCCGACATCTACAAGATCGACGCCTCCGGCGGCACCGCGCACGCGGGCGACCAGGTGCCGCGCAACTACTATCGGGGCTTTCGCCAGCAGAGCGCCAACAGCATCAAGGTGGACGGCTTTCGCATGTCCGGCCGCACCAACCTCGATCTGAGCCTGTTCGAGCGCTTCGAGGTGGTGAAGGGCCCGACCTCCACGCTCTACGGCCAGAACTCGATCGGCGGCACGCTGAACGCGGTCTCGAAGCTGCCGCAGCCCGACTTCGGCGGCAACTTCTCCGTGGAGGCGGGATCCTACGACCACTATCGCGGTGATCTCGATTTCTACGGGCCGCTCGGCTCGAGCGACCGGGTGTCCTACCGCATGGTCGCCTCCTGGCTCGACGAGGACCTGCCGGTCGACTTCACCTACAGCAAGCGCCTGGTGCTCGCGCCTTCGGTGAAGTTCGAACTGACGCCCGACACCACGCTGATCACCCGCGTGAGCTATCAGAAATCGCAGTTCCCGTACTACTTCGGCTACGGCCTGCAGTTCCTCGGCACCGACCGCTTCGATCTCTCGCAGGTGACCCGGGACAATTTCAAGATCCCGGACCTGCCGCGCGACCGTGCTGCCAACATGCCGTGGAACAAGACGGAGCGCTCGGCGCTCTTCGCGCTCACCACGCTCGAGCATCGCTTCGGCGAGAACTGGAACCTGCGCGCGAACCTGCAGTACAACCATCTGACGGAAGAGCAGAATTCCGGTCAGGCCAATGCCATCACCGGCCTCGATGGGCTCACCGGCGCGTCCATCTACGCGTACGACGACAACGACCACGTGTACGCTGGCGAGGTGAACCTCTACGGCGACGTGGAGATGTTCGGCCGCAAGCACACGCTGTTCTTCGGCGCAGACTACGCCCGCCTCGACAACCGGTCGCTGTTCGCGGACGACTCGATGTCCGGCGAGCAGACCGGTTTCAGCATTCTCGACCCCGACTACTCCCTGATCCCGAGGCATTCGCAGTTCTCCGACTACGCCTTTTTCTTCGGCGAGAAGAGCCGGACGAAGCAGAGCGGATTCACGGCGCAGGCCATCCTGCACCCGACGGACCGCTTCACGGCCTTGCTGGGCGGCCGCTACTCGCGCGACGTGGAGGACGACCGCACCTCGTGCTGCGCGCTCGATTCGGCGCTCGGCGAGAACACGCACACGGTGAACGACGACTTCACGTTCCAGGGCGGCGTCACCTTCAAGGTGACGGAGTCGACCAACCTCTATGCGAGCTACGGCGAGACCTTCGAGCCGCAGAGCGGCACGCTGGCGAATGGCGCGAGCGCGGGCCCGCAGCAGGGCACCTCGAAGGAGATCGGCGCCAAGGGCGAGCTGCTCGACCGGGGCCTCTCGTGGTCCGTGGCGCTGTTCGACATGCGGCGCGCCCACATCACGCAGCGCGTGCTGGGCACGTCATTCGTGGAGGAGGCGGGCACGCAGCGCAGCCGCGGCGCGGAAGTGGAGCTCAAGGGCGACTTCAAGAACGGCTGGAACCTGTTCGGCTCCTTCGCGTACCTCGATGCCGAGTACATCGCCGGTGAGTTCAAGGGAGCCCAGCCGGTCAACGCGCCGAAGTACGGCGCCTCGGTGTTCGGCAGCTACGAGTTCCTGGATGGCCCGATGAAGGGCCTGGGATTCGGCGCGGGGCTGGTGCACAAGGAGAAGTTCTCGCAGCACACGGTGTACTACGCCAGCACGACGCCCACCATCCTCCCCTTCGGCATGGAGGACGACTTCACCGAAGTGGACTTCCGCACGTTCTATCGCCACGACCGCTGGTACTACCACCTCGGCGTGACCAACCTGTTCAACACGAAGTACTTCGTGCAGCACATGGACAACTTTGCCGCGCCCTACCTCATCAATCCGGCGCGCACGGTGATCGGACGGGTCACGTACCAGTTCTGAGCGCGGTGGGAAGCGCGTCGATGAGAGGATCCAGGTGGCGCCGGTAACGGCGCCACCTGCCTTCGGAGGAGGCGTAGATGGGTTGTCTCACCTGCCAGCGGCTGGGCGTGTTCACCCGGCGCTCGGTACGGAAATAGTCGAGGCAGCCCGGGTGCCAGGAAAGCCCGCAATGCTCGAGCAGCGCGCGCGTCTCGCGTTCCTGATTCGAGACGAGCGCGGCGTAGTCGAGCTCGTGGATGGGCAAGGGCAGCACGCGGCGCCAATGGCCCATCAGCCGCTCCTTCTGCGCGATGAAGAAGCCGATGTCGCCGAGGTCCGTGGCCCAGCTGAATTGGCGCAGCGTCTCGACGTAGCAGGACAACCCGACGTCCATCGCGTCGCGCCGGCAATGCACGATGGAAGCCTGCGGGAACAGGATGGCGATGAGGCCGAGGTGCGCGAAGTTGAGTGGGAGCTTGTCGACCGCGCGAGCCACGCCTTGCGGTGCGCGCGCCGTGAGATTCGCAAGATAACGCCGTGCGAGCCGAAGAGCCTCGTGACGATCCAGCCAGGCGCCAGGGCGATCCACGAAGGTGGCGGCACCCTCTGCGTGGCTGCCGATGGCGCGCCGCGAGGTGGGCACCTGCTGCAGCACTTCTCTCGCGATGTCCGGCATCGCCGTGAGCTCGCCTGCACCGAACACTTCCGGGTGGCTCGCAAGAATCTGCTCGGCGAG